>NZ_JAULUC010000001.1:0-476181 GCF_052851275.1 Burkholderia sp. SR8
TTCCGTTTCCTCCGGGCCCGCACGACACGGCGCATCGCTACCGGCCCTGTTAAAAAAACTGCGGTGCGCCGGACAGCGTGCGCCGCTGTCCGGTTTTCGTCAATCGCGCTGCAACACGTAGCGGCCCGGCGCCGGCTCGATCACCGGGAATTGCGCGGAACCGGCCTTCGCGGGCGGCGCCACCTTGCGGCCGCCGTACTCGTCGAGCCATTCGACCCAGGTCGTCCACCAGCTGCCCGGCTGCTCGGTCGCGCCGGCGAACCAGTCGTCCGCGGATTCGGGCAGGTCGCTGTCGTTGACCCAGTAGCTGCGCTTCTTCTTCGCCGGCGGGTTGATCACGCCCGCGATGTGGCCCGACGCGCCGAGCACGAACTTCAGCGGGCCCGTCAGGATCGACGTCGATGCGTAGGCCGTCTGCCACGGCACGATGTGATCCTCGCGCGACCCGTAGATGAAGGTCGGCACGTCGATGCGCGACAGGTCGACGGACTCGCCGCACACGGTCAGCGCGTTCGGCACGCGCAGCTTGTTCTCGAGATAGGTATTGCGCAGGTACCACGCGTACATCGGGCCCGGCAGGCTCGTCGAGTCGCTGTTCCAGTACAGCAGGTCGAACGCGGCAGGCGTGCGGCCTTTCAGATAGTTGTCGACGACGTAGTTCCACACGAGATCGTTCGGCCGCAGGAACGAGAACGTGTTCGCGAACTCGACGCCGCGCATCAGCCCCGGCGCCGCACCGTTCTTGCCGCCGATGGTCTGCTCGCGCATCTGCACGTGCGCCTCGTCGACGAACACGTCGAGAATGCCGGTGTCGGTGAAGTCGAGCATCGCGGTCAGCAGCGTCATCGACGCGGCCGGATGTTCGCCGCGCGCGGCGAGCACCGACAGCGCGGTCGCGAGCATCGTGCCGCCGACGCAGAAGCCGAGCGTGTTGATCTGCTCGCGGCCGCTGATCTGCTGCACGGCGTCGATCGCCGCGAGCAGTCCTTCGTTCATGTAGTCGTCCCACGTCTTGTGCGCGACCGATGCATCGGCGTTGCGCCACGACACGAGGAACACCTGATGGCCGTTCGACAGCGCGTGCGCGACGAGCGAATTCTCGGGCTGCAGGTCGAGGATGTAGAACTTGTTGATGCACGGCGGCACGATCAGCAGCGGCCGCTCGAACACCTTGTCGGTCTTCGGCGTGTACTGGATCAGCTGGATCAGGTCGTTCTCGTAGACGACCGCGCCCGGCGTGCACCCGAGGTTCTTGCCGACCACGAACTGCGATTCGTCGGTCTGCGAAATCTTGCCGCGCTGCATGTCGCCGAGCAGGTTCATCATCCCCTGCCGCAGGCTTTCGCCCTGCGTCTCGAGGATCGACTTCTGGGCATCGGGATTGAGCGCGAGGAAGTTGCTCGGCGCGGCCGCGGCCGTCCATTGCTGGACCGAGAAACGGATGCGCTCGCGCGTCTTCGGATCGGTCTCGAGCGCGTCGGCCAGTTCCTGCAGATAGCGCGCATTGAGCAGATACCACGCCGCCGCGAACGCATGTGCGGGCGAGGCCTTCCACGCATCGCCACTGAAGCGGCGGTCCTTCAGTTCGGGGGACTCGAGCTTCGCGGCGGCCGCCTGCTGCATCAGCGTCACGCAGTCGCGCGCGTAGTCGGCCTGCAACTTCTGGAGCCGTTCGGGCGGAATCGCGGCCACCGGCAGCTTCAGCCCCGCGAACGGCGATGCCAGGTTGCCGAGCCCGCCCAGATCGGGCATCGACGGCATCTGGAACGGAACCGCTGTCGGGAACTGGAATGCGGCGAACGGGTTCGCGGAAGTCGCCGCCGTTGCGGCGCGCGCCGGATCTGCGAAGCCGCGCCACGCGTTCAGCCATGACTCGAACATCTGCTGCATCGGCTGCGCAGCCTGACCGGATCCGGTGCTGCCCGCGGAAGTGCCCGCCTGAGCGGACGTCGACGAATTTTTCGATGCTGTCATTACCTGCCTTACCGGTGATTCGTGAGCGTCAATCGTGAAATCCTGCTCGCGCGCGGCGTGCCGGCTGCGAGCCGGGCCGTCATGCTCTGGAGAGGCGTCTCCAGATTCTGCCGCAGTGCGGTATTTTTATCATTATCGTTTTCCCCATGTGAAGCACCGCGTCAAACCACTGAACATTTCCGCCCGGAGATAATCCGCGCGCAACAGGCGGGACAAGGCTTCCGGCGAAACATGAAACATTTCGATTGACTTGACTTTGCGATTATTCATTCGGTTGTCCATACAACACCGCATTGCCGCCGCAATATCGAGATAACTCCATTTTGCAGCGCAACAAACCGCGCGCGCAAGCGCGCGGCGAGCCGTCAATCGCTCAGCCAGATGGCGGCGGCCATGCGTCCGGTGACGCGGTCGCGCCGGTATGAATAGAAGCGCGCGGGTTCGGCGAACGTACACGCGGTGCCGCCGCTCACGTACGCCACGCCGGCGCGGGCAAGACGCAGGCGCGCAAGCGCAGGGAGGTCGGCGAGGAACTTGCCGGGCGTGCCATCGATCGCGACGAACGCCTGCCGCGTGTCATCATGCTCCGACTGCGGAGCCGTGTCGAGAAACGCATCGCGCACCTCCGCGCCGACTTCGAACGCCTGCGGGCCGATCGCAGGCCCGAGGTACGCATGGACCTGATCGGTCGCGCCGCCCGCGAGCGCGGCGACGCGGGCCGCGGTCTGCTCGACGATGCCGGCCGCGAGCCCGCGCCAGCCCGCATGGGCGACGCCCACGGCCCTGCCCTGCGCGTCGCACAGCAGCACCGGCATGCAATCCGCGACCATCACGACGCAGACCGCACCCGCGCGATCCGTCACGCTCGCGTCGGCCCGCACGGGCGCAGCGGCATCCGCCGCCGCGCCGATCACGTCGTCCGCGCGCACGATCTGCGCGCCGTGCACCTGTTCGAGCCACGCGGCGCGCGACTGGCCCGCCAGCGCGAGCAGCCGCGCGCGATTGGCCGCGACATGGTCCGGATCGTCACCGGTGTGCAGGCCGAGATTCATCCCGCCCGGCAACGCGGCGCCATCCTGCCAGCGCCCGTACGGACCTTCGCTCACGCCGCCGTCGCGCGTGGTGATCAGCGCGCGCACGCGCGGCGACACCTGCCAGTCGGGGCGGATGCAGTCCTGCCATGTCAACGGCGCCACGTTCGTCATCGGCACTCACTCCTCCTCGTCATCCATGTACGGCTCATCGTCGTGATATTCGCCGGCGAAATCGTCATCGTCATAGACGTCGTCGTCGTCGAATTCGTCGTCGCCGTGGCCGAAGCCCAGCGCCGCGACCAGTGCATTCATGTCGTCCGGCAGCGGGCAACGCCACTGCATCGTCTTGCCCGAGACCGGATGCACGAGGCCGAGCCGCCACGCATGCAGCGCCTGCCGTGCGAACCCGTCCGGCAGCGGCGTGACCGAGCGCTTGCCGCGCGCGCGCCCGTAGACGGGGTCGCCGAGCAGCGGGTGCCCGGCATGCGCGCAGTGCACGCGGATCTGATGCGTGCGGCCGGTTTCGAGATCGCACTGGATCGCCGAAACGGGCTGACGTTGCCACACGCATGTGTCAACCGTGCGGAAATGCGTGCGCGCGGGCTTGCCCGACGCGCCGGTGACGACGGCCATGCGCGTGCGCTCGCGCGGATCGCGGCCGATCGGCGCGTCGATCGTGCCTTCCTCGGGCATCGTGCCCCACACGAGCGCGAAATAGCGGCGCTTCACGGTGCGGGCCTGCAGCTGGCGCACGAGATCCGTCTGCGCGGCGAGCGTGCGCGCGACCACCATCAGGCCCGACGTTTCCTTGTCGAGCCGGTGCACGATGCCCGCGCGCGGCAGGCCGGCCGCCGCGTCGCCGTAGCGGTGCAGCAGGCCGTTGAGGATCGTGCCGCTCCAGTTGCCGGCCGCCGGATGCACGACGAGGCCGGCCGGCTTGTTGATCACGACGAGCGCGTCGTCCTCGTAGATCACGTCGAGCGGCACGGGCTCCGGCGTGAACGCGAGCTGCTCCGGCAGCAGGTCGGGCACGAGCGCGATCTTCGCGCCGAGCGGCACCGGCTGGCGGATCTTCGCCGGCGCGCCGTCGATCAGCACGCGCTGCGCCTCGATCCAGCTCTGCAGGCGGCTGCGGGAGAATTCGGGGAACAGCTGGGCGAGCGCCTTGTCGAGGCGTTCGCCGGCGAGCGACAGCGGCACTTCGACGACGCGCGGCGCGTCGTCGCCCGCGGCGGACGGCACGACGGGTGCCTGGATCGCGTCGCCGGGCAGATCGTCATCGAGGGAATCCCCCGACGCAGCGTCGGCGGGCCGATCGCTTGGGCTATAATCTTCGCGATTTGACTTGCCCCGCGGGGCATTCTGCGAACTTGAACGGGTCATTTAGACTGGGTCACCGAGACTTGAAGCTAGGACATGCGAGCATGATGAATTCGACCAAACGTACGGCCAAAACCGTCGCCGCCCGAGCTGCGGCGGTAGCGGCCGCGGCCCTCATCGCCGGCTGCCACGGCTTGCCGCAGAAGCAGGACGAGACGGCGACCTGGTCGAACAACAAATTATACTCAGAGGCCCAGGACGCACTGTCCGGCGGCGACTGGGGCAAGTGCGCGAAATATTTCGAATCGCTGCAAGGCCGCGATCCGTTCGGTCATTTCGCGCAACAGGCGCAGATCAACGTCGCGTACTGCAACTGGAAGGACAACGAACCGGCGGCCGCCGACCAGGCCGTCGACCGCTTCATCCAGCTCCACCCGGATCACCCGGACATTCCGTACGCGTACTACCTGAAGGGGATGATCCACTTCAACGACGATCTCGGCCTGTTCGGTCGCTTCTCCGGCCAGGACATGAGCGAACGCGATCCGCAGGCGCTGCGCGAATCGTACGATGCGTTCAAGGTCGTCGTCGACCGCTACCCGAAGAGCAAGTACGCGCCCGACGCCGCGGCCCGGATGCGCTACATCGTCAACGCGCTCGCGTCGCACGAAGTGCATGCGGCCGACTACTACTACCGGCGCGGCGCGTATGTCGCGGCGATCAACCGCGCGCAGCTCGCGATCAAGGACTACAAGGGTGCACCGGCAATCGAGGACGCGCTGCACATCATGATCCTGTCGTACGGCAAGCTGAACCAGCCGCAGCTCGCGGAAGACACGAAGCGCGTGCTCGCGGGCACGTTCCCGGACAGCCCGTACATCACCGGCCACTCGCGCCCCGGCACGAAGAAGTCGTGGTGGCAGTTCTGAGCGACGCCCGCCGCACCAGCAAAAAACCCGGCCATCGAGCCGGGTTTTTTGTTGGCGTCGCCGCCAGCAGGCGACGCTTTGCTCACGCGCGTTTCTGCGCGCGATGCTCGTCGAAGAAGTCCTGCACGACCGCGATCTCGCGCGTGCGCTTGAACGGCGGCAGGCTCTGCCAGATCCGGCGGCCATAAGGCTTGTCGACGAGCCGCGTGTCGCAGATCATCAGCACGCCGCGATCCGTCTCCGCGCGAATCAGGCGGCCTGCGCCCTGCTTCAGCGTAATCACCGCCTGCGGCAGCTGGTGAACCGCGAACGGGCTCAGGCCCTTCCGGGTCAGCGCATCGAGCCGCGCGGCCAGCACCGGATCGTCCGGCGGCGCGAACGGCAGCTTGTCGATCACGACGAGCGACAGCGCGTCGCCGCGCACGTCCACGCCTTCCCAGAAGCTCTGGCTGCCGACCAGGATTGCGTTCCCGTACGACCGGAAGCGATCGAGCAACTCGGTGCGGCTCGCGTCGCCCTGCACCAGCAGCGGCGTGTTCCAGCCGCGCGACTCGATCACGTCGCGCAGTTTCGATGCGATCCGGTCGACCGCGCGCAGCGTCGTGCACAGCATGAACACACCGCCGCCCGACGCCTCGATCGCCGGCAGCGCGGCGTCGAACACGGCATCGGTAAACGCCGGCGACGACGGCTGCGGCAGGTTGCGCGGCACGTACAGCAGCCCTTGCGTCTGATAGTCGAACGGGCTCGCGAGCGTCATCGAGCGCCGCGAGCTGAGGCCCATCTGCGCCGCGTAGTGCGTGAAGTCGCCGCGCACCGACAGCGTCGCCGACGTGAAGACCCACGCGCGCGGCACGCCGGCGCGCTGCTTCGCGAAGATCGGCGCGACCGACAGCGGCGTTTCGTGCAGCTGCACGGTATGCGCGAACACTTCGACCCAGCGCACCTTCTCGTTCGGGTCGTCGGCCGCGGCCTTGTCGCCGGCCGCCGCGGCATCGGCCTTCGCGGCCGCTTCCGCCGCCCCGGGCGTGACCCAGCCGGCGAGCAGGTCCTGCAATTCGCGGGCGCGCCGCAGGCACGCGCCGAGCGACTCCGCCCGCTCGGCCTGGCCGGCCAGCGCCGACGCGAGCGCATCGAGCGCCGCCTCGAGCCCGTCGAGCGCGCCGAACATCGGATGATCGTCGCCCAGCTGCGCGAGCGACATGCGCACGATCTGGTCGTTCGCGAACGCGAGCCGCAGGTCGCGCGCCGCGCGCTCGAGATCGCCGCCGAGCTTCACCCACTCGACCGCGTCGCGCGCATGGCTGAGGCCTTCGGCGACCGTGTCGCGCGCGAGTTCGAGGATCTGCGTGGTCGACAGCGTCTCGCCGAAGAACAGCGTGGCCGTTTCGGGCAGCTGGTGCGCCTCGTCGAAGATCACCGTGTTCGCGTTCGGCAGCAGTTCGGCCATCCCGGTGTCGCGCAACATGATGTCCGCGAAGAACAGGTGATGGTTGACCACGACGATGTCGGCCTGCTGCGCCTCGCGCCGCGCCTGCATCACGAAGCACTCCTTGTAATGCGGGCACTCCTGGCCGAGACAGTTGTCGCGCGTCGACGTGACCATCGACCACACGGGCGCCGTCTCCGGCACGCTCGCGAGCTCGGCCTTGTCGCCGCTCTTCGTGATCTTCGCGAAACGGACGATTTCCTGCAGATACGCGGTGTCCTGCCGCGACGGCAGCCGGCCGTTGTCGGCGGTGCGCTGCAGGTAGTAATGGCACAGGTAGTTCGAGCGGCCCTTGAGCATCGCGACCGTGACCGGCACCGCGAGCGCGTTGCGCACCGTCGGGATGTCGCGCTGGAACAGCTGGTCCTGCAGGTGCTTCGTGCCGGTCGACACGATCACCTTGCCGCCCCACAGCATCGCGGGCACGAGGTACGCATAGGTCTTGCCGGTGCCGGTGCCGGCCTCGACGATCAGCGTGTTGTCGGCGGTGTCGCCGTCGGCGTCGGCTGCTGCGCCGTCCGCGGCCGATTCGGCGCCCTTGTCGGCCTTGTCGCCGTCGCCCAGGCGACGTGCCGGCCGCTTGCGCGTCTCGAAGATTTCCGGCTCCGGCAACCGGCGCGCGGACGCCTCCATCGCGGACGCGACCGCGCGCGCCATCTCGATCTGCGACTGACGCGGATGATAGCCGTCGAGCGCGCGCGCGAGCAGTCCGCCTTCGCCGAAGATCGTGTCGAGCTCGTCGACACGCTTGCGGCTCAGCTCGAACGTGCCTTCGGGCGCACGAACGCGCCCGGCGGACGACGCGTCACGCCGGGCATCGGGGTTGGCTTCAAGCGGTGAATTCAAGGCAAGCGTTCCTGTGTCCAGCGCCCGGGCGGCGCCGGCGCTTGCCAGGCCGCGCTCAGGCGCGCTTATCCGGTTCCAGCTGCGATTGCAGCAAAATGATTTTGTCCTTGGCCGCCAGCTTTTCCTTCTTCAGCCGGTGCAGCGTAATGTCGTCGATGTCGGAGTGTCCTTCCTTCAGCTCGATTTCCCGAGCGAGCTGCTGGTGCTGCTCCTGCAATGCTGCCAAACGGTTGTGCAATTCCTGCTGCTGTTCCGTGGGACGGTTTTGCATATGCGCCTCCTCATCGAAGCAGCGCGCCGGCTGGCGTGCCGGCACGCATGAGACTGATTCCGGATCAATCCGACACGTTACTGCCCCTGCTGTTGCTTCTGCTTGGCCTTCTCGGCCGCTTCCTGCTGACGCCGCTCGACATCGGCCTTGTGCTGGGCGGCTTCCTTCTGCTTCTGCTCGTAGCGCGCGGCGTTGTCCGAGCGCTCCTGCGCCTTTTGCGCGGCCTGCTGGTGCGCCTCGTCGAGCTTGCGCTGGAAATCCGCCTGCTTCTGGTCGTATGCCTGCCGGTTCGCCGCGCGCTGCGGGCCTTCCGCACCGCGCTGCGCCCGCTTCAGTGCATTCTGCTCCTGCTTGTCGCGGAACGCAGCGGCGTTCGCCGCGTCGTTCGCGGCCCGCTGCGGCGCTTCCGCCGCATTCTGCGCCTGCTTCAGCGCCTGCTGCTCGTCGCGCTGCTGCGCCCGCACCGCGCGCTGTTCGTCGTCGAGCGCGAGCTGCTCCTGGCGGATGCTCGCCCGCTCCTCGCGCATCCGGTCGCGCGCATTGCCGAGACAGTGGTTGACGAAGAACTTGCTGTAGCAGTCGTGCTCCGCCACCGCATAACGATAATCGTTTTCGGCGGAACGCTGATTGAGCACTTTTTGACGGGCGTCAAAATCCTGCGTGGCGGAGGCCGCGATCGGCGCGGCGACGGCGGTGTCAGGCACGGTTGCGCCGGGTGCCTGCGCGTACGCGGCAACCGACCCGGCGGACAAAGCCGCGGCAAGCGCTGCGGCGAGCGCGACGAGAGAAATGCGGGAAGTTGGCAACGTCGTAGGAAAGCTGCGGGACATGTGTCAAATTCTATCACCCCCGGCTGGACGCTCCGCCATTTATGGCAAAATGCCCCGCTTCACTCACCCGCGGCATCTGGTCCGGCGGCCCCGTCTCGCAGCCCGCCGCGCGGTCTGCCGGCCCGCGCCGCGATTTCAGCAGGCAGATCATCCACGACATGACGGAAACCGTAGCACTCAAGATCGTACAGCGCATCGCCACCGAACTGTCCGTCCAGCCGCGCCAGGTCGCGGCGGCCGTGCAACTCCTCGACGAAGGCTCGACCGTTCCGTTCATTGCCCGGTACCGCAAGGAAGTGACCGGCAACCTGGACGACACGCAGCTGCGCCAGCTCGAGGAACGCCTCCTGTATCTGCGCGAGCTCGAGGATCGCCGCGCGGCGATCCTGTCGAGCATCGACGAACAGGGCAAGCTGACCGACGAACTGCGCGCCGCGATCGACGCGGCCGACAGCAAGCAGGTGCTCGAAGACCTCTATCTGCCGTACAAGCCGAAGCGCCGCACGCGTGCGCAGATCGCCCGCGAAGCCGGCCTGGAGCCGCTCGCGCACGCGCTGCTCGCGAATCCGCTGCTCGACCCGCAGACCGAAGCCGCCGCGTACGTCGATGCCGACAAGGGCGTCGCCGACGTGAAGGCCGCGCTCGACGGCGCGCGCGACATCCTGTCCGAGCAGTTCGGCGAAACGGCCGAACTGCTCGGCAAGCTGCGCGACTACCTGCACAGCCAGGGCGTCGTGTCGTCAGCGGTCGTCGAAGGCAAGGAAAACGAGGAAGGCGAGAAGTTCCGCGACTACTACGACTACGCGGAAACGATCCGGACCGTGCCGTCGCACCGCGCGCTCGCGCTGTTCCGCGGCCGCAACGCCGGCGTGCTGACCGTGAAGCTCGGCCTCGGCGAAGAACTCGACGCGCAGGTGCCGCATCCGGGCGAAGCGATGATCGCGCGCCATTTCGGGATCGCGAACCAGGGCCGCCCGGCCGACAAGTGGCTGTCCGACGTGTGCCGCTGGTGCTGGCGGGTGAAGGTGCAGCCGCACATCGAAAACGAATTGCTCACGCAACTGCGCGAAACCGCCGAAGCCGAGGCGATCCGCGTGTTCGCGCGCAACCTGAAGGATCTGCTGCTCGCCGCGCCGGCCGGCCCGAAGGCCGTGATCGGCCTCGACCCCGGCCTGCGCACCGGCGTGAAGGTCGCCGTGGTCGACCGCACCGGCAAGCTGCTCGCGACCGACACGATCTACCCGCACGAGCCGCGCCGCGACTGGGACGGCTCGCTGGCAAAGCTCGCGCGCCTCGCCGCGCAGACGCAGGCCGAGCTGATCAGCATCGGCAACGGCACCGCGTCGCGCGAAACCGACAAGCTCGCGAGCGAGCTGATCTCGAAGCACCCCGAACTGCGGCTGCAGAAGATCGTGGTGTCGGAAGCCGGCGCGTCGGTCTACTCGGCGTCCGAGCTGGCCGCGAAGGAATTCCCGGATCTCGACGTGTCGCTGCGCGGCGCCGTGTCGATCGCACGCCGCCTGCAGGATCCGCTCGCCGAGCTCGTGAAGATCGAGCCGAAGGCGATCGGCGTCGGCCAGTACCAGCACGACGTGAACCAGCGCGAACTCGCCCGCTCGCTCGATGCGGTGGTCGAGGATTGCGTGAACGCGGTCGGCGTCGACGCGAACACCGCGTCGGTCGCGCTGCTGGCGCGCGTATCGGGCCTCAACGCGACGCTCGCGCGCAACATCGTCGACTACCGCGACGCGAACGGGCCGTTCCCGTCGCGCGACCACCTGCGCAAGGTGCCGCGCCTCGGCGACAAGACGTTCGAGCAGGCGGCCGGCTTCCTGCGCATCAACGGCGGCGAGAATCCGCTCGATCGCTCGTCGGTGCACCCGGAAGCGTATCCGGTCGTCGAACGGATCCTCGCGAAGATCAGCAAGCGGATCGACGACGTGCTCGGCAGCCGCGACGCGCTGTCCGGCCTGTCGCCGGCCGAATTCGTCGACGAACGTTTCGGGCTGCCGACCGTGCGCGACATCCTCGCCGAACTGGAAAAACCGGGTCGCGACCCGCGCCCCGAATTCAAGACCGCCACGTTCCGCGACGGCGTCGAGAAAGTGTCCGACCTGATGCCGGGCATGCTGCTCGAAGGCGTCGTGACGAACGTCGCGGCATTCGGCGCGTTCGTGGACATCGGCGTGCACCAGGACGGCCTCGTCCACGTGTCCGCGATGTCGACGAAGTTCATCAAGGATCCGCACGAAGTCGTGAAGGCCGGCCAGGTCGTCAAGGTCAAGGTGCTCGACGTCGACGTGAAGCGCCAGCGCATTGCGCTGACGATGCGCCTCGACGACGACGCGGCCGCGCCGGGCATGGCGCCGCGCGGCGGCCAGGATCGCGGCAACGCCGGCCGCGGCGCGGCACGCCCGCAGCGTTCGCGCGAGCCGGAACCGGCCGGCGCGATGGCCGCGGCGTTCGCGAAGCTCAAGCGCTGAGCGCTCGACGCGTCGGCGCCGTACAAAAAAACCCGCCGAAAGGCGGGTTTTTTTCATGGCTGCGGCGAATGCGCCGCCGAAATGGCGTGGGCCGCATGTGCGGCCCTGCACGCGCGCGTCAGATCTCGATCTTGGTGCCCAGCTCGACCACGCGGTTCGCCGGAATCGAGAAGAAGTCGGTCGGCTTCGCCGCGTTCTGATGCATCCACGCGAACACGCGCTCGCGCCAGATCGACATGCCGGGCAGATGCGTCGGCACGACCGTTTCGCGCGCGAGGAAGAACGACGTGTCCATCAGCTCGAACGTCATGTCGTGCGTGCGGCCGAATTCCTCGAGCACGGCCTTCACGTCCGGCGTCTCGTTGAAGCCGTACTGCGCGTTGACGATGTACATGCCGCCGCCCGCATCGCGGGAACTCAGGCGCTTGTCGTCGCGCACGTACGGGATGTCGCGCGTGACGAAGGTCAGGAAGATGGTCCGCTCGTGCAGTACCTTGTTGTGCTTCAGGTTGTGCAGCAGGCTGACGGGCACGAGCTTGTCGTTGCCGGTCAGGTAGATCGCGGTACCCGACACGCGGTGCGGCGGATGCGCGAGCAAGCCCTGCAGGAACGGTTCGAGCGGGATACCGTCGGCCGCCGTGCGCTCCTTGACGATGTGACGGCCCTTGTACCAGGTCATCAGCAGGAAGAACAGCAGCGCGCCGATCCCGAGCGGCAGCCAGCCGCCCTGCGCGACCTTCAGCAGGTTCGCGCCGAAGAAGCCGAGGTCGATCGCGAGAAACACCGCGATGATCGCGCCGACGAGCAGCCGGTTCCAGTTCCACACCTTCACCATCACGACGCACGCGAGCACGGTCGTGATCACCATCGTCGCCGTCACCGCGATACCGTACGCGGCAGCCAGGTTGTCGGAGCTCTTGAAGCCGATCACGATGCAGAGGATCACGAACAGCAGCAGCCAGTTCACGACCGGCACGTAGATCTGGCCGATCGCGAGCTCGGACGTATGCAGCACCTTCATGCGCGGCACGTAGCCGAGCTGGATCGCCTGCGACGTCAGCGAATAGGCGCCGGAAATCACGGCCTGCGACGCGATCACGGTCGCGACCGTCGACAGCACGACGAGCGGCAGCAGCGCCCAGTCCGGCGCCATCAGGAAGAACGGATTCTCGATCGCCTGCGGATTCTGCATCAGCAGCGCGCCCTGGCCGAAGTAGTTCAGTACGAGCGACGGCATCACGAGCCCGTATGCGGCGATGCGGATCGGCTTCGCACCGAAGTGGCCCATGTCCGCATAGAGCGCTTCCGCGCCGGTCAGCACCAGCACGACCGAACCCAGCACGACGTAGGCCTGCAGCAGGTGGTCCGCCATGAACGATGCGGCGTAGTACGGATTGATCGCGGCGACGATGCCCGGCACGCGCAGGATGTGGTACACGCCGAGTGCGGCGATCGCAACGAACCACAGCACCATGATCGGCCCGAACAGCTTGCCGACCGTCGCGGTGCCGTGGCGCTGGATCCAGAACAGCGCGATCAGGATCACGATCGTGATCGGCAGCACGAGGTGCGACAGATGCGGCGTCGCGATCTGCAGGCCTTCGACCGCCGACATCACGGAGATCGCCGGCGTGATCACGGCGTCGCCGTAGAACATGCACGCGCCGAAGATCCCGAGCGCCATCAGCGCGCCCGCGACGCGGGTCTTCGAATCGAGCGGGCGCAGCGACAGCGCCATCAGCGCGAGCACGCCGCCCTCGCCGTTGTTGTCGGCCCGCATCACGAACAGCAGGTATTTGACGCCGACCACGAGGATGATCGCCCAGAACAGCAGCGAGATCACTCCGAGGATCGAACTTTCGGTCAGCGGAATGCCGTGGGCGGGGCTGAACGCCTCCTTCAGCGAATACAGCGGGCTCGTGCCGATGTCGCCGAACACGACGCCGATCGCCGCTATCGCAAGCGAGCGCATCGAATGTTGGTGCGTCGAATGCGCATGGGCAGCGTCGGTCGCCTGGGTCGTGTCGTTCATATGAAGCGTAATAATCGGGTCCGGTTCGGACAAAACGAGCGCTATTCTACTCGCGCCCCCCTGAAACACCGTCCTGCCCTGTTGCCCTGAAACCACGTGATCCACGCCGCGCATGCAATCGTGCACGAGCTGTGGCAGGGCTGCCATCATAGCCGGGGCCGCGCCGTCTGCCTACCGCGTCCGCCCATCGCCGCAGCCGGCCGCGCAAATGAAATCGGCGCCGCAAGCGGCGCCGTGCAAGGCTTTCCTTCGATGGGCCGGCCGCTTACGCGCCCGAGCCGTCGCGCTGCGCGCGGCCGCGCTTGATCCATGCCTCGAGGTTGTGCGGACGGACCGTGTCCCACTCTTCGAACGGCTGATGAATCCACGGATTCGTCGGCAAGTACTGCGTATGATAGTCAGGCTTGACCTTCGAGCAACCCTTGTACCAGAGCACGGCCGAGCGCACGGCCGTGACCGACGGATAGCGCTCCTTCAGATGCTCCTGCACCCGCGCGAGCGTGACGCCCGAATCGACGAGATCGTCGACCAGCAGCACGTTGCCCGCGAGGTTGCCGCGCGTCATCGTGATGTACTGCGCGATGTCGAGCTCGCCCTGCTCGGTACCGGCCGCTTCGCGGTACGAACTCGTCGCGAGGATCGCGAGCGGGACGTCATAGATGCGCGACAGCTGGTCGCCGACGCGCAGGCCGCCGCGCGCGAGGCACAGGATCTGGTCGAACTTCCAGCCCGACTCGTGCACCTGCAGCGCGAGCAGCTCGATCAGACGATGGTATTCGTCCCAGCCCACCCACAGGTTCTTGTCGTCGTTGCGCGGATCGGTCATCAAGTCCGCCGCCGTCATCGTGATTTGCTGCGTCATGCTGAAAATTTAAACCTTGAACGGATGGCGGAGCAGGATCGTTTCGTCGCGGTCCGGGCCCGTCGAAACCATGTCGACCGGCACGCCGGCCACTTCCTGGACACGGGTCAGGTAAGCCTGTGCGTTCGCCGGCAGCGCGTCCCACGTCTTGATGCCGACGGTGCTTTCCTTCCAGCCGGCGAACGTTTCGTACACCGGTTCGCAACGCGCGACGTCGACCGCGCCGCGCGGCAGGATGTCGACGTCCTTGCCGTCGACCTTGTAGCCGACGCACAGCTTCACTTCATCGAGACCGTCGAGCACGTCGAGCTTCGTCATGCACAGGCCCGACACGCCGTTGATCTGGATCGAGCGGCGCAGTGCCGCGGCATCGAGCCAGCCGGTGCGGCGCGGACGGCCGGTGACCGAGCCGAATTCCTTGCCGACGTTCGCGAGCGTGACGCCCACTTGGTCCTGACGCTGCGGGTTGTCCGCATCGTACAGTTCGCTCGGGAACGGACCCGAGCCGACGCGCGTGCAGTACGCCTTCGTGATGCCGAGGATGTAGTTCAGCTTCTGCGGACCGACGCCGGCGCCGGCCGATGCCGCACCCGCGACGCAGTTGCTCGACGTGACGAACGGATAGGTGCCGTGGTCGATGTCGAGCAGCGTGCCCTGCGCGCCTTCGAACAGCAGGTTCTGGCCGGCATTGTTCGCGTCGTACAGGCGGCGCGACACGTCGGCCACCATCGGCTTCAGCCGATCGGCATAGCCGAGCATCGTGTCGAGCGTGGCCTGGAAATCGACGGCCGCGCCACCCAGGTACTGGGTCAGCACGAAGTTGTGGAAATCGAGGTTCTCGCGCAGGCGGTCGGCGAAGGTCTTCGCGTCGAACAGGTCCTGCACGCGCAGCGCGCGGCGGCCGACCTTGTCTTCGTACGCGGGGCCGATGCCGCGGCCGGTCGTCCCGATCTTGCCCGCGCCCTTGCGCGCTTCGCGCGCCTGGTCGATCGCGATGTGGTACGGCAGGATCAGCGTCGTGGCTTCGGAGATGAACAGGCGGTCGCGCACGTTCACGCCGGCTTCTTCGAGCTCGCCGATTTCCTTGAACAGTGCCTCGGGGGACAGGACGACGCCGTTGCCGATGTAGCAGGCGACGCCTTCACGCATGATGCCCGACGGAATGAGGCGCAAGATGGTTTTCTTGCCGCCGATGATGAGGGTGTGGCCGGCGTTGTGACCGCCCTGGAAACGCACGACGCCCTGAGCGTGGTCCGTCAGCCAGTCGACGATCTTGCCCTTGCCTTCATCACCCCATTGCGTTCCCACGACGACGACGTTGCGCCCGGGAGTCACGTTCACTGCGCTGGCAGACATGTTGATTCGTTAGCTGGTTAAAAACGTATTCTACCTATGTTCGCGGGCGATTCCGAATTTTTCCGTTTCGCTTCAACGATATGCACGTCGAACGACGGCCCGCGAACGCCTGATTAACGGGGTTCGACCACCCATGCGCCGTTACGCTCGACGAGCGAACGGTCGCATGCGAACTCGTCGAGCACGTGGTCGTGCCCCGGCAGCGCCTGGATCACGACCTCGCCCGCATCGCGCAGCGCTGCGACGGCCGCGCTCAGTGCATCGTCCTGTGCCCACGGCGCGAGGATCGCAGTGCCGCGCGCCTCGACCGGCGAAATCCGCGCGAGCTCGCGCAGGTCCAGCGAGAAACCCGTCGCCGGACGCGCGCGACCGTACGCCTGGCCCACGTGGTCGTAGCGGCCGCCGCGCGCGATCGCGTTCGGCACGCCGTCGATGTACGCGGTGAACATCGCGCCGCTGTGGTACGCGTAGCCGCGCAGGTCGGCGAGATCGATCGCGACTTCGGCGCCCTTCGCCTGTGCCGCGAGCTGCGCGAGATCGTCGAGCGCGCGCGTGATCTCCGGCAGCACCGGCAGGCGCGCGCGCGCCTCGTCGAGCACGCTCGCGTCGCCGTACAGCTGCGGCAGTGCACGCAACGCCGCGCGCGTGTCGGCGCCGAGATCGTCGGTCAGTTCGTTCAGCAGCGGCACGTCCTTGCCCGACAGCGCGTCGTACAGCGCTTCGCCGCGCTCGGCCGCCTGCGCGTCGCGCGCGAGCAGCGCCGCGAGCACGCCCGCGTGGCACAGGTCGAGCCGGATCCGCGACAGCCCTGCCAGATGCAGCGCGTCGAGCATCAGCTGCTGGATCTCGAGATCGGCTTCCAGCCCCGCATGGCCGTAGATTTCCGCGCCGATCTGGATCTGCTCGCGCGTCGCGTGCAGGCCACGCGGACGCGTATGCATCACGTGGCCCGCGTAGCAGAGGCGCGTCACGCCCTGACGGTTCAGCAGATGCGCGTCGATGCGTGCGACCTGCGGCGTGATGTCCGCGCGCAGGCCGAGCGTGCGGCCCGACAACTGGTCGACCAGCTTGAAGGTGCGCAGGCGCAGGTCGGCGCCGCCGCTCGTCAGCAGCGACTCGAGGTATTCGAGCAGCGGCGGCATCACCATCTCGTAGCCGTACGAACGGAAGCGGTCGAGCAGCCTGCGGCGCAGCTCCTCGATCTTGCGCGCTTCCGACGGCAGCACGTCGGCGATATTCTCGGGAAGTAACCAGGTCGACATCGGTACGGTCCTACGACGGGAAACAGGGCGCGACACACGCGCCGCGAAATGAATCGGAAATCGGAATCGGGCGGAACGAACGGCGGGTGCGCCGTCCGGTCAAGTGGCGAGCAGCAGCAGGACGAGCCCGAGCGCCATCACGATGAGCCCGCCGATCCGGATATGATGCGGCGGCCGCTCCGCTATTCTACGAAACGTGTCGCGCCAGGCGACGGGAAACACGAAGGGGAACGCCCCCTCGATGATCAGCATCAGTGCTACCGCGAGCAACAACGAGCCAGCCAGATCCATGCGAGCGACGGCGCCGCTCGTCGCGGCGCCCCAAGGTCAGTGTTTGCGGGGAGCGGGAGCCGCCGGTGCGGCACCGCCCGTCGGGCTGCGCATGAAACGGAAGAACTCGCTGTCGGGATCGACGACGATGATGTCGTTGCGCTTGAAGGTACTCCGGTAAGCCTGCAGGCTCGCGTAGAACTGGTAGAACTGCGGATCGCGGCCGAATGCGTCGGCGGCGATCGACGCGGCCTTCGCGTCGCCCTCGCCCTTGATCGTCTGCGCGGACTTGTACGCATTCGCGAGCACCGCCTGCTGCTCGCGTTCCGCGTCGGCCTTGATCTGCTCGACGTCGGCCGCGCCTTCGGCACGCACCTTCGCCGCCTGGTCGCGCAACGCGGCAATCATCCGCTGATACACGGCGTCCGTCTGCGCGGCCGGCAGGTCGACGCGCGTCAGTTGCACGTCGACCACGTCGACGCCGAAGCCCGCTGCCTGCGCGCGCACCGCATCGCGCGCCGCATCCGCGATCTCGCGCTGGCCGCCGAGCGCATCGTCGAGCGCGTGCTTGCCGAACGCGTCGCCGAGGGCTCGCTTCAGCGCGCCGGCCAGCCGGTCGGCCGCGGCCGCCGCGTCGCCGCCCGTCGCCGTGAAGTACTTCATCGGATCGCTGATCCGGTACTTGGCCGCATACGCGACGAGCAGGTCGTGCTTGTCTTCGGTCGCCAGCTGCAGCGGGTCTGACGATTCGAGCGATTGCAGGCGCGTATCGATCAGCGTCGCCGTCTGCAGCGGCGGCGGCAGCTTGAAATGGATGCCGGGGCCCGCGAGCTCGGGCTGCGCACCGTCGCGTCCCGACAGCACGGCCGTATGGCGGGGATCGACGGTCAGCACCGTCGACGATGCCGCGAACGCGGCGATCACGATTGCGACGACGAGCGCAATGATTCGGTTCATGTTCTGCGCTCCCCGTTACTTCGTATCGTCTTCGCGCGAGCGGCTGCGGAACGCATCGCGCGATCGCAGCACGTCGCTGCCCGGTGCGGGCGCCGCGGCGGCCGAAGCCGCGCTCGCGGGTGCGCCGGCCGCGGCAGCAGCCGCGTCCGACGCCGCGTCGGACGCGGATGCGCCGGCGGGCGCCGCATTCGTCGCATTCGCGGCGTTTTGCCGCCCCTGCTCGACGAGCTTGTCGAGCGGCAGGTACACGACGCTGTTGCCGCCCTTGTTGCCGACGAACACCTTCGTCGCGTTCGAATAGATTTCCTGCATGGTCTCGAGGTACATCCGCTCGCGGATCACCGCGGGCGCCTTCGAATACTGCGCATAGACCTGCTTGAAACGCTCCGCGTCGCCTTCGGCCTCGGTGACCACGCGCTCGGCATACGCCTTCGCTTCGTCGGCGAGCTTCGCGGCGTCGCCCTGCGCCTTCGGCAGCAGGTCGTTCGCATAGGCCTGCGCGGCGCGCTTCGCGGCCTCGCGCTCGTCGCGCGCCTTCGCGACCTCGGCGTACGCCGCTTGCGTCTGCTCGGGCGCCGCGACGCTCTGCATCGTGACGGCCGTGACCTCGAGCCCCGACTGATAGCGATCGAGATCGCGCTGGATCGCGGCCGACAGCTGCTCGCGCAGTGCGTCGCGGTCCTGGTTCAGCATGTCGGCGGCGCTGCGCGTGCCGACGATCGCGCGCACCGCGGCCTGGGCGGCCTGCGACACGCTGCGCTCGGGATCGACGCTGCGGAACAGGTAATCGGTGGCGGAACGGATCCGGTACTGGACGACGAAACGCACGTCGACGATGTCGGCATCGCGTGTGAGCATCGCCGCTTCTTTCACGTTCGCGAGACGCACGACGTTGTTGCGGCCGATCTCGATCGAACGGACCTGCGACGTGTCGACGATCTCGTGCGATGCGAACGGATACGGCGCGCGCCAGTGGACGCCCTGGCCCACCGTGCCCGACAGCTTGCCGAACTGCAGCACGACGCCGGTCTGGCCGTCCTGCACGACGAACAGCCCGCTGCCCGCGTATACCGCGATCAGCACGCCGATCACGATGCCGACGCCGACGCGCGCGGCCCGGCCGTTGTCGGGCCGGAAGCCGTTGCCGCCCTTGCCGCCGAACAGGCCGCTCAGACGCCGGTTGAAGTTGCGCCACATCTCGTCGAGATCGGGCGGACCGTCGCCGTCGCCACCGGGCGGACGCTTCGATTCGTTCGCACGCGTACGGGATCCGTCGTTGCCCTTGCCGTCACCACGCCCCCAGCGGGGATCGTTGATCGACAGCAAGGCGCGCATCCGCCGCCAGGTACTCCGCTCGTTGTATTCGTTCACCAGAGTTTGTTCACCAGATTGGACGCCGGCGAACCGGCCGGGACCGGTTAGCGCCCGTGTTCGGAAATCGTGTGGTCTTCGTGCGGTTCTGCGGGTGCGCCGTCGAGCGCGTCGTCGGGTAACGTCGCGCCGGAAAGGTGTTCCGCGGAGGCGATTTCGGCGATGGCGGCACGCAACGCGTCGAGACCCTGACCGGTGCGCGCGCTCAAAAAGACGCGCGAAATATTACCATACTCGTCCCGCTCGACCGCGTCGCCGCGGGCCGCCAGCTCGGGCACGGCGTCGATCTTGTTGAACACCAGCACCTGCCGGATCGTGTCCGCACCGATCTCGTGCAGCACGCCGTTGACCTGCTCGATCTGCTCGAGCCGCACCGCGCTCGACGCATCGACCACATGCAGCAGCAGATCCGCGTGGATCGTTTCCTCGAGGGTCGCGCGGAACGCGGCAACCAGCTGGTGAGGCAGTTCGCGGATGAACCCGACCGTATCGGACACGACGATCTGGCCGGCCTCGTCGCCCAGGTACACGCGCCGCGACGTCGTATCGAGCGTCGCGAACAGCTGGTCGGCCGCGTAGGCCTGCGCTTTCGTCAGCGCATTGAACAGCGTCGACTTGCCCGCGTTGGTATAGCCGACGAGCGACACCGACATCGTGCCGCTGCGCGCGCGCTGCCGACGCTGCGTGCTGTGCTGCCGGCGCAGCCGGTCGAGGCGCGACTTCAGCATCTTGATGCGCTCGCCGATCAGCCGGCGGTCGGTTTCGAGCTGCGTTTCGCCGGGGCCGCGCAGGCCGATACCGCCCTTTTGCCGCTCGAGGTGCGTCCACGCGCGGATCAGCCGGGTCGACAAGTATTGCAGCTGCGCGAGCTCGACCTGCAGCTTGCCTTCGTGGCTGCGGGCGCGCTGCGCGAAGATATCGAGGATGAGGCTCGTGCGATCGACCACACGCCGATTAAGCGCCTGCTCCAGATTGCGTTGCTGGGCCGGTGCGAGGGCGTGGTTGAAGATGACGATTTCGACGTTGTGCGCGTCGCACGCAAGCCGTAGTTCTTCGGCTTTGCCGCTGCCGATGAACATCTTGGCATCGGGACTGGCGCGACGGCCCGTGAGGGTGACGGCGGGACGGGCCCCCGCACTGGAGGCAAGAAGGCTGAGTTCTTCGAGACTGGCTTCGAAATCGGTCTTGCCGAAGTCGATGCCGACGAGCGCTGCGTTGATCAAATTATCGGGTGTCAAGATGAGGCGGCTGGCATCGGTCGCTCGCGGCGACCGGATGCCGGCCGCTGCGATGGGTTAGGACGAGGCTTCCGCGTCCGGGTGGAAATTCACCGGGCGCGCCGGCACGACCGTCGAGATGGCGTGCTTGTAGACCATCTGGGTCACCGTATTACGGAGCAACACGACGTACTGGTCGAACGATTCAATGTTCCCTTGCAGCTTGATGCCGTTGACGAGATAGATCGAAACGGGAACGTGCTCTTTGCGCAGTGCGTTCAAAAACGGGTCTTGTAACAATTGCCCTTTGTTGCTCATGGCGTACTCCATCTTTTTTTGCAGGTTGATCTGGATTGGCGACGAAGAAAAAGAGATCCGGCGCCAATCGCTACACTATAGCCGATTTTGCCTGCCCCGCCCGGGCATAGGCCATGCGGCCTATCCGTTGTGGGACGCGCGTGGCAGGCGTACTTCAGCCCTTGTCCGCGTACGGATTGTTCGACGAACGGAACTCTATGCGCAATGGAGTCCCGGTCAGCGAGAAAGTTTCGCGGAAGCGGTTTTCGAGGTAGCGCTTGTACGTCTCGGTGACCGCGTCGAGCGCGTTGCCGTGGATCACGATCAGCGGCGGATTCTGGCCGCCCTGGTGCGCGTAGCGCAGCTTCGGACGCACCGGGCCGCGACGGCGCGGCTGCTGGAATTCCACAGCCTCGATCAGCGCGCGCGTGAGCTTCGGCGTCGGCAGCTTCGCCATCGCCGCCGCGTACGCGTCGTCGACCGAGCGCATCAGCGCGCCGATGCCCGTCTTCTTCGCGGCCGAGATGTAGTGCGATTTCGCGAAATCGAGGAATTTCAGCTTGCGGGTCAAATCCGCTTTCGCGCGATCGCGCGCGTGGTCGTCCAGCCCGTCCCACTTGTTGACGCCGATCACGAGCGCGCGGCCCTGCTCGACGACGAACCCGGCGATGTGCGCGTCCTGGTCCGAGATGTCCTGCTGCGCATCCAGCAGAAGAATGACGACGTTCGCGTCCGAGATCGACTGCAGCGTCTTCACGACCGAGAACTTCTCGATCGCCTCGAACACCTTGCCGCGGCGCCGTAGGCCCGCGGTGTCGATCAGCGTGTATTTCTTGCCGTTACGCTCGAAGTCGACGTAGATCGAATCGCGCGTCGTGCCCGGCATGTCGAACGCGATCACGCGGTCCTCGCCGATCAGCGCGTTCACGAGCGTCGACTTGCCGACGTTCGGGCGGCCGACGATCGCGATCTTGATGCCGCGCGACGGATCGTCGTCGTCCGCTTCCTCGGGCTGGCCCGCATACGCGACTTCCAGCGCCTCGTTGATCATGTCGGTCACGCCGTCGCCGTGCGCGGCCGAGATCGCGCGCGGATCGCCGAGCCCGAGCTCGTAGAAGTCGGTCGCGACCGCCGTGTACTTCATCCCCTCGGCCTTGTTGACGACCAGGAAGATCGGCCGGCCCGTCTTGCGCAGGTAGTCGGCGATCGACTTGTCCTGCGGCGCGAGCCCGTTGCGGCCGTCGACGATGAACACGACGACGTCCGCTTCCTCGACGGCCTGCCGCGTCTGCCGCGCCATCTGGTGCAGGATGCCGTCCTTCGCGACGGGTTCGAAGCCGCCGGTATCGACGACCAGGTACGGCCGCGCGCCGACCCGCCCCTCGCCGTAATGGCGATCGCGCGTCAGGCCCGGCAAGTCGGCGACCAGCGCATCGCGCGAGCGCGTGAGCCGGTTGAACAGCGTGGATTTCCCCACATTGGGGCGCCCAACGAGGGCAATGACCGGTTTCATCTGTGTTTTCTACGGTGATGCGCAGCAGCGGGAGGCCCGCTGCTGCGGGCGGCTGCGCTGAATGAAAATATCACGATTTCGCGCCGCGCCGGATGCGCGCGCCGGGCGCGCGTTGCGCGCCGTCGTCTTTCGTTGCGAACTGCCTTTCAAATACCGAGCGGCCGGGGACACCGGCCGCCTTCATGTCGCGCGGCCGCGGCGTGCGGGACCCGCCCGCTCCGCCGCGATCGCGCCTGTTGCGTGCGCGTCAGCGCGGACGGAACCCGTACAGGCCGCCGTCCTTCGTCTGCACGACGAGCGTATTGCCCGCCAGGACCGGCGCCGCGGTGATCGCGCTGCCGTCCGTCTTCATCCGCGCGATGAAGCTGCCGTCTTCGCGCGACAGGAAGTGCACGAAGCCCTTGTAGTCGCCCAGCACGAGCGCATGGCCGAGCAGGTAAGGCACGCCGACATCGCGGCTCTTCAGCTTGTCGTTGCGCCAGAGCTGGTTGCCGCTCGCGGCGTCGTAGGCCGTCACGACCGACCAGTCGTCGCCGCCGGCGACGACCGAATCATCCTGTGCAAGACCGCTGCGGCTCGAGAACGGCTTTTCCCACAGCGGGCGGCCCGAGTTCGCGTCGAAGCAGCCGAGCTGGCCCTGGAACGTGACCGCGCATGCTTCGGCACCGACGAGCGTCGGCGGACCGCTGACGTCGTTGATGCGCTCCACCTCGGTCACGCCCTTCGGGAACGACACGGGCGTCTGCCAGAACGGCTCGCCCGTCTGCAGATTGATCGCGACGAGGCCGCCGCCGGGGAAGCCCGCCAGCACGGCCGCATCGCCGGCGAACGTCATGCCGGCCGACACGCGCAGGTTCAGCGGCACCGCGCGGTTGCGGTAGTTCCACTTCTGCTCGCCCGTCTGCGCGTTGAACGCGATCACCTGGCCGTCGATCGTGCGGACGATCACGAGGCCGTTGCCGACCAGCGGCGGCGAGAAGATCTCGCCCTGCACGCTCGTCTTCCACAGCTGCTTGCCGTCGGGGCCGAGCACGAACACGCCGCCCTTCAGCGCGCCGACCGCGGTCAGGTTGCCGTCGCTGCCGACACCGGCCGACAGGTCGGACCCGACCTTCGTGCGCCACAGCGTCTGGCCCGTCTTCGCGTCGATCTTCTCGACCGAACCGTTCTCGCCCGCCGCGAAAACGGCGTCGCCCACGGCCACCGGCGAGAACAGGTAGCGCCCGCCCTTGCCGACGCTCGCCTTCCAGACCTGTTGCACGTCCATGACGGGCTTGAACTCGGTGAGCGGCGTCGGCACGCGGCGCGCGTCCTTCGACGACGAGCAGGCCGCCAATGCCAGGACAGCCGCCGCGCAGGCGACGGGCACAGCGTAACGTTTCAGCAAATTCATCGGTTAGCGAAGCAAGTTAAGAGGTTGAGGGGGCCGGACTCAGCCGCCGAGCGCGTCGAGCTTGAATTGCACGAGCTGACGCGCGGACTGGTCGTCCTGCGACAGGCCGTCGAGTGCGAGCTTGTACGAGGCGCGCGCATCGTCGGTCTTGCCTTGCGCGGCAAGCAGATCGCCGCGGCGATCGGCCACGAGGCCCTTGAATGCATCGACCGGCGTGCCGGACAGCAGCGCGAGGCCCGCGTCGTACGCCTTCTCGTCGAGCAGCAGCGATGCGAGGCGCAGCTTCGCGATCTGCTTGTACTCGTCGTCCTTCG
The DNA here is from genome assembly GCF_052851275.1 of Burkholderia sp. SR8. NCBI lineage: Bacteria > Pseudomonadati > Pseudomonadota > Betaproteobacteria > Burkholderiales > Burkholderiaceae > Burkholderia > Burkholderia sp. SR8. Next base: position 24,021 of record NZ_JAULUC010000001.1, read on the forward strand.
CATGGTCGACCGCCCATTGCAGCTGCGCCTTCGCGCCGGCCGCGTCGCCGGCCGCGTACAACGTCTTCGCGGCTGCGAGCGCCGTCATCTGCGCATACGGCGTGCGGGCGAACTTGTCTTCCATGTCGGCGGCCGCGCGGGCCATCGTCGCCTTGTCGTTCGCGGCGGCGGCCTTCAGGACCTGTTCGTACAGCCCGGATGCCTCGGCGGCCTGACGGCGCTGCCAGTAATTCCAGCCGTTGAAACCGGCCGCGACGACGAGCGCCGCGAGCACGATCCACGTGGTGAGATTGCCCCAGCGGGCCCACCACGCCTTCAGACTTTCAATCGATTCTTGTTCGTCGTGATAACTCATCGGCGAGCGATTCCTTCCTTTTCAGGCTTTTCTTGTCGAGCGAATGCCAGCGCGATCAGTCGTCGCCGTCTTCGGCGGATGCAACCATCGCATTGATTAGGAATTCGGTCAAGCTTTCGACCGGTACGGTCTGCTGAACGTTCTTTTCCCCTTCCTGGCCCGCACCGCGCAGCGCTTTCACGCCCACCGTGCCGTTCGCGACCTCTTCCTCGCCGAAGATCACCGCGAACGCGGCACCGCTCGCATCGGCGCGCTTCATCTGCGACTTGAAGCTTGCCGGCGCGCCGTCGGCGCTGCAGTGGAAAATCACGTCCAGGCCCGTGTCGCGCAGACGCTCGGCCGCGATGAACGCCTGTTCGCGCGCCGTCTCGCCCTGGTGCACGACGTACACGTCGACACCTTCCTGCTCCGGCGCGAGATCCTCTTCCTTCAGCAGTTCGAGAATGCGCTCGATGCCCATCGCCCAGCCGCACGCGGCGGTCGGCTTGCCGCCGAGCTGCTCGATCAGCGGGTCGTAGCGGCCGCCGGCCGCGACCGTGCCCTGCGCGCCGAGCTTGTCGGTCACCCACTCGAACACGGTCAGGTTGTAGTAGTCGAGGCCGCGCACGAGACGCGGGTTGATCTTGAACGGAATGTTGTTCGCGAGCAGCAGGCGCTGCAGCCCTTCGAAGTGCGCACGCGATTCGTCGCCGAGGAAGTCGATCAGCTTCGGCGCGTTCTGCGCGATTTCCTGCAGCGCCGGGTTCTTCGTGTCGAGCACGCGCAGCGGGTTCGTATACAGCCGGCGCTTCGCGTCCTCGTCGAGCACGTCGGCGAACTGCTCGAGGTACTTGATCAGCTCGACGCGATGCGCGGCGCGCTCTTCGGCGAGGCCGAGCGAGTTGATCTCGAGCTTGATGCCGGTCAGCCCGAGGTCGTCCCACAGGCGCTGGCACATCATGATGATCTCGGCATCCGCATCCGGGCCCGCGAAGCCGAGCGCCTCGACGCCGACCTGGTGGAACTGGCGGTAGCGGCCGCGCTGCGGACGCTCGTGACGGAACATCGGGCCGATGTACCACAGGCGCTTCGGGCCGTCGTACAGCATGTTGTGCTCGATCGCCGCGCGCACGACGGCCGCGGTGTTCTCCGGGCGCATCGTCAGGTTCTCGCCGTTCAGCGCGTCAGTGAAGCTGTACATCTCCTTCTCGACGATGTCGGTGACTTCGCCGATGCCGCGCGTGAACAGTTGCGTGTGTTCGACGATCGGCGTGCGGATGTTCTGGTAGCCGTACGCGCGCAGCAGCGATTTCACGGTCGCTTCGAAAAACTCCCACAGGCCGGCATCCTGCGGAAGGATGTCGTTCATGCCCTTGACGCCGGTGAGTTTCTCGATCTTGCGTTTCTGTTCAGTCATCGTTCGTGTGTGTGGACGAATTTAGTTCAGGGCCGCTGCGCGGCCGTAGTTGCGTGCGACGTAGTCGCTGACGATCTGCTGGAATTCCTCGGCGATCCGCTCGCCGCGCAGCGTCTTGACCTTCTCGCCGTCGATGAAGACGGGCGCGGCCGGGTTCTCGCCCGAACCCGGCAGGCTGATGCCGATGTTCGCGTGCTTCGATTCGCCCGGACCGTTGACGATGCAACCCATCACCGCGACGTTCATCTTCTCGACGCCCGGATACTCCTTGCGCCAGACCGGCATCTGCTCGCGCAGGTAGGTCTGGATCTGCATCGCGAGTTCCTGGAACAGCGTGCTCGTCGTGCGGCCGCAGCCCGGGCACGCGATTACCATCGGTGCGAACGAGCGCAGGCCCATCGTCTGCAGGATTTCCTGGCCGACGATCACCTCGCCGGTGCGCGATGCGCCCGGTTCCGGCGTCAGCGAGATGCGGATCGTGTCGCCGATCCCTTCCTGCAGCAGCACGCCGAGCGCGGCCGTCGACGCGACGATGCCCTTCGAGCCCATGCCGGCCTCGGTCAGACCGAGGTGCAGCGCGAAGCCGCAACGGCGGCCGAGCTCGCGATACACGGCGATCAGGTCCTGCACGCCGCTGACCTTGCACGACAGCACGATGCGGTCGCGGCCGAGGCCCAGTTCGACCGCGCGCTCGGCCGAGCCGATCGCCGACTGGATCAGCGCCTCGTACATCACGCTCTGCGCATCCCACGGCTGCGCACGCGCGCCGTTCTCGTCCATCATCCGCGCGAGCAGGTCCTGGTCGAGGCTGCCCCAGTTCACGCCGATCCGCACCGGCTTGTCGTACTTCGCGGCGGCTTCGATCATCTGCGCGAACTGCGTGTCGCGCTTCGCGCCCTGGCCGACGTTGCCCGGGTTGATCCGGTACTTCGACAGCGATTCCGCGCAGCCCGGATAATCGCGCAGCAGCAGGTGGCCGTTGTAGTGGAAATCGCCGACGAGCGGAACGGTCACGCCCATCCGGTCGAGCTGTTCGCGGATCGCCGGCACGGCCGCCGCCGCCTCCGGCGTGTTGACCGTGATGCGCACCAGTTCGGAGCCCGCGTTCGCGAGTTCCTTGATCTGGATCGCCGTGCCGATCGCATCGGCCGTGTCGGTATTCGTCATCGACTGCACGCGCACCGGCGCATCGCCGCCGATCGTCACGAGCTGCCCGCCCCAACGAACATCCACCGCATGCGACACGCGACGCGGCTGATGCCCGCCGAACACCGGCTCGGTTGAACAAATCTGACTGCTGCGTGGGGATTGAGCTTCGGATTGCATCGATAGATCCATTTACGCGGAATGCGCCGCGAGGCGGCGCATGAATTGAAAAAGCGCCGTGCCCTCGCGGCCTGTCGAGGACAGGCCTTCGCCACGGCGCTTGACGTCAGGGCAACGTGAACCGCGCCACGTTACCCCGCGCTGCCGAATATTTTGCCGGATCGACGGGTTTTCCGTCGAACGCGACCGTATCGAGGCCGGCCTTGTTGCCGATCGTGACCTTGAACGGCCCGTCGCCCGCGACCTGCTTCGTCTCGCCGGCCCGCACCAGCGCCGAGAACAGCTCCTTGCCGTTCTTGTCGCGCACGCTGAACCAGCAATCCTGCTTGACCTTCAGTTCGACCATCGACTGGCCTGCCGCGACCACGACGCTCGCGGGCTGGGCCGGCGCGGCCGCGCTCGCCGCCGCAGCGGCGACGACCGGCTGCGATGCGGGCGCCGCGGCGACCTGGGCCGTCGCCGAAGCTGCGACCGGCGCCGGCGCTGCCGACGCGACCGTCTGCGGCGCCGCGGCAGACGCCGCAACCTGCGCGGGCGCGATGTTGCCGGCTGCCGTCGACGCGCCGGCCGCGGCCGCCTCGTCGACGGTGGACGCCGCCGGCGCGCTCGCCGCGGACGCATGCCCGGCGTCGCCGCCCTTGAAGCGCGCGAGCCAGCTCGACGAATCGCCGCCAGTGTGCCACATGAGTACCGCGATCACCGCGACGACGACGATCGCCGTCCCCCACAGCCACGGATGATGACCCGACGAACCGCCGAGCGGAATCGACACGCGGCCGCGCGGCAGATCCGTCCCCGACGAAGCGGGCATCGACAGGTCGACTTCCGGCACGCCGCGCTCGCGGCGCAATGCCTGCGCGAACGGTTCCGGATCGACGCCGAGCATCTTCGCGTAGCTGCGCACGACGCCGAGCGCGAACGTCACGCCGGGCAGATGGCTGATGTCGCCCGCCTCGAGCGCGCGCAGCTTCTGCGGGGCGACCTTGAGGCGCGCCGACACGTCGTCGACCGTCCAGCCCTTCGCTTCCCGGAGTTGCGCCAGCCGGCTGCCGACGGCCGCCAGCGTTTCCAGTCCCGCCGGTGCCGGCTGCGCGGCATTCGTCTCTGCGCCGTTGGTCGGCTGCGGCTCACTCATCCTTGTCCTCGCGTCGATTCTTCTTCACTGGGGCGCCGCCGGCTCCCGCCGGCCGCACCCGCAACTGTCCATACCATGCGCGGCGCCGAGGCGCCGCGACCGATCGCTATTCGCGTGTTGTACCGCCAAAAAGTCCGGACATCCGCGGCCACAGGCCGCCCCGTCAAATCGCCCGGACTTCGATGATCTTTGCTGCTGCGCCCGTCCGCTCCGCCAGGCGCGTGCGGTCCTTCACCGCGCCGGCCAGCTGGCCGCATGCGGCGTCGATGTCGTCGCCGCGCGTCTTGCGCACGGTCGTGACGACACCCGCGTCGATGAGAATCTGTGCAAAACGCTTGATCTGCTCCGGCTTCGAGCGGATGAGGCCCGACTCCGGAAACGGATTGAACGGAATCAGATTGAACTTGCACGGCACGTCACGCGTGACGGCCAGCAGTTCGCGCGCATGCGCTTCGGTGTCGTTGACGCCGTCGAGCATGCAGTATTCGAAAGTGATGAAATCGCGCGGCGCGACTTTCAGATAGCGCTGGCACGCGGCCATCAGTTCGCGAAGCGGATGCTTCTTGTTGAGCGGCACCAACTCGTCGCGCAGCGCATCGTTCGGCGCGTGCAGCGACACGGCGAGCGCGACCGGCAGTTCGGCGCCGAGACGGTCCATCATCGGCACCACGCCGGACGTCGACAACGTGACGCGGCGGCGCGACAGGCCGTATGCGTTGTCGTCGAGCATCAGCCGCATCGCGGGCACGACCGCGTTGTAATTCAACAGCGGCTCGCCCATGCCCATCATCACCACGTTGGTGACGACCCGTTCGGCCTTGCCGTTCGGGCCGGGCGCGCGGCCGAGCGACGCACGCAGTGCAAACTCGGCCATCCGCAGCTGGCCGATGATTTCGGCTGTCGACAGGTTGCGAGAGAACCCCTGCTTGCCCGTCGAGCAGAAGCGGCAGTTGACCGCGCACCCGGCCTGCGACGACACGCACAGCGTGCCGCGCGTCTCTTCCGGGATGAACACGGTTTCGACCGCATTGCCGTTTCCGACGTCGATCAGCCACTTGCGCGTGCCGTCGGTGGAAACGTGATCGCTGACGATGTCGGGCATCACGATCGATGCGCGGCCCTTGAGCTTTTCTCTCAGGGACTTCGCGAGATCGGTCATGCCGTCGAAATCGCCGGCGTTGTACTGGTGGATCCAGCGCTGCAACTGCTTGGCGCGGAACGGCTTCTCGCCGAGGCTGCCGCAGTACGCGACAAGACCCTCGGCATCGAAGTCGAGAAGATTGACGGAAGTTTCGCTCGTCATGATGTGCTGCCTTGCCGCGTGCGCTGAATCCTGCCTACTTGTTGCCAGCCGGGGCTTAGCGCGAGTAGACGTTCATTTCCGGGAAGAAGAACGCGATTTCGACCGCAGCCGTTTCGGCAGCGTCCGAGCCGTGCACGGCATTCGCGTCGATGCTGTCGGCGAAGTCGGCGCGGATCGTGCCCTTTTCCGCCTTCTTCGGATCCGTCGCGCCCATCAGGTCGCGGTTCTTCAGGATCGCGCCTTCACCTTCCAGAACCTGGATCATCACCGGACCCGAGATCATGAAATCGACGAGATCCTTGAAGAACGGACGTGCTGCGTGAACTGCGTAGAACTTCTCAGCGTCCGCACGCGACAGGTGTGCCATGCGCGATGCGACGATCTTCAGGCCGGCGCCTTCGAAACGGCTGTAGATCTGGCCGATCACGTTCTTTGCCACCGCATCCGGCTTGATGATCGACAGGGTGCGCTCGATTGCCATAAAAACTCCAAGAAATTAAGAAGTTACAGGTTCAAATGAATCCGCTATTGTAGCACGATCCCGTGTATCATTGCGATTGAACCCTTACACATGTGAAAGGTTCCGAATCCATATGTTTTTGCGCCGCCCGGCCATTGAAACCAAGCGGCGCGGAACGTATCTTAGCCATAGCTGCTCCGGTTTGCTGCGCCGCACACCGCGCGCGCCGAACCGGCCCCGGACGCCCATGCGTTCAATGTTAGGAGAAACCATGAACGACTATCCGTACAATTTCGGCCGCGGCGGCTCCGTCAGCACCGCGGAGGTTCGCAATCGCGTGCTGCGGAACACGTACTGGCTGCTCGCGCTGTCGATGGTGCCGACGGTGCTGGGCGCATGGGTCGGCGTCGCGACGGGCTTCTCGCTGTTCGCGGCCACGAGCCCGATGATGAGCCTGCTCGCGTTCTTCGCGATCGCGTTCGGCTTCATGTTCGCGATCGAGCGGACGAAAAACAGCGCGGCCGGCGTGTTCGTGCTGCTCGGCTTCACGTTCTTCATGGGCCTGATGCTGTCGCGCCTGCTGAGCTTCATCCTCGGCTTCTCGAACGGCCCGTCGCTGATCATGCTCGCGTTCGGCGGCACGGGCATCATCTTCGCCGCGATGGCGACGATCGCCACCGTCAGCAAGCGCGATTTCTCGGGGCTCGGCAAGTGGCTGTTCATGGGCGTGATCGTGATCCTGCTCGCTTCGGTCGCGAACATCTTCCTGCAGCTGCCGGCGTTGATGCTCACCGTGTCGGTGCTCGCGATCGCGATCTTCTCCGCCTACATGCTGTTCGACGTGCAGCGCGTCGTGAACGGCGGCGAGACCAACTACATCTCGGCCACGCTCGCGATCTACCTCGACCTGTACAACGTGTTCACGAACCTGCTCGCGCTGCTCGGCATCTTCGGCGGCAACCGCAACTGACGTTCGCCGCATCGATGAAAAAACCGGCCCTCGGGCCGGTTTTTTTACGTCCGCCGCCCGCTCAGTCCCGCTCGAACAGCGCGATCGACTCGACGTGCGACGTATTCGGGAACATGTTCACGACGCCGGCGCCCTTCAGCCGGTAGCCTGCTTCGTGCACGAGCAGTCCCGCGTCGCGCGCGAGCGTAGACGGGTTGCACGACACGTAGACGATCCGCTTCGGCAGCGGGCCTTCGCCGCTCTGCGCGATTTCGGCCAGCGCCTTCGACACCGCCAGCGCGCCTTCGCGCGGCGGGTCGATCAGGAACTTGTCGAATGCGCCGAGCGCGCGGAGATCGTCGCCCGTCACTTCGAACAGGTTGCGGCACGCGAACGTCGTGTGGCCGTCCACGCCGTTCTCGCGCGCATTCGCGAGCGCGCGTGTCGTCAGCGTGTCGCTGCCTTCGATGCCCATCACCTCGCGCGACAGGCGCGCGAGCGGCAGCGTGAAGTTGCCGATCCCGCAGAACAGGTCGAGCACGCGATCGTCGCGCGACGGCGCGAGCAGGCGCAGCGCGCGGCCCACCAGCACGCGGTTGATCTGATGGTTGACCTGCGTGAAGTCGGTCGGCTTGAACGGCATGCGGATGCCGAACTCCGGCAGCGTGTAGTCGAGCGACACGTCGAGCGGATAAAACGGCGTCACCGTGTCCGGCCCCTTCGGCTGCAGCCAGAACTGCACGTTGTGCTCGTCCGCGAACGCGCGCAGCAGCGCTTCGTCGTCCGCATTGATCGGTTCCAGCACGCGCAGCACCAGCGCCGTGACCGTCGAGCCGACCGCGAGCTCGATCTGCGGCATCCGGTCGCGGATCGACAGCCCCTCGACCAGCCGGCGCAGCGGTACCAGCATCGCCGACACGTGCGGCGGCAGCACTTCGCAGCTCGTCATGTCGGCGACGTAGCTGCTCTTCCTTTCGTGGAACCCGACCAGCACGCCGCCCTTCTTCGCGACGTTGCGCACGGTCAGCCGCGCGCGGTAGCGATAACCCCACGACGGACCGTGGATCGGCGCGTACATCGTCTCGGCGCGCAGCTTCGACAGGTGCCACAGGTTGTCCTCCAGCACGCGCTGCTTGATCGCCACCTGTGCGCGCATGTCGAGGTGCTGCATCGAGCAGCCGCCGCAGGTGCCGAAGAACGTGCATTTCGGCTGCGTGCGCATCACGCTCGGGCGCAGAATGTCGACGACGGTCGCCTGCTCGTAGCTCGGCTTGCGGCGGTAGCTCGAGTAGGTCACGCGCTCGCCGGGCAGCGCGCCCTCGACGAAGATCACCTTGCCGGGCGTGCCGTCCTCGGTCGCCGTGCGGCCGACACCGCGCGCTTCCATGTCGAGCGATTCGATCTCGAGAACCGGGGCAGGCCCGGGCGCGACGGGCGCATTTTTCGATTTGCGCGCAGAAGTGGGGACGGCTTCGGACACCAGCTTTTCCTGACAAAACGTTGAAGAAGGCGAGATTGTAGACGACGACAGCCCGCGTCGCCCGCTTTCGTCGCGCGAGTATCGATGCAGATGCGCATGGCGCGCTGCGCCGCGCGAGAATGGTCCGCGGACCGGCGCCCCGCCAACGTGCCGCGCGCGGCCGGCCGGGAGGCACGCGTTGTGCGCGCCGGCACGAATCACAGGAGATTCGACCATGCGACTGATCGACTGGAACATTCAATGGGGTCGGGATGCAGACGGTGTCGTCGACCTCGCGCGCACGATCGCTGCCGCCCGCCTGCTCGGCGACTTCGACGTGCTGTGCATGCAGGAAGTCACGCGCGGCTTCGGCGCGCTGCCCGGCCACCCGGGCCCAGACCAGTTCGCCGAACTGGCGGCGTTGCTGCCCGGCTATACGATCGTCGATGCGATCGGTGCCGACCTCCCGGCGCTCGACCCGGGCGCACCGCGCCGGCAGTTCGGCAACGCGATCGCGACCCGGTTGCCGGTCGCGCGCGTGCTGCGCCAGCTGCTGCCGTGGCCGGCGGACGCCGCTGCGCCGTCGATGCCGCGCGTCGCGGTCGAGGCCGAGCTGGTGACGCCGTCGGGCCCGATCCGCGTCGTCGCGACACACCTCGAATTCTATTCGGCGCGCCAGCGACTCGCGCAGGTCGATGCGCTGCGCGACCGGCACCGCGAAGCCTGCGCGCACGCCACCCAGCCCGCTCCGGCCGAGAATGCGACCGGGCCGTTCACCGCAACCGGCCAGCCGCGCGATGCGATCATCTGCGGCGATTTCAACAGCGCGTTCGGCAGCGATGCGTACCGGCGGCTGCTTGAGCCGATCGCCGATGCGCCGCCGTTCGTCGATGCATGGGTCGCCCGGCACGCGGGCCGCACGCCGCCGCCGACAGCCGGCGTCTACGATACCGTGCAATGGTCGGACGGCCCGCTCGCGTGCGATTTCGTGTTCGTGACCGATACGCTGCTGCCGCGCGTCACGCGCTGCGAGATCGACGGCAACGTGCGCGCGTCGGATCACCAGCCGGTCATCCTCGAACTCGATTGCGATTGAGTGCGGCCGCGACGCGGGCCGCCGGGCTCACGCGTCGAAGCCGGCCAGGTATTCGGCCCAGTGCGACGCGGGTTCCTGCGCGAGCGCGTTCTTCACGAGCAGGATTTCGTCCGCGTATTCGCTCGGCGTCAGGCCGCCGCGCATCAGCTGGAACCGGCAATACAGCAGGTACGTGTTGACGACGTCGGTTTCGCAGTAGTTGCGGATTTCGTCGATGCGCCCGTCCTGGAACGCGGGCCACACCTGGCTGCCGTCCATCCCGAGCTTGCCCGGAAAGCCGCACAGCTTTGCAAGCGCGTCGAGCGGCGCGTTCGCACGCGCCTGATACATCGCGAGCACGTCCATCAGGTCGGTGTGCCGCGAGTGATAGCGCGAAATGTAGTTGTTCCACTTGAAGTCGCGGTCGTCCTCGCCGAGATCCCAGTAGCGGGTCGCGGGAATCCCGTGCACGAGCGCGCGGTAATGGAGCACCGGCAGATCGAAGCCGCCGCCGTTCCAGGACACGAGCTGCGGCGTGTATTTCTCGATCACGCGGTAGAACGACTGGATCAGCGCGGCCTCGTTGTCCTGCGGCGTGCCGAGCGAGCGCACGCGAAAACCGTTGTTGTCGCGGAACACGCACGAGATCGCCGCGATGCGCTGCAGGTGATGCGGCAGGAAGTCGCTGCCGGTCTTCTCGCGGCGCGCGGCGAATGCATGTTCGGCCACCGCGGCATCGTCGAGCGTCGCGGGCAGGTCTTCCAGACGGCGAATGCCGTCGACATCGGGAATGGTCTCGATGTCAAAAACGAGAATCGGTGTCATCAGTTACAGAACGGCGTCCTTGCGCACGCCGTTGGAGGCGAAGAACCGCTTGAGGCGCACCAGCGCTTCCTGCTGGATCTGCCGCACGCGTTCGCGCGTGAGCCCCATCTCGTCGGCCAGCTCCTCGAGCGTGGCCGGTTCGATGTGGTTCAGGCCGAAGCGGCGCTCGATCACGTGCCGGTGCTTGTCGGACAGCCGCGACAGCCACGCGCGCGTGAGCGTCTCGAGTTCTCGGTGCTGGACTTCGGCATCGGGCGACTGGCTCTGGTCGTCGGGCAGCAGGTCGAGCAGGCTGCTCGCGGGATCGAGATCGAGCGGCGCGTCGAGCGACGCGGTGTGTTCGTTGAGCGCGAGAATGTCGGTGACTTCCTCGGCGGTCTTGCCGGTGAGATAGGCGATGTCGTCGATGCTGGCTTCGCGGCGCTCGGCCGCCTCGCCCGTCGACATCGAATTCTTTTCGAGGTGGCGCTTCGCGCGCAGCACCTGGTTCAGTTCGCGGATCACGTGCACCGGCAGACGCACAGTGCGCGCCTGGTTCATGATCGCGCGCTCGATGCTCTGCCGGATCCACCACGTCGCATAGGTCGAGAAGCGAAAGCCGCGCGTCGGATCGAATTTCTCGATCGCGTGCATCAGGCCGAGATTGCCTTCCTCGATCAGGTCGAGCAGCGGCACGCCGCGGTTCAGATAGCCTTTCGCGATACTGACGACGAGACGCAGGTTGCGCTCGATCATCACCTGCCGCGCCTCGAATTCGCCGGCCTTCGCAAGACGCGAATAGCGCTGCTCTTCCTCGACGGTGAGCAGCGGCTTCACGCTGATGCGATTCAGGTAATGCTGGATCGTGTCGGCCGTGAGTTCGGCCTGTAGCAATGCGCGGAAATCGTCGACGTCGGGCGCGGCTTCGGCGCGGCCTTCGTGCTCGTCCTCGCCGTCCGCTTCGGCGTCGCGTGCCTCGAGATCACGTTCGTTTTCCGCGACGTCGTCTTCGTCGTCCGTCGAAGCGCCAGCTCGCTCCACCGATGCTTGCGTGGCACGACTGATCTTCTCAGACTCGGCTTGCGGCTCGTGGCGCTTCGATTTCGGCATGGTCGTCTCGGTTATTGAGGCGGCAAATACTTCAGCGGATCGACAGGTTTACCCTGTCGGCGAACCTCGAAATGCAGCATCACGCGGTCGGCGTCGCTATTACCCATCTCGGCGATCTTCTGCCCCTTCGTTACCGCGTCCCCCTCTTTTACCATCAAAGCGCGATTGTGTGCATACGCGGTGAGGTAAGTTGCATCGTGTTTGATGATAATGAGGTTGCCGTAGCCGCGCAGCCCGTTGCCCGAGTAGACGACGCGGCCGTCGGCCGCCGCCTTCACCGCCTCGCCGGACGTGCCGCCGATATTGACGCCCTTGTTCTTCGCATCGTCGAAACCGTTCAGCACCGGACCGCGAACGGGCCATGCGAACGTCACGGGGCCGCTCGGCGCTGCTGTCGTGTCGCTCGATGCGGCAGCGGCCGGCGGCGGCGTGATCGCCGAGGAAGACCCGGCGGCTGGCGACCCGGCGGCCGGGGCTGCAGGACCGCTGCTAAGCGGCGCGGTCGCGACGGCTGCGCCGCCGATCGGCGCGGCAGCCGGCGTGCCGGCAACCGCGGCGCCACCCGGCGGCGCGACGCGCAGCAGCTGGTCGACTTCGATCTGGTTCGGGTTCGCCAGGTTGTTCCACGCGGCGATATCGCGATAGTTCTGCCCGTTCTCGAGTGCAATCCGGTACAGCGTGTCGCCTGGTTTCACACGGTAAAAGCCGGGCGGCGGCGGGCCGAGCGGCACGGCCGGCTGAGCGGCAGCGGTCGTGCCGAGCGATCCGGAGCGGTCGACGACGGGCGCGTTGTCGAGCCGCGTCGCACAGGCGGCCAGCAGCGTGGAGAACGCAGCCACACAGATCGCGCGCTGGGCGAACGTGAGCGGTTCCCTGGTTCGGTTGTTTTGCATCGCGCGCAACATACTCATCGGTTTCAAATCACTCCGGATTTTAAAGGGACAAAGAAAACGCGATCAAGCCGGGACTCTCGCCACTGCGCGTGCGCGACGCGCTCGACGAGCGTGAGCACCTGCGGCTGCCCGCTCTGCCCGCCGACCGGCGCGACGAGGCGCCCGCCGATCGCGAGCTGCTCGAGCAGCGCCTGCGGCACGTCGAGCCCCGCGGCCGCGATCACGATCGCGTCGAACGGCGCCGCGGACGGCAGGCCGACCCGCCCGTCGCCGTAGTGCAGACGGATGTTCGGCACGCGCAACGGCCGCAGGTTCAGCTTCGCGCGCTCGTAGAGCGGCTTGATGCGTTCAATCGAATACACGTCGCGTGCCACGTGGCTCAGCACGGCGGCCTGGTAGCCGCAACCGGTGCCGATCTCGAGCACGCGCTCGAGCGTGCGGCCGGCCATCGCGAGCTCGATCATGCGCGCGACGACCGACGGCTTTGAAATCGTTTGCTGGTGGCCGATCGGCAACGCGGAATCCTCGTAGGCCTGCGTCGCGAGCCCCGGATCCACGAACATGTGGCGCGGCACCGCGGCCATCGCATCCAGCACGCGCGCGTCAGTCACGCCGTTCGCGCGCAGGCGTTCGACCATGCGCTCGCGCACGCGTTCCGAAGTCAGCGCGAACGCGCCGGCCGGTGCGACGCTCGGCGCGGCCGGCTTCGGCATCGCGGGCTTCAGCACGGTCGGCTTCGGCGCGCTCGCCGGCTTCGCGGCGGCCGTGCCGGGCAGCGCGCGCGCGACGCCGGACTTCGCCGCCACCGGCTTCAACACGGCAACGGGCTTGTCGATCGGCTTCGGCATCGCGCTCGTCGCGTGACGCTCGCCGGCCCGGCCGTCCGATTTGCGTGGCGCTCGCTTGAGATCTTCGAGCGCGAGCGGAAACCGCTTCGCGCGCTCGCCGCTCATGAGGCCCGCCCTCCGGCACGCGCCCATTCGCGCATCGCAGGCAGCATTTGCGTATGCGTGAGATCGAGTTGCAGCGGCGTGATCGACACGAAACCGTTTGCGACGGCATGGAAATCCGTGCCCTCGCTCGCGTCCAGCGCCGCACCCGCGGCGCCGATCCAGTAGACCGGCTCGCCGCGCGGGTCGGTCTGGCGAATCACCGGCTGCGACGGATGGCGCTTGCCGAGGCGCGTGACCTTCCAGCCGTTCAGCTGGTCGTACGGCAGATTCGGAATGTTGACGTTCAGCAGCGGCTGCCCCGGCAGCGGATGCGCGAGGTAGTGCTCGACGATTTCGGCGGCGACGCGCGCGGCGTCCGCCAGATGAGCCCAGCCCTTGTCGGCGAGCGAGAACGCGATGGCCGGCACGCCGAACATGATGCCTTCGGTCGCGGCTGCAACTGTCCCCGAATAGAGCGTGTCTTCGCCCATGTTCTGGCCGTTGTTGATGCCGGACACGACGAGGTCGGGCCGCTCGTCGGCCATCCCCGTCAACGCGACGTGCACCGAATCGGTCGGCGTGCCGTTCACGTAGAAGAAACCCGTATTCGCCGCGCGCTGCACCGACAGCGGACGCGACAGCGTGAGGGAATTCGATGCGCCGCTGCAGTTCTGCTCGGGCGCGATCACCGTGAGTTCGGCAAGCGGCTGCAGCGCGTCGCTGAGCGCGGCGAGACCGGGGGCGAGATAGCCGTCGTCGTTGCTGAGTAGGATTCGCATCCGGCGATTGTAACCGAGGAAAGATGGCGCGAGAGCGACAGTCCGGCGGCTGCGCACGAGCGCGTGCGTACGTGTCCTGCACGGTGCGCCGCCGCATTGCGCGGCGGCATTCCGGGCGCCCGGGAAAACGCTGTGTCGCGTCCCGGACGTTCGCGCGAAACGACGCGCCTGCGCGGACGTCGGTTCCGCGGAACCGACGCGACGCGCCGGAGCGCCGCGCTCAGATCGCGCCGGTCTCGCGCAGCGCGGCGATCGCGTGCGCGTCGTAGCCGAGGCCGCGCAGCACCTCGTCCGTATGTTCGCCGAGTTCCGGCCCGAGCCAGCGCGTTTCGCCCGGCGTGTCGGACAGCTTGGGCGTGATGTTCGGCAGCGGAATCTCGGTGCCGTCCGGCAGCTTGAAACGCTGGATCATCTGCCGCGCGACGAACTGCGGATCGGTGAACATGTCGGCGGCGCTGTAGATGCGACCGGCCGGCACGTCGGCCGCGTTGAGCACGGCCAGCGCGTCGTCGATCGTGCGCGGCGCGAGCCACGCGGCGATCGCGTCGTCGATCTCCTGCGTGCGCGGCACGCGGCCGTCGTTGCGTGCGAGTGCCGGGTCGTCGGCGAGATCGTCGCGCTCGATCGCCTTCATCAGCCGCTTGAAGATCGGATCGCTGTTGCCGCCGATCACGATGCTGCCGTCGCGGCACGCGTAGGTGTTCGACGGCACGATGCCCGGCAGCGACGCGCCGGTGCGCTCGCGCACCATCCCGTAGACGCCGTATTCGGGCACCACGCTTTCCATCATGTTGAACACCGCTTCATACAGTGCAACGTCGACCACCTGCCCCGCGCCGCCGTTCACGTTGCGGTGATGAAGCGCCATCATCGCGCCGATCACGCCATGCAGCGCAGCGATCGAATCGCCGATCGAGATGCCGATGCGCGGCGGCGGCAGATCGGGATAGCCGGTGATGTGGCGCAGTCCGCCCATCGATTCGGCGATCGCGCCGAAGCCGGGCCGGTCGCGGTACGGGCCCGTCTGCCCATAGCCGGACAGGCGGACCATCACGAGACCGCGGTTGTCGGCCGACAGGACGTCGTAGCCGAGGCCGAGCTTTTCGAGCAGGCCGGGACGGAAGTTTTCAATCACGATGTCGGCCTCGCGCGCGAGCTGCCGCGCGATGGTCTTGCCGGCATCGGATTTCAGGTTGAGCGTGACCGATTTCTTGTTGCGAGCCTGCACCGACCACCACAGCGACGTGCCGCCCTGCTCCGGGTACAGCTTGCGCCATTTGCGCAGCGGGTCGCCGCCGTTCGGATCCTCGATCTTGATCACTTCCGCGCCGAATTCGGCAAAGAGGCGCGACGCGAACGGCCCCGCGATCAGCGTCCCGAATTCGAGCACTTTGACGCCCGCGAGCGGGCCCTGGCTGGTGCTCATGTGTCTCCCTGGCATGAGGAACGGCGCCGCCGGCCGGCGGCGCCCGGCTTACATCGTGCGGCGGTCGAGCATCGCGCGGGCGATGGTGCCCGCGTCGACGTATTCGAGTTCGCCGCCCACCGGCACGCCGCGCGCGAGGCGCGTGACCGCGAGCCCGCGCGCCTTCAGCGTCTGGCCGAGGTAGTGCGCGGTGGCTTCGCCCTCGTTCGTGAAGTTGGTCGCGAGCACGACCTCCTTGACGATCCCGTCGGACGCGCGCCGCACGAGGCGGTCGAAATGGATTTCCTTCGGGCCGATTCCGTCGAGCGGGCTCAGCCGCCCCATCAGCACGAAATACAGCCCGCGGTACGTCATCGTCTGCTCGAGCATGATCTGGTCGGCCGGCGTCTCGACGACGCACAGCAGCGTCGGATCACGCTCCTCGTCGCTGCATACCTCGCAGATCTGCGCTTCGGTGAACGTGTTGCACTTCTCGCAGTGCTGCAGGTGCTCGGTCGCAAACAGCAGCGACCGGCCGAGCCGCTCCGCGCCCTCCCGATCGTGCTGCATCAGGTGGTACGCCATGCGCTGCGCGGATTTCGGTCCGACGCCGGGCAATACGCGCAGCGCTTCGACGAGCGCGGACAGGGCGGACGGCTGTTTCATACGGCGGTTGAAAGCTGAACGGGCTGATCGGGCTGAACGGACGCTGCGCTCAGAACGGCAGCTTGAAGCCCGGCGGCAGCGGCAGGCCCGACGTCATGCCGCTCATCTTTTCCTGCGACGTCGCTTCGGCCTTGCGCACGGCGTCGTTGAACGCGGCGGCGACCAGATCCTCGAGCATGTCCTTGTCGTCCGCGAGCAGGCTCGGGTCGATCGCCACGCGGCGCACTTCGTTGCGGCAGGTCATCGTCACCTTGACGAGGCCGGCACCCGACTGCCCTTCGACTTCGATCTGCGCAAGCTGCTCCTGCATCTTCTTCATGTTTTCCTGCATTTGCTGCGCTTGCTTCATCAGTCCGGCGAGGTTGCCTTTCAACATGGGAATACTCCTTCTGATCGTGTGAAAACCGGCATGCGGCGCGTGCCGGTCAATGTGTGCGGGGCGTGATTGTGCCTGTCGCCATGCGATTCGTTCAATGCAGCGTCGGCGGCGTGCCGTCCGGCGCCGAATCGGCGAGCGGCCGCACCGAGCCTTCGACGATGCGCGCGCCGAAGTCGCGCACGAGTTGCTGGACGAACGGATCGCCGTGGATGTCCTGCTCGGCCTCGCGCTGGCGTGCCGCGCGTGCGGCCGCGTCGAGCGCGGCCGCGGTGCGCCGCGCCGGCCCGACCTCGACCGCGACCTCGACCGGCTTGCCGAGCGCGTCGGCCAGCGCGGCCTTCAGCTTCGCGACCTGCGCGGCGTCCGCATACTGCGGCACCGGCACGGACAATTGCAGCGTCGTCGCGTCGACTGCCGTCAGTTCGCTGTTGAACGCGAGCTGATACGCGACGCCCTTCAGCGGCAGCCGCGCGGCCAGCGCCGGCCATTCGCCGTCGAAGCCGATCGGGTCGAGCGCGATCGCGGGCGGCAGCGGGCGGGTGTCGACCGGCGCGGACGCGCGGGCCTCCGCCGGCTTCGGCGCGATGCGCACATCGTCGGGGCCGCTGTCGAACACCGGGACGAAGCCGTCGTCGGCTGCGCCGCCGAACATCTCGTCGGCGCTGAGCGGTACGTATTCGTCCGGCGGGATGTCTTCCCACGGCGGCGGCGCCTGGCGCGTGTCGGCAGCCTGCGGCGCGCGGGCAGCCGCGCGCGGCGTCGGCACCTGGACGGTGGGGCGCGCTGGCGCCGGTTTCTCGACGGCCGGCTGGGCGGCCGGCTTCGGCGCCGCGCCCGCCCGCGAGCGGTCGGACGACACGCGCATGCCGGCATTGCGCAGCACGTCGAGCGCGGCCGCGGCACCGCCGCGGGCCGACGGACGCGCGGCCGGCTCGGCCGGTGCGGCAGCACGCGGCGCCGACTCCGGTTCGGCAGGCGCCGCAGGTTCGTCGTCGCGCTTCGCGACGGCAGGCGGTTCAGGTTCGTTGCGGGCAGCCGGTCGCGCGTCGGCTGCCCGTGTCGTCTCAGGTGCCGGGCTCGCTGGCCGCTGCGGGGCGACCGGCGCGTCGGCGGATGCCGAAGTCGGAGCTGCGGCGGCAGTCGATGTCGGGGCTGATGTCGGAGCCGGAATCGACGCCTGAGCCGATGCAGATGCCGGAGTCAGTGCCGATGCCTGAGCCGATGCAGATGCCGGAGTCAGTGCCGATGCCTGAGCCGATGCAGATGCAGGGGCCGAAGCCGGCTTCACCATGGGCGCAATCGCCGCATCGCCGGACTGAGCCGGTGCCGGACGTGCAGCAGGCGCCGCTGCTTGCGGGCGTGCAGCACCGGCAGATGCCTGTGCCGATGCCGGCACCGAAGGCCGCGGCGCCGCAGCCGGCGCAGCAGCGGCCTGCGCCCGCGGCGCAGATGCCGGCACGGCACGCGGTGTGGCCGGCTGGCCGCCCGTTGCGCTGCCTGCGCCGACGGCCGGCTCGAACGCGAGCATCCGCAGCAACGTCATCGTGAAGCCCGCGTATTCGTCCGGCGCGAGACCGAGCTCCGCCCGCCCGACCGTCGCGATCTGATAGAACAGCTGAACCTGCTCGGGACTCAGCGTCTCCGCGAAGCGGCGCAGGTCGGCTGCCTCCGGCCATTCGTCGAGGACCGAGCCCGGCGCGAACTGTGCCCACGCGATCCGGTGCAGCAGGCTCGCGAGATCCTGCAGCGCGGTGGAAAAGGACAGGCTGCGCAGCGACATTTCATCCGCGATCGCGAGGATTTCCGGACCGTTGCCGGCCGCGAGCGCGTCGAGCAGGCGCACCATGTAGGTCTGGTCGAGCGCGCCGAGCATGCCCGACACCGCCGCTTCGGTCACTTCGTTCGCCGAATAGGCGATCGCCTGATCGGTCAGCGACAGCGCGTCGCGCATGCTGCCCTGCGCGGCACGCGCGAGCAGGCGCAGCGCCTGCTGCTCGAACGAGATCTGCTCTTCGCCGAGGATCCGTTCGAGATGCGACACGATGTGCCCGGCCGGCATCTGCTTCAGGTTGAACTGCAGGCAGCGCGACAGCACGGTGACCGGGATCTTCTGCGGATCGGTGGTCGCGAGGATGAACTTGACGTGCGGCGGCGGCTCCTCGAGCGTCTTCAGCATCGCGTTGAACGCGTGGTTCGTCAGCATGTGCACTTCGTCGATCATGTAGACCTTGAAGCGCGCATCGACGGGCGCGTACACCGCGCGCTCGAGCAGCGCGGCCATCTCGTCGACGCCGCGGTTGCTCGCGGCATCCATTTCGACGTAGTCGACGAAGCGGCCTTCGTCGATCTCGCGGCACGCGCGGCATACGCCGCACGGCTGCGACGTGACGCCGGTTTCACAGTTGAGCGCCTTCGCGAAGATCCGCGACAGCGTCGTCTTGCCGACGCCGCGGGTTCCGGTAAACAGATAGGCGTGATGGAGACGCCCGCCGTCGAGCGCATGCGTGAGCGCCCTGACGACGTGCTCCTGGCCGACGAGCGAAGCGAAATCCTTCGGACGCCACTTGCGTGCGAGAACTTGATAGGTCATCGGGAAATTGTATCAGTAACGCCGCGTCGCGCCGACACGCGAAGCAGTGCGGAATGCGGGCAAAGCGCGGGCAAAACGGAGAATGACGCGGAAATAAAAAACGCCCGGCGAACGGGGCGAGAGGAAGGTGACGAGCCCGACCCTCGGCACTGGCGGAAAACGATTGTGGCTGCTTCGTTCCCGACCTGACCAGGTTCACCGCCCCACCATGCGAGGAGGCCCGTCACGGCGTATTCTATCACCGCTTCCTGCCGAATGCGACCGTTTGTTCGCAACAATGCAAACGGCCGCGCCAACCGGCGCGCCTGTCGGCACCCACAGCGGGCATGCATGCGCATTGCCTTCCCCGTCGCTCTTGCAATTCGCGCGCGCACCTCCACCTTCAAAACACAACGGGTCGAACGGCGCGTCGTACCCCTACTCGCGTAGCGGCTACTATCGCCGCCCGCAGCAGATAGCAATTTAGGCTAATATGACGCCCGAACGACCCGCGAGCCGCGCCATGCAGCGCCTGCGCCCTTCCTTCCGGAGAGCGGAGTGACCTGCCGCAGCGGCCGGCAGCCGTCAGGCGGCCGGAACGCCGCAACGCGCCAAGCAGGCAGTCCCCGAACCGTAAGAGGTATTGACCCAATGAGCGAACAGATCAAACACATCAGCGACGCATCGTTCGAACAGGACGTCGTCAAATCCGACAAGCCCGTGCTCGTCGACTTCTGGGCCGAATGGTGCGGCCCGTGCAAGATGATCGCCCCGATCCTCGACGAAGTCGCGAAGGACTACGGCGACAAGCTGCAGATCGCGAAGATCAACGTCGACGACAACCAGGCAACGCCTGCGAAGTTCGGCGTGCGCGGCATCCCGACGCTGATCCTGTTCAAGAACGGCGCGGCTGCCGCACAGAAGGTCGGCGCGCTGTCGAAGTCGCAGCTCACCGCATTCCTGGACAGCCACCTGTAATACCGGCCGTTCCGCGGACGTGTTGTCTACCGACAACACGTCCGTCGTCCAGCCGCCGATCGGCCGCTCAGGCGCGAATCGGCATATGCTAGAATCAAAAAACGTCTACAAGACGCATTAAGTCTCAGAGCGCCTCCGCTCGCCCTCCTCCCTTATTTCTTTTCGTCGCTTCTCCTCCCTGGCGGGTTCTCCGTATGCATTTATCCGAGCTCAAGTCTCTGCACGTGTCCGAACTGATCGAAATGGCCAATGGCCTGGAGATCGAAAACGCGAACCGCCTGCGCAAGCAGGAGTTGATGTTCGCCATTCTCAAAAAGCGCGCCAAGACGGGAGAGACGATCTTCGGCGACGGCACGCTCGAAGTGCTGCCGGACGGCTTCGGCTTCCTGCGTTCGCCGGAAATGTCGTACCTCGCCAGCACCGACGACATCTATATCAGCCCGTCGCAGATCCGCCGCTTCAACCTGCACACCGGCGACACCATCGAAGGTGAAGTCCGCACGCCGAAGGACGGCGAGCGCTACTTCGCGCTGGTGAAGGTCGACAAAGTCAACGGGCAGCCGCCCGAGGCCTCGAAACACAAGATCATGTTCGAGAACCTCACGCCGCTGCACCCGAACAAGCCGCTGTCGCTCGAACGCGAAATGCGCGGCGAAGAAAACGTCACGGGCCGCATCATCGACATGATCGCGCCGATCGGCAAGGGCCAGCGCGGCCTGCTGGTCGCGTCGCCGAAGTCCGGCAAGACCGTGATGCTTCAGCACATCGCGCACGCGATCAAGCAGAACCACCCGGACGTGATCCTGTTCGTGCTGCTGATCGACGAACGCCCTGAAGAAGTGACCGAAATGCAGCGCTCGGTCGCCGGCGAAGTGATCGCGTCGACGTTCGACGAACCGGCCACGCGTCACGTGCAGGTCGCCGAAATGGTGATCGAAAAGGCCAAGCGCCTCGTCGAGATGAAGCACGACGTCGTGATCCTGCTCGACTCGATCACGCGTCTCGCGCGTGCGTACAACACCGTGATCCCGGCGTCGGGCAAGGTGCTGACGGGCGGTGTCGACGCGAACGCACTGCAGCGTCCGAAGCGCTTCTTCGGCGCGGCGCGCAACATCGAGGAAGGCGGTTCGCTGACGATCATCGGCACCGCGCTGATCGAAACCGGCAGCCGCATGGACGACGTGATCTACGAAGAGTTCAAGGGCACCGGCAACATGGAAGTGCACCTCGAGCGCCGTCTCGCGGAAAAGCGCGTCTATCCGTCGATCAACCTGAACAAGTCGGGCACGCGTCGCGAAGAAATGCTGATCAAGCCCGAGATCCTGCAAAAGATCTGGGTGCTGCGCAAGTTCATCCACGACATGGACGAAGTCGAGGCGATGGAATTCCTGCTCGACAAGATCCGCCAGACGAAGAGCAACTCCGAGTTCTTCGACCTGATGCGCCGCGGCGGCTGATCGCCCTCGCACCGCACGGCCGCCTGCGCGTCTCGCCCGGCGGCCGTTTTTCCGCCTCAACCTGAACGTGAACGTACAGGTTGATCTATAATCGCATCATCGTCCCGACCGAAGCCCCGCCATCCCGATGCCGAACGACGCCTCCCCCGCGCTGCTGACCGTGAGCGACGCCGCGTCGCGGCTCGGCGTCACGCCGCGCACGCTGAAGTATTACGAGGAGCGCGGGCTCGTCACGCCATCGCGCAGCGGCGGCCGCTATCGGCTGTACGACGAGGCCGACCTCGAACGCTTCGCGCGCATCCTGCGGTTGCGCGCGCTCGGCTTTTCGCTGCACGGGATCACCGAGATGCTCAAGCGCCCGCTCGAGGAAACGGGCGACGGCCGGCGGCGGTATTCGGACGCGTCGCTGCGCGACATCCGCACGGGGCTCGCCGGACAGATCGACACGCTCGACCGGCGCATCGCGGCCGTCCAGCGCGAACTGAAGGAAGCCGTCGCGCTGCGCAAGGAGCTGCAGCACGACATCGACTACATCGAACGGCGCCTCGCCGGCGAAAACGCCGACGCGCTGATTGCGCAGCGGCAGGCCGAAGCCGGCAGGCGGCGCGCGCGCAAGGATCGCGAATGAACGTCGCGCCCGGCCGCCCGCCGCTGTGGAGCCGCGCCAACCTGCGCGCGGATCTGTTCCCGTGGGCGCTCGCGCTCGTCACCGGCATCGACTACTTCGACAACGCGGCCTTCTCGTTCTTCGCGAGCTACATCGCGGGCGGCATCAACGCGTCGCCGGACGAACTCGTGTGGTCGTCGAGCGCGTATGCGGTCACGGCAGTGCTCGGCATCCTGCAGCAGCAATGGTGGGTCGATCGCCTCGGCCATCGCCGCTACGTCGCCGGCTGCATGCTGATGTTCTCGTTCGGCGCGATCGCGGCCGCGCTCGCCGACACGTCGCTCGAGCTCGCGTTCGCGCGCGGCTTCCAGGGTTACTTTATCGGCCCGATGATGGGCGCATGCCGGATCCTGATCCAGATCAGCTTCAAGCCGCAGGAGCGGCCGCCCGCCACGCGCGCGTTCCTGATCATGATCCTGCTCGGCAGCGCGCTCGCGCCGATCGTCGGCGGGCTGCTGGTCGCGCATTCGACGTGGCGCGCGCTGTTCGCGTGCACGGCGCCCGCGGGCATCGCATTCGCGATCCTCGCGCTCGTCACGCTGCCCGATTCCGGCCGCACGCCGGACGACGCGCGCGGCTCCGGGCACTTCTGGCCGTACGTCGTGTTCGCGCTCGCGCAAGGCGCGCTGCAGATCGTGCTGCAGCAGGTGCACTATCAGCTCTACAGCGGCTCGCCGATGCTGATCGCGCTGACGTTCGCCGGCCTCGGCGCGCTCGCGTGGTTCGCGTATCACCAGTGGAACCACCCGACGCCGCTCGTGCGGCTGCATGCGTTTCGCGAGCGTACGTTCCAGGTCGGGCTGCTGCTGTACATGTTCTATTACTACGAGTCGACGGGCTTCAGCTACCTGACCTCCCGGCTGCTCGAAGGCGGCCTCGGCTATCCGGTCGAGAATGCCGGGCGCCTGGTCGGCTCGATGTCGCTGATTTCGGCCACTGCGCTGTTCGCGTACCTGCGCCATGCGAAGCGCGTCACGCACAAGAAATGGTTCGTCGTGCCGGGCTTCGCGATCGCGATCGTCGCCGCGCTGTGGATGACGCGGATGACGCCGCAGGTCGGCGAGGCCGCGCTGATCGTTCCGCTGCTGCTGCGCGGGTTGCTGCTGCTGTTCATCGTGCTGCCGGTCGCAAACCTGACGTTCCGCATCTTCGCGATCGACGAATACACGCACGGCTACCGGCTGAAGAACATCGTGCGGCAACTGACGATCTCGTTCGCGACGTCGTCGGTGATCATCGTCGAGCAGCATCGGCTGGCCGTGCACCAGACGCGGCTCGTCGAACGCGCGAACGTGTTCGACCCGCTGTTCCAGCAGACCGTCGACACGCTCACGCGCAGCTATGCGGCGGCCGGCCATGCGCTGAACGAAGCGCACGGCCTCGCGATCGCATCGATTGCGCGGATGGTCGCGCAGCAGGCGTCGTTCCTCGCGTCGCTCGACGGTTTCTACTTCCTCGCGGGCGTCGCGCTCGTCGGCGGCCTGTTCGCGGCATGGCAAAAAGAGATCGATTGAGTTAAAAGACAGGCTTTGGTTTTTCCCGCGCTGCCCCCATGCTCTCGAAACTGACCCGCTGGCTCGACGACCGCCGCCGCGACCGCGCGCTGCGCAGCCATCCGATTGGCGATGCGTTGTGGCAGCACACGCTCGCGCGCCTGCCGTTCCTCGCTGCGCTGCCGCCCGGCGACCTGGAGCGGCTGCGCGAACTGACGAGCCTGTTCATCGCGAAGAAGTCGTTTTCGACCGCGCACGGGCTCGAGCTGACCGACGAGATGATCGTCGCGATCGCCACACAGGCATGCCTGCCGGTGCTGAATCTCGATTTGTCGCTGTACGACGGCTGGGTCGGCGTCGTCGTGTATCCGGGCGAATTCCTGATTCGCAAGACCGTGCAGGACGAGGACGGCGTGGTCCATGAAGTCGAACAGGACGCGAGCGGCGAAGCGTGGGAAGGCGGCCCGGTGATCCTGTCGTGGGAGGACGCGCAGATGACGGACGGCCGCGATGCGTACAACGTCGTGATCCACGAGTTCGCGCACAAGATCGACATGGTCAACGGCGAGGCGGACGGGTATCCGCCCCTATTTCGCCGCTGGCACGCGCCGCACCTCGACGCGCAGGCGTGGGCCGACGTGTTCGAGCATGCGTACGACCAGTTCTGCGCACGGGTCGATGCGGTGCCGGACCGCACCTGGGCACGCTTCGAGCGCGACTCGCTGATCGATCCGTATGCGGCCGATCACCCGTCGGAGTTCTTCGCGGTGTGCAGCGAGGCGCTGTTCGTGCGGCCGCGCGCGTTCGAGTCCGAATTTCCGGAGCTGTACCGGCTGCTCGCCCGCTACTATCGGCAGGATCCGGCCCGCACCGGCGCCCTCGACGGGCGATGAAAATTATTCGTCAACCGTCTGATTTTCTGGCATAATCGCCGTTTTTCGACCTTAGGCAAGTGGCTCGCGCCGGGCTTGACGTCGGCTGAATCGCGCGGTTCGTGCGGTGCGGCACGGCAAGCGGCGGGTTGGCTACCGCTCTCACCAAGGAAAATCATGAAACCTGGCATTCACCCGGACTACCGCGAAGTCGTCTTCCAAGACATGTCGAACGGCTTCAAGTTCATCACGCGCTCGACGATCCAGACGCGCGAAACCATCGAACACGAAGGCAAGACCTACCCGCTCGCCAAGATCGAAGTGTCGTCGGAATCGCACTCGTTCTACACGGGTCAGCAAAAGATCATGGACACGGCAGGCCGTGTCGAGAAGTTCAAGAACAAGTTCGGCGCACGCGCCAGCGGCAAGGTCGCGAAGTAAGCTTCGCACCGATCCGGTGGTTGCAATGCACCGGTACCGCACGAAAGGGCAGCCCAGGCTGCCCTTTTTTGTCTCCGCTCGCCGGACAACCCCGGGCTGCCGGCCGGCGGCCCGGCAATCGTCTGACGCGCAACGGCCGGCGCGTCTACAATGCCGGATGCCCGAATCCGGCCCGGTCGCGCCCGCCCTCGCCGGCCGCCCGCCCATAACAAATCGCTCATCTGCATGAAGCCTGTCGTTCGTCTCACCGCCTCCGCCACGCGCGCGCTGCCGCGCTGGCTGCTGCTCACGCTCTGCCTCGTCTACGCGGCGTTCGGCCTGTTCGGCCGCGATCCGTGGAAGAACGAGGACGCGGCGGGCTTCGGCGTGATGTGGACGATGGCCACCGGCGGCTGGCACGACTGGCTGCTGCCGAATCTCGTCGGCAAGTTCATCACGACCGACGGGCCGCTCGGCTACTGGCTCGGCGCGCTGTCGATCCGCGCGCTGGCGCCGTGGGTCGACGCGAGCAACGCGTCGCGCATCGACACCGGCGTGCTGTTCTGCGTCGCATGCGCGTTCGTCTGGTACGCCGCGTACCTGCTCGGCCGGCGCGCCGAGGTCCAGCCGTTCAAGTACGCGTTCGGCGGCGAGCCCGAGCCGCGCGACTACGGCCGCACGCTCGCCGACGGCGCGCTGCTGATCCTCGTCGCGTGCTTCGGGCTCGCGGAGCGCGGCCACGAAACGACGCCGCAGCTCGCGCAATTCGCGTGGATCGCGATGCTCGTATACGGGATCGTGCGCGGCATCGACAAGCCGATGCAGGGCGCGCTGTGGTGGGGTGCCGCGATCGGCCTCGTCGCGCTGTCCGGCAATCCGGTGCTCGTCGTCGCGCTGCTCGCCGGCACGGCCGCGCTGTGGCTCGTCACGCCGGAGATGCGCAACCTGCGCCTGCCGCTGATCGGGCTGCCGCTCGCGGCCGCGATCTTCGCGCTGTGGCCGCTCGCCGCGTTCAACGCGGCGCCCGACGACGCCGCATGGTTCTTCAACCAGTGGATCCACGGCAGCCTGATGCGCTTCTCGGGCCCGCCGACCGCGGTGCTCGGCTATGCGGCGAAGAACCTGCCGCTGTTCACGTGGCCCGCGTGGCCGCTCGCGATCTGGGCCTGGTGGAGCTGGGCCGGCATGCGCCGCCGCGCGCACATCGCGATTCCGCTGTCGGTCGTGGTGCCGCTCGTCGCGCTCGTGATCCTGCAGAGCCAGCAGTCGAACCGCATGTACATGCTGCTGCTGCCGCCGCTCGCGGTGCTCGCGACCTTCGCGCTGCCGACGCTCAAGCGCGGCGCGATCAACGCGATCGACTGGTTCGCGGTGCTGAGCTTCACGATCCTCGGCACCTTCGTGTGGCTCGTGTGGCTCGCGTCGCTCACCGGCTTCCCGCATCCGCTCGCACGCAACCTCGCGCGCCTCGTGCCCGGCTACGAACCGCACTTCAAGATCCTGTCGTTCATCTGCGCGGTGATCGTGACCGTGTGCTGGTGCCTGCTCGCGCGCTGGCGCATCTCGCGCCAGCCGAAGGTGCTGTGGCGCAGCGTCGTGCTGTCGGGTGCCGGCACCACGCTGATGTGGGTGCTGCTGATGACGCTGTGGCTGCCGATCGTCAACTACGGCCGTACCTACAGCGACGTCGCGCAACAGATCGCATCGCATCTGCCGAAGGACTACGAGTGCATCTCGCCCGTGCGGCTCGGCGATGCGCAGATCGCGACCTTCGCGTACTTCGGCGACATGCATTTCGAATTCTCCGGCGAGTGCGACGTGATCCTGCGCCAGGACCGCGCAGACTTCGGCGAGCCGAGCGCGATGTCGCAATACGTGTGGCGTCTCGTGTGGGAAGGCCGCCGCGTGGCCGACCGCGACGAGCGCTTCCGGCTGTACGAGCGGATCGAGCGGCCGGTGGCACCCGTCAAGCGCCGCAGCCCGCGCCACCGGACGGTCGATTGACGATGTTCGCCGACATCCGCCGGATCGTCGGGCTCGCGTGGCCGGTGCTCGTCGGCCAGCTCGCGATCATCGCGTTCGGCGTGATCGACACCGCGATGGTCGGCCGCTACTCGGCCATCGATCTCGCCGCGCTCGGGCTCGGTTCGTCGATCTACGTGTCGGTCTACATCGGGATGACGGGCATCCTGTCCGCGCTGCAGCCGATCGCCGGGCAGCTGTACGGCGCGCGGCGTTATGACGAGATCGGCGAGGAAGTCCGCCAGGCGCTGTGGCTCGCGCTGATGCTAGCGGTGCCCGGCTTCCTGCTGCTGCATTTTCCCGAACCGCTGCTGCAGGTCGCGCACGCGCCGCCCGCGCTGCACGACCGCACCGTCGACTACCTGCGGATCCTGTCGTACGGCCTGCCGGCCAGCCTCGTGTTCCGGATCTACAACGCGCTGACCAACGCGGCCGGCAAGCCGCGCCTCGCGATGATCCTGCAGATCGGCGCGCTGCTGCTCAAATTTCCGCTCAACGTGTGGTTCATCTTCGGCGGGTTCGGCGTGCCGGCCCTCGGCGGCCCCGGCTGCGGGCTCGCGAGCACGCTGATCAACTGGGCGCTCGCGCTGATCGGCTTCATGCTGCTCGCGAAGCTCGACGTGTTCTCGCCGCTCGCGATCTTCTCGCGCTTTTGCCGGCCCGTGTGGGAACGCCAGAAGGCGTTGCTGAAGCTCGGCGTGCCGATGGGGCTGTCGTACCTGATCGAGGTCACGTCGTACACGTGCATGGCGCTCTTCATCGCGCAATTCGGCACGACGACGCTTGCCGGCCACCAGATCGCCGGCAACATCGGCGCGGTGCTGTACATGACGCCGCTGTCGATCGGCGTCGCGGCATCGACGCTCGTCGCGCGCGCGCTCGGCGCCGGCCGCCCCGACGAGGCGCGCCTGCTCGGCCGGCACAGCGTGATGCTCGCGTGCGCGATCGCGGCCGCATACGGCGTGCTCGTGTTCACGCTGCGGCCGCTGATCGTCGGCGGCTACACGCCGAATCCGGCCGTGGCCGCCGCCGCGCTGCCGCTGGTCGCGATCGTCACCTGCTATCACTTCTTCGACGCGCTGCAGATTACGTCCGCGTTCGTGCTGCGCGCGTACAAGGTCGCGGTCGTGCCGACCGTGATCTACGCGGTCGCGCTGTGGGGCGTCGGGCTCGGCGGCGGCTACGTGCTCGGCTTCGACGTCGGCGGCATCGCGCCCGCGTCGCTGACCGGCGCACGCGGCTTCTGGTTCGCGAACACGGTCAGCCTGATGCTCGCGGGCGCCGGCCTCGCGCTGTACCTGCGCCACGTCGGCCGCGCGCACCTGTCGGCCGGCCGGTGACGCACGGCCCGCCGCCTACGCGTCCTCCAGCACGTCGGCCGCGTGATACGACGAGCGCACGAGCGGGCCCGCAACGACTTCCCTGAAACCGAGCGCGAGCCCCTCGTCGCGCCACGCGGCGAACGCGTCCGGGCTCACGTAGCGCCGTACCGGCAGGTGGTGCGCGGACGGCGCGAGATACTGGCCCAGCGTCAGCACGTCGACCTCGTGCGTGCGCAGGTCGCGCAGCGTGTCGCGCACCTCGTCGTCGCGCTCGCCCAGGCCCAGCATCAAGCCGGATTTGGTCACGAGCGTCGGCCGCGCGGCCTTCGCCTGTGCCAGCAGTTCGAGCGAGCCGCGATAGTCGGCGCCCGGGCGCGCCGCCCGATACAGCGACGGCACGGTCTCGATGTTGTGATTGAACACGTCCGGCCATGCCGACGACAACGCGTCGAGCGCACGCGGAACACGGCCGCGGAAATCGGGCGTCAGCACCTCGACGCCGATCCCGGGCACGCTCGCGCGCACCGCCGCGATGCAGGCCGCAAAATGCGCGGCACCGCCGTCGCGCAGGTCGTCGCGATCGACCGACGTGATCACGACGTAGCGCAGCCCGAGCGCCGCGACCGCGTCCGCGAGCCGCGCGGGTTCATCCGGGTCGAGCGGCTCGGGGCGGCCGTGCGCGACATCGCAGAACGGGCAGCGACGCGTGCACAGCCCGCCCATGATCATGAAGGTGGCGGTGCGCTGCGCGAAGCATTCGCCGATGTTCGGGCACATCGCCTCCTCGCAGACCGAATGCAGCCGATGGTCGCGCAGCACGGCCGCCATGTCGGCGACCGCCTCGCTCATCATCGGCCGCGCCCGCAGCCACGGCGGCTTCGGCAGCGCCGCGCCGGCCGCGGGCTCGACGCGCACCGGAATGCGCGCGAGCTTGTCGCGGCTTCGCGCGCCCGGCTGACCGAGCGCAGTGAGACTGGGTCGTTCGAGCGCGGCGGCCATCGTCAGTCTCCGAGGAACGCGACGATCAGGCGGTTCACGTCGGCAGCCGCCTCCATCTGCACCATGTGGCCGCTGCCGGCGATCACCTCGACCCGCACGCCGTCCGGCAAGCCCTGCGCATGCTGCGCGGGGATCACCTGGTCGCGCTCGCCCCAGATCACGAGCGTGCGCGGCGCGAGCGACGCGATGCGGTCGCGGAACACGCGCCGCTGCGTCGCGCCGTCGAACGCGGCGTTCGCGATCTTCTCCAGCGCGGCCTGCACGCCCTCGAGCCGCTTGTACTTGACGAGATCCTCGACGAGTTGCCGCGTGACGAGCGCGTGGTCCGCGAACAGCGCGCCGAGGTGCGGCTTCAGCGTATTGCGGCTGTTGCCGGCGACGAAGCCGTCGATGTACGCGCGGTTGATGTCGGCGCCGAGTCCGGCGCTCGCCACGAGCGTCAGCGACGCCACGCGTTGCGGCGCGCGCTCGGCCGCCGCCATCGCGACCGCGCCGCCCATCGAATGACCGATCAGGTGTGCGCGCTCGATGTGCTGCGCGTCGAGCAGCGCGAGCACCGCGTCGGCCAGTTCGTCGAGGCTGCCGGTCTCGACGGCCTTGCCCGACTCGCCGTGACCCGGCAAATCGAGCGCCCACACCGGCCGGTGCGCAGCGAGTTCCGCGTGATTGAACAGCCAGTTGTTCAGGTCGCCGCCGAAGCCGTGGATCAGCACCGCGGGCGTACCCGAACCGTCGCCCAGCTTCAGGAAGCGGATCGTGCGCCCGCCGATCTGCGCCTTTTCGGGCTGCGGGCCGGCCGCGTCGTCGGTGGCCGCGCTCGGCACGAAATCGCGCTGGAATTCGGCGATCGCCGCGTCGATGTCGGCATCGCTCGCATCGGCCGCAGCGACCACGCCGAGCAGCGCACCGACGGGCAGCGTCTCGCCCTCCTGCGCGACCTGCCGGCGCAGCGTGCCGTCGAACGCGCACTCGACGCCCGACGAAATCTTGTCGGTCTCGACATCGAGCACTTCGTCGCCCTTCGTCACGCGCTCGCCGATCGCCTTCAGCCAGCCGTTGACCTGCCCCTGCTCCATCGACAGCCCCCACTTGGGCATCGTGATCATGTGAATCGACATCGTGTCAGCTCCTCGTCTTCAGAACCGCCTGCGCGATCGCATCGGCGGACGGGATATACAGGTCTTCCAGCACGCCGGCGAACGGCGCGGGCGTATGCGGCGCGGTCACGAGCTCGATCGGCGCCTTCAGCGAGCGGAACGCGCGCTGCGCGACGAGCGCGGCGATGTCGGTCGCGATCGAGCAGCGCGGGTTCGCTTCGTCGACGACCACCACGCGGCCGGTGCGCTCCGCGCTTTCGAGGATCGTGTCCTCGTCGAGCGGCGACGTCGTGCGCAGGTCGATCACGTCGACGTGGATGCCGTCCTTCGCGAGCTTCGCGGCCGCGTCGGTCGCGAGATGCACCATCCGGCCGTACGTGACGATCGTTGCGTCGTCGCCTTCGCGCACGACGTTCGCCTCGCCGAACGGAATTGCATAGGACTCCTCCGGCACGTCGCCTTCGCGCGTGTAGAGCAGCTTGTGTTCGAGGAAGATCACCGGATCGTTGTCGCGGATCGACTGGATCAGCAGCCCCTTCGCGTCATACGGCGTCGACGGGCACACGACCTTCAGCCCCGGGATATGCGTAAACAGCGACGTGAGCATCTGCGAATGCTGCGCGGCCGCACGCAGGCCGGCGCCGTACATCGCGCGGATCACGACCGGCGTCACGGCCTTGCCGCCGAACATGTAGCGGAATTTCGCGGCCTGGTTGAAGATCTGGTCGAAGCACACGCCCATGAAATCGATGAACATCAGCTCCGCGACGGGCCGCATCCCGCACGCGGCCGCGCCGACCGCCGCGCCGATGTAGCCGCCCTCCGACAGCGGCGTATCGAGCACGCGGCCCGGAAACTTGTGGAACAGCCCCTTCGTCACGCCGAGCACGCCGCCCCACGCGTCGTCCTCGCCGGGCGCGCCCGCGCCGCCCGCGTTGTCCTCGCCCATCACGATCACGCTGTCGTCGCGCGCCATTTCCTGCGCGAGCGCCTCGTTGATCGCCTGCGAATAAGTGATCTTCCTTGCCATGTCTGTCTCCTGGAATATTCGGTTCGTCGCACCGGCCGTACCGGCTGCGAGCTGCCTGCGGCCAACGGCTGGCTGCCGGCGGTTGCGTCAGATCGCGGTCACGGATACGACACGTACACGTCGGTCAGCAGGTCGGCCGCGTCGGGCAGCGGCGCGGCCTTCGCCTGCGCGACCGCGTCGTCGATCAGCGCCTTCACCTGGGCGTCGACGGCACGCAGGTCGTCGGTCGTCAGCACTTCGGCGCGCACGACCCGCGCTTCGAAATGCTTCAGGCAGTCCTTCTCGTCGCGCAGCTTCTGCACTTCGCCCGGCGCGCGGTAGGTCTGCGCATCGCCCTCGAAGTGGCCGAAGTAGCGCGTGAACTTCACCTCGACGAGCGTCGGACCGCCGCCGCTGCGCGCGCGTGCGACCGCTTCGCCGAGCGCCTCGTGCACCGCGAAGAAGTCGAAGCCGTCGACGATCACGCCGGGCATGCCGAAGCCGTTCGCGCGATCGGCGATGTTGTCGGTCGCGACCGACCAGCTCGACGACGTCGCTTCCGCGTAGCCGTTGTTTTCGGCGACGAAGATCGCGGGCAGCCGCCACACCGACGCGAGGTTCATCGATTCGAAGATCACGCCCTGGTTCGACGCGCCGTCGCCGAAGAAGCACACGCCGACGCCGCCGGTCTTCTTGTGCTTGGCCGCGAGCGCCGCGCCGCACACGAGCGGGCCACCGGCGCCGACGATTCCGTTCGCGCCGAGCATCCCCATCGCGAGGTCAGCGATGTGCATCGAGCCGCCCTTGCCGTGGCAGACGCCCGTCTTCTTGCCGTAGATCTCGGCCATCATCCCGTGCACGTCGACGCCTTTCGCGATGCAGTGGCCGTGCCCGCGGTGCGTGGTGGCCACGTAGTCCTCGAGACCGAGGTGCAGCATCGTGCCGACCGCGGAAGCCTCCTCGCCCGCGTACAGGTGAACGAAGCCCGGGATTTCGCCGGTCGCGAACTCGACGTGCAGGCGCTCCTCGAATTCGCGGATGGTGCGCATCAGCCGGTAGGCGTCCAGCAGCGTGTCCCTGCTGAGCTGTGTCGAAACGGTCATGTGTGTCTCCTGGATAGGTCTGACTGCGAATGCCGCCGCGGCAATGCCGCAGCGACGGATGGCACGGCGGCCTGCGGCCGTCAGTGAAACGCGAAGCGCCCGTCGATACGCGCGGCCTGCGTGCGCGCCGCGCTGCCATGCGCGCTGGCGGTTGCGAAGGCAATGGCGGCCGGTCGGCCGGGTCGGGCTGTCATGGCGATGTCTCCTCGTCGATGGTTCGGAAGCGGATTGGGGGTGGCTTCGGGAAGCCGCGATCAGAAGCGCCACGCGCCGGCGTCGCGCAACAACTGCCGCGACGACGCGTAACGCAGCGTGCGGCCCACATCGACCGTCAGCGGCCCGCGCCAGTCGAGCGCGATCTCGTAGCGCTCGCCGCGCGCGACTTCGATCTCGCGCTCGCCGTCGAACGCGAGCGTGCCGTGCTCGAACGGAATCGTCTGCCACGCGTCGGGCTCGAGCCGCTCGCAACTGCGCATCACGACGCGATCGACGCGCCCCGGTGCGATCGGCGCGACGAGCGGCGTGCCGGCCGTCTTGCCGTCGGCGGCGAAGCGCATCGCGAGCCCGTGCGGCGCGCTGCGCTCGAGCGGCGCCCACGCGCCGCCGAGCGCGGACAGGCCGATGCCGTCCGGTTCCGCGAACGTCAGGTACAGCGAATCGATGTCGTCGGGCCCCGAGATCGCGCGTGCGCCGATGAAGCGCTGGCGCGCCGCGCACACGTCGACGAGCGCGATCTCCTCGCGCCCCGCGTTCGCGCCCGCGACGCAGCGCACGACGAGCCGCTTGTTGCGCACGAACGCGACGTCGGGCGGCACGGCGCCGGTCGCGGCGAGCCCCGCGGCCACGCCCGCGACGGTCGCCTCGCGATGTTCGGGAAACGCGTTGTTGGTGCCGGTGGACAGCGCGACGAGCGGCGTCGCGCCGCAATGCGCGGCGACCGCGCGATGCGTGCCGTCGCCGCCGAGCACGACGATCAGCGCGGCTTCCATCCGATGCATGTACGCGGCGCCGGCATGCGTGTCGGCCACGGTATCGGAGATCGGCAGGTCGACGAATTCGACGTCGGGCCAGCGTTCGTGCGGCGCGACCGCGCGATGCGTGTCGAGCGCGCGCATCAGCAGCGTCGCGATGCCCGTCTTGTCGCGCAGCGTCAGCACGCGCGCGACGCCCATCGCGCCGAGGCCGGCGAGCAGGCGCACGACCATGTTGGCCTTCTCGGCGGTCGGGAACACGGATGCATGCGTCGTCAGGCGGCGAATGTCGCGCCCCGATGCGGGGTTCGCGATCACGCCGACGGTCACGGGCGTCGTCACGGGCTTGTCTCCATCCAGTGGACCGGCGCTCGCACGCCGGCCCTGCTTCTGTCGTCCGCCGTCATCGAGGACAGCGGATCGTCGTCGCCGACGCGAGCGCGCCGGACTTGCCCGTCATATCTGCAAGCGGCGTGCCACCGTGCGTGCAACGAGTGCGAAACCCGCATCCGGACTGGCTCGGCGGGCAGCGCTGTCGTCACGACCCGTTGCCGCCGCAGCTCGACGACCTGCGAAACCGGCCGTCCGTCTCACGTCGTCGCTCTCCATGCACACCCGTTGCGGCCCGTCGATGCGCATGCCGATCCGGCCCGCATGCCACGCGCATCGCGGCGCGGCGCGCATCGTCGTGCGGGGCGCGGTCGCCGCGCCCGGCGAACGTGCGCGTCTCAACCGTGCGAGACCGGCTGAGATGCCGCTGAGACGAACGTCTCACGCCGCGCGCGTGCTGCGATGCAATGTGATCCGCGCCGGCGGATGTGCTACAAGAACATCGAATTCCCCGCCGTACGGAACCGGAGCCGACCATGCCCTATGCCGTCCCCCAGGCCCAGCACGCCGACCGTGTGCTCGGCGCGCTCGCCGGACGCCTGCCCGCGCCGGCGGATTCCGCGCGCCTGGTGTCGTCGTGGCAGCGCTCGCTCGAGCGCTATGCGCTCGACCCCGCTTCGTCGATCGGCCCGCGCGTGCTGACCGCGGCCGAGCTGCGCGAGGTGCGCGACAAGGAGGAGGCGTTCCTGCGCGCATCGGGCCAGTGCCTGACGCGCCTGCACGACATGATTCGCGTCGCCGACTATTGCGTGATGCTGACCGACGCGCACGGCGTGACGATCGACTACCGGATCGATCGCGAGCGCCGCACCGATTTCCGTCACGCGGGGTTGCACATCGGCTCGTGCTGGTCGGAAAGCGAGGAAGGCACCTGCGGCGTCGCGAGCGTGCTGACCGACCTCGCGCCGATCACCGTGCACAAGACCGATCACTTCCGCGCGGCATTCACCACGCTCACCTGCAGCGCGGCGCCGATCTTCTCGCCGGCCGGCGAACTGATCGGCGTGCTCGACGCGTCCGCGGTGCAGTCGCCGGACAACCGCGACAGCCAGCGGCTCGTGTACCAGCTCGTGCGGCAGAGCGCGGCGCTGATCGAGGACGGCTATTTCGTGCACAGCACCGCGCAGCACTGGATATTGTTCGGTCATCCGAACCGTCACTACGTCGAGGCGCAGCCCGAATGGCTGATCGCGTTCGACGAATGCGGCAATATCGTCGCCGCGAACCGGCACGCGCGCGACGCGCTGCCCGCGCTGCGCGAGCCGCGCCATATCGACGAAATCTTCGATGCGACCGAGATGCCGCTGCGCGATGCCGCGCGGCTCGATGCGATCGTCGCGCTGCGGCTGCGCGCGACCGGCGCGCCGCTCTATGCGCGGTTGCGCGCGCCGCTACGGCGCGCGGGCCGCGAAACCGGCACCGCAGCGCGCCGGCCCGGCACCGCGCAGCGTCACGTGGGCGCGCTGACGCCGTTTTTGCAGAGCAGCGATGCGCGCATCGCGCAGCAGGCCGAACTCGCGCTGCGCGTCGCGAGCAAGCGGCTGCCGATCCTCGTGCTGGGCGAAACCGGCGCCGGCAAGGAAGTCTTCGCCCGCGCGATCCACGATGCCGGCGCGCGGCGCGCGCGGCCGTTCGTCGCGGTCAACTGCGGCGCGCTGCCCGAGGCGCTGATCGAAAGCGAACTGTTCGGTTACGCGGCCGGCGCATTCACCGGTGCGCGCAAGCACGGCGCGCGCGGCAAGATCGCGCTCGCCGACGGCGGCACGCTGTTCCTCGACGAAATCGGCGACATGCCGCTCACGCTGCAGACGCGGCTGCTGCGCGTGCTGGCCGACGGCGAGGTCGTGCCGCTCGGCAGCGATACGCCGGTGCGCGTCGATCTCGACGTGATCTGCGCGACGCACCGCGATCTCGCGCAGATGGTGGCCGACGGCACGTTCCGCGAGGATCTGTACTACCGGCTGAGCGGCGCGACGTTCGAGCTGCCGGCGCTGCGCGAGCGCGCGGACGTGCGCGACGTGATCGCCGCCGTGTTCGCCGAGGAAGCGCAGGCGACCGGCCACGTACTCACGCTCGACGCGACGCTCGCCGAGCAGCTGGCCGCGTATCCGTGGCCCGGCAACGTGCGGCAGCTGCGCAACGTGCTGCGCTATGCGTGCGCGGTCTGCGACGCCGCGCGCGTGACGCGGCGCGACCTGCCGGCCGATCTCGCCGCGCAACTCGGCGGCGGCCCGGCCGGTGCACTGCCGGACGACGAACGCAGCCGCATCGTCGCGGCGCTCACCGCGCATCGCTGGCGGCCCGACGCAGCCGCGCAGGCGCTCGGCATCTCGCGCGCGACGCTGTACCGGCGGATCGCGAAACACCGGATCGTCGCGCCGCACCGCATCTGATGCATGCAGCACGTGGGCGCGCTGCGCGCCGTCACGCGGCGTGCGCGGCCGCGTCGGCCGTGCCGCCTCCGTCGCCGGCTGCCGCATCGCGCCGCGTGAACACTTCGTGCGCGGCGAACAGCGCGTTGAGCGCGGCCGGAAAACCGGCATAGACGGCCATCTGCATGAAGACCTCGACGATCTCGTCACGTGTACAGCCGACGTTCAGCGCGGCCTCGATATGCACCTTCAGTTGCGGCTGCGCATTGCCGAGCGCGGCCAGCGCGGCGATCGTCGCGATCTCGCGCGCCTTCAGGTCGAGCTGCGGCCGGCTATAGATGTCGCCGAAGCCGAATTCGACGAGCAGCCGCCCGAAGTCCGGTGCGATCGGCGCGAGCGCCGCGATCACGCGTTCGCCCACTTCGCCGTCGATTTCCTTCAGCTTGTTCCAGCCGCGCGTGTAGCGGTCTTCAACGAGTCGTTCCATGGTGTCCGTCCTGTTCCGGGGATGATTGAGAAGAGTTCGCCCGTCGTTCCGTCTTGCGCTCCTGCGTCTCGTAGTACGCGATCTTGTCGCCGATCGCGTCGAGGCTCGCCTGCAGCTCCGCGATATGCGCGCGCACCGCGTCGCGATGCGCGCTCAGCAACCGCCGCCGCGCACCGAACGTCGACTCGCCTTGCGCGCGCAGCGCCGCGAACTGCTGCATCTGCGCGATCGGCATGCCGGTCGCCTTCAGGCGCATCACGAAGGCGAGCCAGTCAAGATCGGCCGGTGCATAAAGCCGGTGCCCGGCGGCCGTGCGCGAGATCGCGCGCAGCAGCCCGGCCTGCTCGTAATACCGCAGCGTATGCGTCGACACGCCGGTCAGTTCGGCGACTTGCCCGATCGTCAGCGGACCGGCGGCGGAAGAGGTGGAAACGGTTTTCGACATGGCAGGAACAAGGTTAGGAGTTAGAGTTCACTCTAAGTCAAGCACTGTCGAACGGCCAAGTCCGACAATCGCCGGTTGCACGCATCTGCCCCCGCCGACACCGTAAAGAATGGTCAAAATCGGCGCCGCGCACGGCTTTCCTTCTTTACAGCGACGCAAGCCTTCAGCAAGATTCGGTCAGCCTGTCTTAAAAAGGGCACGCATTTGTCCTATGCTTAACGGCGACGCCCGGCCGGGTTGCGCGCCGCCGTCC
The DNA here is from genome assembly GCF_052851275.1 of Burkholderia sp. SR8. Taxonomy (NCBI): domain Bacteria; kingdom Pseudomonadati; phylum Pseudomonadota; class Betaproteobacteria; order Burkholderiales; family Burkholderiaceae; genus Burkholderia; species Burkholderia sp. SR8. The sequence goes on from NZ_JAULUC010000001.1 coordinate 61,373, forward strand.
GTTGCAACAGCCATTCATCCGTCAGAACCAGGGAGCCTGTGCCATGCTGAAAAAGCTGCTGATGCTGTTCGTCGCGTTATCGCTGTCGCTTGCCGCGGGCTTCGCCGCGGCCGTCGAAGTCAACACGGCCGACCAGGCCGCGCTCGAATCGGTGAAGGGCCTCGGGCCCGTGAAGTCGAAGGCGATCATCGACGAGCGCACCAAGAACGGCCCGTTCAAGGACGCGGACGATCTCGCGAACCGCGTGAAGGGCCTCGGCACGAAGTCGGTCGGCCATCTCGAGGAAAACGGCCTGACGATCGGCGGCTCGTCGACGCCGCCGAAGGGCGTGAAGCTGTCGAAGCCGGCCGCGACGACGTCGGCGACCACCTCGGCCACGACGTCGGCCGGCACCGCCGCGCCGTCCACGTCGACGACCGCGACAGCCGGCACGACGGCAACGGCACCGGCGACGACGGCCAGCGCGCCGGAGGCGGCATCCAAGCCGGCCAAGAGCAAGCGCGCGTCGAAGAAGGAGAAAGCGGCCGCAGCCGCGGCGGCCTCCGCCGACGCCGGCGCAGGCGCGAGCGCGCCGGCCGCGGCGTCGTCCACGAAGGCGGCCAAGGGTTCGAAGAAGAAGAGCAAGAAGGACAAGGCAGCCTCCGCCGCCGCGGCGTCGGGCGCCTGATGTGCGCCGCGCGCGCGACGGCGTGCGCGCGGCATTCGATCAACGGGCGCCGACGTTGCGGCGCCCTTTTCTGTGAAGGTGAACAACCATGGGTCTCCTCGACATCGTCGGCGGTCTGATCGGCGGCCAGGCCGGCGGCAACTCGCAAAGCGCGCTCATCACGACCGCGCTCGAATTCATCAACAACCAGCCGGGCGGCCTGAACGGGCTGATCGAGAAGTTCAAGGCCGGCGGCGCAGGCGACATCATCGGCTCGTGGGTCGGCACCGGCGAAAACCAGCCGATCTCGCCGGACACGCTGCAGAACGTGCTCGGCTCGGACGTCGTCGGCTCGCTCGCGAGCAAGGTCGGCATCGATCCGGCGCAGGCGTCGTCGATCCTCGCGCAGGTGCTGCCGCACGTCGTCAACGGCGCGACGCCGAACGGCGAAGTGCCGGCCAGCGGCCAGGTCGACACGTCGAACGTGCTCGGCACGCTCACGCAGCTCGCCGGCATGTTCGGCGGCAACAAGGCCTGAGCGCGCACGCGTGACAGGCCGGGCGAGCGCGACGCACGCTTCGGCCGCCCCATATGCAAACACCCCGCCGAAGCGGGGTGTTCGTTTTTGCGCGCCCGGCGCGAACCGGGCGTGCGGCCGATCGCCGGCGATCAGTGGACGACGCGATCGAACACGAACTGGCCGTCGTTGACGTCGACCGGGATCACGTCTTTCGGACCGAAGCGACCGGCGAGGATCAGCTTCGCGACCGGGTTCTCGATCTCCTGCTGGATCGCGCGCTTCAGCGGCCGCGCGCCGAACACCGGATCGTAGCCGACCTTCGCGATCTGTTCGAGCGCCGCCGGCGACACGTCGAGTGCCATGTCGAGCTTCGCGAGCCGGTCGTGCAGGCGCGCGAGCTGGATCTTCGCGATCGACTCGATGTTGCTGCGGTCGAGCGCATGGAACACGACGACGTCGTCGATCCGGTTCAGGAACTCCGGACGGAAGTGCTGCTTCACCTCGAGCCACACGGCGTCCTTGATCTCTTCCTGCGGCGAACCGGTCATCGCCTGGATCACCTGCGAGCCGAGGTTCGACGTCATCACGATCACCGTGTTCTTGAAGTCGACCGTGCGGCCCTGTCCGTCGGTCATCCGACCGTCGTCGAGCACCTGCAGCAGCACGTTGAACACGTCCGGATGCGCCTTCTCGATCTCGTCGAGCAGGATCACGCTGTACGGCTTGCGGCGCACGGCTTCCGTCAGGTAGCCGCCTTCCTCGTAGCCGACATAGCCCGGCGGCGCGCCGATCAGCCGCGCGACGCTGTGCTTCTCCATGAACTCGCTCATGTCGATGCGGATCAGGTGCTCTTCCGAGTCGAACAGGAACGACGCCAGCGCCTTGCACAGCTCGGTCTTGCCGACACCGGTCGGGCCGAGGAACAGGAACGAGCCGTACGGACGGTTGGGATCGCCGAGACCCGCGCGCGAACGACGGATCGCATCCGCCACCGCGCTGATCGCCTCGTCCTGGCCGACCACGCGCTCGTGCAGCTTTTCCTCGATGTGCAGCAGCTTTTCGCGTTCGCCCTGCATCATCCGCGACACCGGAATCCCGGTGGCACGCGACACGACTTCCGCGATTTCTTCCGCACCGACCTGCGTGCGCAGCAGACGCGGACGCGTCGGGTTGTGCTGCTCCTGCTCCTCGGCCTGCGTGACCTGCTTCAGCTGCGACTCGAGCTGCGGCAGCTTGCCGTACTGCAGCTCGGCGACCTTCTCCAGCTTGCCTTCGCGCTGCAGGCGCGCGATGTCCGCCCGCACCTTCTCGATCTCTTCCTTCAGCTGCGCGCTGCCCTGCACCGCGGCCTTCTCGGCGGTCCAGATCTCTTCCAGGTCCGCATACTCGCGGCCGAGGCGCTCGATCTCTTCCTCGATCAGTTGCAGGCGCTTCTGCGATGCTTCGTCCTGCTCCTTCTTCACCGCCTCGCGCTCGATCTTCAGCTGGATCAGCCGGCGGTCGAGCTTGTCCATCTCTTCGGGCTTCGAATCGATTTCCATCTTGATCTTCGACGCAGCCTCGTCGATCAGGTCGATCGCCTTGTCCGGCAGGAAGCGGTCGGTGATGTAGCGGTGCGACAGCTCGGCCGCGGCGACGATCGCCGGGTCGGTGATGTCGACGCCGTGGTGCAGTTCGTACTTCTCCTGCAGCCCGCGCAGGATCGCGATCGTCGCCTCGACGCTCGGCTCGTCGACGAGCACCTTCTGGAAGCGGCGCTCCAGCGCGGCGTCCTTCTCGATGTACTTGCGGTATTCGTCGAGCGTGGTCGCGCCGATGCAGTGCAGCTCGCCGCGCGACAGCGCCGGCTTCAGCATGTTGCCCGCGTCCATTGCGCCTTCGGCCTTGCCGGCGCCGACCATCGTGTGGATCTCGTCGATGAACACGATCGTCTGGCCTTCGTCCTTCGCGATGTCGTTCAGCACGGCCTTCAGGCGCTCCTCGAACTCGCCGCGGTACTTCGCGCCGGCGAGCAGCGCGGCCATGTCGAGCGACAGCACGCGCTTGCCCTTCAGCGTCTCGGGCACCTCGCCGTTGACGATCCGCTGCGCGAGCCCTTCGACGATCGCGGTCTTGCCGACGCCCGGCTCGCCGATCAGCACCGGGTTGTTCTTGGTGCGGCGCTGCAGGATCTGGATCGAGCGGCGGATTTCGTCGTCGCGGCCGATCACCGGATCGAGCTTGCCCGCGCGGGCGCGCTCGGTCAGGTCGACCGTGTATTTCTTCAGCGCCTCGCGCTGGCTTTCCGCGTCCTGGCTGTGCACCTGCGAGCCGCCGCGCACCGCGGCGATCGCGGCTTCGAGCGACTTGCGCGTGAGGCCGTGCTGGCGCGCGAGCTTGCCGGCTTCGCCCTTGTCGTCGGACACGGCGAGCAGGAACATCTCGCTCGCGATGAACGTGTCGTTGAGCTTCTGCGCTTCCTTGTCGGCCTGGTTCAGCAGCCCGGCCAGTTCGCGGCCGATCTGGATGTCGCCGCCCGTGCCCGTCACTTGCGGCAGGCGCGAAATGGCCTCGTTCAGCGCGCCTTGCAGCGCCTGCACGTGCACGCCCGCGCGCGACATCAGCGAACGGGCGGAACCGTCCTGCTGCGCGACCAGCGCGGCCAGCACGTGAACGGGTTCGATGTATTGATTGTCGCGGCCTGCCGCGAGGCTTTGCGCGTCCGCGAGTGCTTCCTGGAACTTGGTGGTGAGCTTGTCGATTCTCATTGAGCGAGACCTCCAATTTTCGATTAACACCAAGATGAGGATCGTTATACGGGTTTCAAGCGGATTTCCGGTTGATTCAGCGCAAAAATCGGCAGACGGCGACGCAACTGCCCGCACGCGGGCGCCGCCGCAGGATGACCGGGCGGTGCCGGCGCGTCAGTCCTTCGACGCGGCTTCGGCGCACGCCGATGCATCGCCGTCCGACGGCTCGGCGCGCATGAGCGCGACCGGATGGATGCCCAGCAGCGCGACGAGCGGCGACGCCGGCGCGGCCAGCTCGCCGATCGTATGACGGTCGAGTTCGGCGAAGAACGCATCGCGCGCGGCCGCCAGCACGCCCTTCAGACGACACTGCGGCTCGATCACGCAGCCGCGTGACTCGCCGTCGGCCGCAAAGCAGCCGACCAGCGCGAAGTCGCTCTCGGTCGCGCGCACCACCTGGCCGACGGTCAGCTTCAACGACTCGGAGAACAGCCGCAGCCCGCCGTTGCGGCCGCGCACGGTGTCGACCCAGCCGAGCTCGCCGAGCTGCTGGACGACTTTCATCAGATGGTTCTTCGAGATGCCGTAGGCGTCCGAGATCTCCTGGATCGTCGCCAGCCCCTCGCCGCGCACGGCGAGGTACAGCATGACGCGCAGCGAGTAGTCGGTGTAGTCGGTGAGTCTCATGGGCGAATACGGAAAATTGTCGATCGTGCCCCGATTATGCGAATCCGGTCAATCGGGACGCGCGCCGGGCCGGCTGTCGCGACCGCCAGACGGCACGGGTTGCCGGAACGGCCTGCGCGCAATAAGATGCATGGCATCTACGCATTTTTCAGGCATTGGTGGACGCTATTTTGCGTCAAAATTCGAGCGGCGTCCTGCGCATTGCCCGCACTGCCGTTCCACCGGCACGTGGCCGACGCGTCGCCCATGCCCCGCTATCCCGGCCCTTTTTGTCATGACTGCCCTGCCCGCCTCGCCCGACACCGCGCCGGCCCGCCCGCGCGACGCCGAACCGACCGAAGACAACATCCGCGACCTCGTGTACGCGTTCTACGACCGCGTGCGCGCCGATCCGCTGCTCGGCCCCGTGTTCGACGCGAAGCTCGACGGCCGCTGGGACGATCACCTGCCGAAGATGGTCAGCTTCTGGTCGAGCCTCGTGCTCGGCACCAAGGGTTATCGCGGCAACGTGCAGCAGGCGCACCAGCCGCTCGACGGGATCGAGCCCGCGCACTTCAGCCGCTGGCTGTCGTTGTTCCTGAAGACCGTCGAGGGCCGCTACGCGCCGCCTGCGGCCATTCGCTTCATGGAGCCCGCGCTGCGGATCGCGCAAAGCCTGCAGCTGAGCCGCTTCGGCTGGGATTACCAGATTCCGCCGGAGCAGCAGGCGCTGCTCGACGCGATCGCGCCGCGCCGCCGCGACGCGGGCGACGATCCGCATGCGCTGCCGTCGCGCGCGCGCGGCGAGCCGTTTCCGACGAAGATCATCGGGCGCAGCGTCGATTCGGACGCGTAACGCCGCGAATCGCGGCGCTTGCGCGCTGCGGCACGGCGCCGCACGCCGCGTATGCGGCGCTCAACGGCGCGTGTTGCCCGATTCGATGCCCCAGCGCGCGAGCGCCGCATCGTCGGTGCTGCGCGCGTCGACCCAGCGCTCGCCGCTGGGCGTCGTTTCCTTCTTCCAGAACGGCGCCTCCGTCTTCAGGTAGTCCATCACGAACTCGCACGACGCGAACGCGTCGCCGCGATGCGACGCGACGGTCGCGACCATCACGATCTGGTCGAGCGGCAGCAGCCGGCCGACGCGGTGCACGATCGCGACGTCGATGCCCGGCCAGCGCCGGCCTGCGTCGGCGGCGATCTTCTCGAGCGCCTTCTCGGTCATTCCCGGATAGTGCTCGAGCTCCATCGCGGCGACGGAATCGCCTTCGTTCAGGTCACGCACCGTGCCGACGAAGCACGCGACCGCGCCGATCTTCGGGTTGCGCGCGCGCAATGCCGCGATTTCGGCGTTCAGGTCGAAATCGTCGGTCTGCACTCGTACCGTAGCCATCCTCTGCTCCTGTCGACCAGAGTTAGCGCTTTAGCGCTTACTCTGGTCCCATGCTTCGCGGTCGACCAGAGTTAGCGCTTCAGCGCTTGCCCCGATCCCATGCTTCGCGGTCGACCAGAGTTTGCGCTTCAGCGCTTACTCTGGTCCCATGCTTCGCGGTCGACCAGAGTTAGCGTCAACGCTTACCTCCGGTCCCGCGCAAATGCTCAACCGCCCGTGACCGGCGGAAAGAACGCGACCTCGCAACCGTCGGTAAGCCTGGTGCCGGGATCGGTCATCTCGTGATTGCACGCCATGCGCAGCGCGCGCCCTTCGGCGAGCGTCTCGGCCCACGCGCCGCCGCGCTGGCGCAGCCACGCGCGCACGTCGCCGACGGTCGTCACGCCGTCCGGCACGTCGGCCTGTTCGTCGGACACGCCGAGCGCCTCGCGCACGCTTGCAAAGAATTTCAGCTGAATCTTCATGGTCGGGAAGCCGTCGCGTTACGACAGCAGTTCGGAAAACGGAATGAAACGCACGGTCTCGCCTGCGCTGATCGCGTGCTGCGGCGGATTATCGATCAGCCCGTCGCCCCACACGGTCGACGTCAGCACCGCCGAGCTCTGGTTCGGGAACAGGTCGAGGCCGCCGGCCGCATTGACGCGTGCGCGCAGGAATTCGTTGCGCCGGTCGCCCTTGCTCTGCGAGAAGTCGGCGCGCAGCGACAGCGCGCGCGGCGCAACGTCGCGCACGCCGGACAGGCGCAGCAGGAACGGCCGCACGAACAGCAGGAACGTGACGAAGCTCGACACCGGGTTGCCCGGCAGCCCGATGAAGTGCGCATCGGCGCGGCCGTCGCCGCGGCGCACCGCGCCATACGCGAGCGGCTTGCCGGGCTTCATCGCGATCTGCCATAGCGCGAGCCGGCCTTCGGCCTCGACGGCAGGCTTCACGTGATCCTCGTCGCCGACCGATACGCCGCCGCTCGTCAGGATCACGTCGTGGTCGCGTGCGGCTTCGCGCAGCGTGTCGCGGGTCGCGGCGAGCGAGTCGGGCACGATCCCGTAGTCGGTCACGTGGCAGCCGAGCCGCTCGAGCAGCCCGCGCAGCGTGAAGCGGTTCGAGTTGTAGATCGCGCCGGGCTTCAGCGGCTCGCCGGGCATCGTCAGTTCGTCGCCGGTAAAGAACACCGCGACGCGAATCCGCCGCGCGACCGGCAGCTGCGCGCAGCCGACCGATGCGGCCAGGCCGAGCGCCTGCGGCGTGAGCCGCGTACCGGCAGGCAGGATCACCGCCCCCCGGCGGATGTCCGTGCCCTGCGCCGTGATCCATTCACCGGCTTTCGGCGTGTGCAGGATTTCGACCGCATCGCCGTCGGCCGCCGTCTGCTCCTGCATCACGACGGCATCGGCACCGGGAGGCACCGTCGCGCCGGTGAAGATCCGCGCGGCCGTGCCCGCGGCGAGCGGCGCGGCCGGATGACCGGCGGGGATCCGCTGCGACACCGGCAGCCGCCGTTCGCCGTGCAGCAGATCGGCGACGCGCACCGCATAGCCGTCCATCGCGCTCGTGTGCATCGGCGGCACGTCGAGCGGCGAGCTCACGTCGGCGGCCAGCACGCGGCCGAGCGCATCGAGCGTCGCGACGGTTTCGGTACCGGGCAGCGGCTTCGCGGCATCGAGCAGCGCGGCAAGCGCTTCGGCGGTCGACAGCATCGGCGCGCGCGGCGCCGCGGGATTCGGGTTCGACATCGATGGAATCGGGGATCGTTGGAGTCAATACGTCATTGTAGCGACGCCGCCGCGCCCACGCGCGATATGGCCGGCATGCGAAAACTGTGATCGGCGCGAACGCACGGCACTGGCACTTGTTTCGCCCGACGGTTCGCCCGACGTCGTGCCGCACGCCTGCGCATCGCCATGCACCGGCCAAACGAAACGGCCGGAACCCCGACTCGCGCGACGAATCGGCATTCCGGCCGTCCTGCGCCGCCGGGCGTGCGACCCGGCGGCGCGACGTTGCGCGCCGATGCGCGCTTATGCACCCGTATGCGCGGCGATGAAGTCCTTCACCTGCTGCGCGTCGGCCTTCACGACCTCGAAGCGCTGCGGCAGCGCCTCGAGCCCGTCGAAGGCGGCCGGACGCTCGGCTTCGCGATCGAGCGCCTCGCGGATCGTCTCGCCGAACTTGATCGGCTGCGCCGTCTCGAGCACGACCATCGGCACGCCCGCATCGAGATGCTCGCGCGCGACCTTCACGCCGTCGGCCGTATGCGTGTCGATCATCGTGTCGTAGCGCGAGAATACGTCGCGGATCGTCGCGATGCGGTCGGCGTGGCTGCTGCGGCCCGACACGAAGCCGAATTCGGCCACGCGCGCGAAATCGCCGCTCGCCGCGAGATCGAAGCCGCCCTTCTCCTCGACGTCGCGGAACAGCTGCATCACGCGTGCCGGATCGCGGCCGAGCAGGTCGAACACGAAGCGCTCGAAGTTCGACGCCTTCGAGATGTCCATGCTCGGACTGCTCGTGTGATACGTGTTCTCGGCGCTGCGCACGCGGTACGCACCGGTGCGGAAGAACTCGTCGAGCACGTCGTTCTCGTTGGTCGCGACCACGAGCTTCGCGATCGGCAGCCCCATCATCCGTGCGATGTGACCCGCGCACACGTTGCCGAAGTTGCCCGACGGCACCGTGAACGACACGCGTTCGTCGTTCGACGCCGTCGCCGCGAAATAGCCCTTGAAGTAGTACACGACCTGCGCGACGACGCGCGCCCAGTTGATCGAGTTGACCGTGCCGATCTTCTGCTGCGCCTTGAACGCGTGATCGTTGGACACGGCCTTCACGATGTCCTGGCAGTCGTCGAACACGCCTTCGACCGCGAGGTTGAAGATGTTCGGATCCTGCAGGCTGAACATCTGCGCCGTCTGGAACGCACTCATCTTCTTGTGCGGCGACAGCATGAACACGCGCACGCCAGCCTTGCCGCGCATCGCGTATTCGGCCGCGCTGCCCGTGTCGCCGGACGTCGCGCCGAGGATGTTCAGCGCTTCGCCGTGCTTCGCGAGCGTGTACTCGAACAGGTTGCCGAGCAGCTGCATCGCCATGTCCTTGAACGCGAGCGTCGGGCCGTTCGACAGCTCGAGCAGCGACAGCGCCGCGCCGCGCTCGGTGCCGAGCGTCTTCAGCGGCGTGATGTCGGACGCGTTCTCGCCGTGGCGCGTGTTGCTGTACACGGCGGCCGTGTACGTGCGGCGCGTGATCGCGCGCAGGTCGTCGGCCGGCACGTCGTCGCAGAACTTCGACAGGATCTCGAACGCGAGATCCGCGTACGGCAGCGTGCGCCAGCGCGCGAGCTCGTCGGCCGACACCTTCGGGTATTCGGCCGGCAGGTACAGCCCGCCGTCCTTCGCGAGGCCGCCGAGCAGGATGTCGGAGAACGTATGGCGCTCGCCGATGCCGGCGCCGCGCGTGGAGATGTAGTTCATGTCGTTCCTGGTCCTCAGTTCAGCGCTTCCATGCGCAGCTTCGTCACCTTCGAGACCACCGTCGCGAGGCTCTCGATCTGCGCGATGGCCGCGTTCACGTGCTTCTCGACCGTCACGTGCGTGATCAGGATGATGTCGGTTTCGCCGTTCGCGTCGTCGATCTGCTCCGACTCCTTCTGCAGCAGCGCGTCGATCGAGATGCCCGATTCGGCGAGGATGCGCGTGATGGCGGCGAGCACGCCGGTCTGGTCGGCCACGCGCAGGCGCAGGTAGTAGCCGCTCGTGACTTCCTCGATCGGCAGGATCGGCGTGTTCGACAGGCTGTCCGGCTGGAACGCGAGATGCGGGACGCGATGCTCGGGGTCGGCCGTGTGCAGGCGCGTGACGTCGACGAGATCCGCGACGACCGCCGACGCGGTCGGTTCCGCGCCCGCGCCCTTGCCGTAGTACAGCGTCGTGCCGACCGCGTCGCCGTGCACGACGACCGCATTCATCGCGCCCTCGACGTTCGCGAGCAGGCGCTTCTCGGGAATCAGCGTCGGGTGCACGCGCAGCTCGATGCCGTTTTCGGCGCGGCGCGCGATGCCGAGCAGCTTGATCCGGTAGCCGAGCTCTTCCGCATAGCGGATGTCGGTCGCGTCGAGCTTGCTGATGCCTTCGACGTACGCACGGTCGAACTGGACCGGCACGCCGAACGCGATCGCGCTCATGATCGTCGCCTTGTGCGCGGCGTCGACGCCCTCGATGTCGAAGGTCGGATCGGCTTCCGCGTAGCCGAGCTCCTGCGCGGCCTTCAGCGCGGTCGCGAAGTCGAGGCCGCGGTCGCGCATTTCCGACAGGATGTAGTTCGTCGTGCCGTTGATGATGCCCGCGATGTACTGGATCCGGTTGGCCGTCAGGCCTTCGCGCAGCGCCTTGATGATCGGGATGCCGCCGGCGACGGCCGCTTCGAACGCGACCATCACGCCCTTCTCGCGCGCGGCCTCGAAGATCTCGGTGCCGTGCACCGCGAGCAGTGCCTTGTTCGCGGTCACGACGTGCTTGCCGTTCGCGATCGCGCGCAGCACCAGCTCGCGCGCGATGCCCGTGCCGCCGATCATCTCGGCGACGATCGAGATCGACGGATCGTCGACGACCGCGTTGAAGTCATCGGTGATCTGCGCCGTGCCGGCGTGCGCGCCGAGCGCGGCCTGCGCCTTGGCCGGGTTGCGCACCGCAATGCGCGCGACCTCGATGCCGCGCCCCGCGCGGCGCTTGATTTCTTCCTGGTTGCGGTTCAGCACCGTGAAGGTGCCGCTGCCGACGGTGCCGAAGCCCAACAGGCCAACTTTGATCGGTTCCATGCTGCGTGTGATCGATGAGTAAGAATGAATGAATGCCGGATGACCTTGCCGCTCACACCGAATGGCGTTTGCGGTAGCCGTCGAGGAAGCGCGCGATCCGGTTGATCGAATCGGTCAGGTCGTCGAGGTTCGGCAGGAAGACCACGCGGAAGTGATCCGGCGCCGCCCAGTTGAAGCCCGTTCCCTGCACGAGCAGCACGCGCTCCTCGAGCAACAGGTCGAGGATGAACTGCTGGTCGTTCTGGATCGGATAGAGCTTCGGATCGAGGCGCGGGAACATGTACAGCGCGGCCTGCGGTTTCACGCAGGTCACGCCGGGAATCGACGTGAGCATGTCGTACGCGAGTTCGCGCTGCTTGTACAGGCGCCCGCTCGGCACGATCAGCTCGTTGATGCTCTGGTAGCCGCCGAGCGCGGTCTGGATCGCGAACTGGCCGGGCACGTTCGCGCACAGGCGCATCGACGACAGGATCCCGAGCCCTTCGAGGTAATCCTTCGCGCGCCGGCGGTTGTCGCCGCCGAGGCCCGACACGGCCATCCAGCCCGCGCGGTAGCCGCACGAGCGATAGCTCTTCGACAGGCTGTTGAACGTGACGGTGATCACGTCTTCCGACAGCGAACCGAGCGCGGTGTGCTCGAGCCCGTCGTAGACGATCTTGTCGTACACCTCGTCGGCGAACACGATCAGCCCGTGCTCGCGCGCGATCGCGAGCAGCTCGAGCAGCAATTCGTCGGAATAAAGCGCGCCGGTCGGGTTGTTCGGGTTGATCACGACGATCGCCTTGGTGTTCGGCGTGATCTTGCGGCGGATGTCGTCGAGGTCGGGCATCCATGCGTTCTGCTCGTCGCACACGTAATGCACGGGCGTGCCGCCCGACAGGCTCACGGCGGCCGTCCACAGCGGATAGTCGGGCGCGGGCAGCAGCACTTCGTCGCCGTCGTTCAGCAGCGCCTGGGTCGCCATCACGATCAGCTCGGACGCGCCGTTGCCGATGTAGATGTCGTCGAGGCCGACGCCCACGACGCCTTTTTGCTGCGTGTAGTGCATCACGGCCTTGCGCGCCGAGAACACGCCCTTCGAGTCCGAATAGCCGGACGACGCCGGCAGGTTGCGGATCATGTCCTGGATGATCTCGTCCGGCGCGTCGAATCCGAACGGCGCGAGGTTGCCGATGTTCAGCTTGATGATGCGGTGGCCTTCTTCCTCGAGGCGCTTCGCGTGCTCGAGCACCGGGCCACGGATGTCGTAGCAGACGTTGAGCAGCTTGTTCGACTTCTGAATCGGTTTCACGACGACACGGTTCCTGGGTTGGCCTTGCGGCCGGGGGACGGGATCAAAACTGGAGAGCGGCCGGTCTGTGCGCGCTGTCTAGACTGGGAAAAAGCGGCGGCCGGACGCGGCTTGTGGCGGCGCACGACGCAAGTGGCGCCCGCGGGCGACCAAAAAGTTATAATTTAGCGGATTTTGGCCGACTTTCGCAATGCACCATGGCCGCTCCGGGCCCGCGCCGTCAAGCGTCCGGCGCGCGCCGGGCGCGAAACCGGCCGCCCGGGCCCGTGCGGCCCCTGCCAGACATTTCCCCTACGGAACCGCGGAATACCGATTTGAAACTGCACCAGGACTCGAGCGGCGCGCTCAATACCGTTACCGGCTACGGCCCCGATTATGTCGACGTCAATCTCCAGCGCCACGAAGGGAGCGTCATCGTGCTGCCCGGCGCACCGGTGCGCGAGTGGCCCGTGTCGTCGTTCGACGCGCTCGCGCCCGAGCACTTCGCGATGCTGCTCGACCCGGCGCCCGAACTCGTGATCTTCGGCAGCGGCGCGCGGCTGCGCTTTCCGCACCCGCGGCTCGTGGCCGCGCTCACGGCCCAGCGGATCGGCGTCGAGACGATGGATTTCCAGGCCGCCTGCCGCACCTACAACATCCTGATGGCCGAGGGCCGCAAAGTCGCCGCCGCGCTCTTAATTGAACGTTAAGCGCCGATGCGGTAAAACTCGGGCCGGCGCACCGGGTCGATCCCCGGATCATCGTCCGGATCGAACCCGGCCGGCCGCCCGCCCCCGGCGCCACCCGCCGGCGGCCCATCACAACAACCAACAGGCTGAAAATCCATGAACGATACGCCGTCGAGGCTACCGCTCAACCGCATCACGCTCGTCCTCCTGCTCGTCGCGCTCGCGATCGTCTGGTTCGCGCCGCTCGGGCTGCGCCACCTGATCCCGAGCGACGAAGGCCGCTATGCGGAAATGGCGCGCGAAATGTTCGTCACCGGCGACTGGATCACGCCGCGCTACAACGGCTACAAATACTTCGAGAAGCCGCCGCTGCAGACCTGGCTGAACGCGCTGACGTTCGCGTGGTTCGGCATCGGCGAATGGCAGGCGCGGCTCTACACGGGCCTCGCGAGCTTCGCCGGCGTGCTGCTGGTCGGCTTCACCGGCGCGCGCCTGTTCAACCCGCTGTCGGGCTTCCTCGCGGCGGTCGTGCTCGCGTGCTCGCCGTACTGGAACCTGATGGGCCACTTCAACGCGCTCGACATGGGGCTTGCGTTCTGGATGGCGCTGTCGCTCTGCGCGCTGCTGCTCGCGCAGCGGCCGGGCCTGCGCGCGGGCGCGGCGCGCGGCTGGATGTGGACCTGCTGGGCCGCGATGGCGTTCGCCGTGCTGTCCAAGGGCCTCGTGGGGCTGATCCTGCCCGGCGCGGTGCTGGTGCTCTATACGCTGATCGCGCGCGACTGGGCGCTGTGGAAGCGGCTGTACCTCGTCAGCGGCCTCGTGATCTTCTTCGCGATCGTCACGCCGTGGTTCGTGCTCGTCCAGCAGCGCAACCCCGAATTCTTCAATTTCTTCTTCATCGTCCAGCAGTTCCGCCGCTACCTGACCCCGGAACAGAACCGCCCGGGCCCGCTGTATTACTTCGTGCCGGTGCTGCTGGTCGGCTTTCTGCCGTGGCTGTCGGTCGCGTGGCAGAGCATCCGCCATGCGCTGCGCATGCCGCGCCAGCCGAACGGCTTCTCGCCGATGCTGGTGCTGCTGATCTGGAGCGCATTCATCTTCCTGTTCTTCAGCGCATCGCATTCGAAGCTGATCTCGTACGTGCTGCCGGTCGCGCCGGCGCTCGCGCTGATGATCGGCGCCTACCTGCCGCTGATGAGCGCCGAGCGGTTCCGCCGTCACCTGCTCGGCTACCTGGTGTTCTTCGTCGCCGCGGCGTTCGGGATCATCGCGCTCGCATACCAGGGCGACGCCCGTACGCCGAACGCGCTGTACCGCGCGTTCCAGATGTGGCTGTACGCGGGCCTTGCGGTCGCCGGCGCGCTGACGCTCGGCGCCGCGTGGCTGAACCGCCGCGTGGGCGTCGCGGCCGCGATCACCGCATTCGGTGCCGCGTGGCTCGCGTTCGGCACGATCGGCGGCACCGGTCACGACGAATTCGGCCGCTACAGCTCGGGCGCGCTGCTCGCGCCCGCGGTGCGCGCCGAACTCGCGAAGCTGCCGCCCGACACGCCGTTCTACTCGATCGAGATGCTCGATCACACATTCCCGTTCTACATGGGCCACACGACGATCATGGTCCAGCGCCAGGATGAACTCGCGTTCGGGATCTCGGTGGAGCCGAACAAGTGGATCCCGACCGTCGACCAATGGATCGAGCGCTGGAAACAGGAAACCCACGCGCTCGCGATCATGCCGCCCGGCCAGTACGACGCGCTGGTCAAGCAAGGCGTGCCGATGCGCGTGATCGCGCGCGACAACCGCCGCGTGATCGTCGAGAAACCGCAATCGTAAGGACGCCCGCCGCATGAATCCCGTTTCGTTCGTCTGCATCATCACCGGCGTGATGCTCAACGCCTGTGCGCAACTTCTGCTGAAAGCCGGCGTCAACGCCGTTGGACACTTCGAATTCAGCCGTGCGAACATCATCCCGGTCGGATTCAAGATCGCGACCCAGTTGCCGATCATCGGCGGCCTCGGCTGCTACGTGCTGAGCGTCGTCGTGTGGATCCTCGGGCTGTCGCGGGTCGACGTGTCGATCGCGTACCCGATGCTGTCGCTCGGCTACGTCGTCAACGCGTTCGCCGCATGGTACCTGTTCGGCGAAGTGCTGTCGGTGCAGCGGCTCGTCGGCATCGCGATCATCCTGATCGGCGTGCTGGTGCTGGCGCGCAGCTGAGTGCGCGCGGTGGCCCGGCCGCACCGCCGGGCACCGGCATGGGCCGTCGGGCATTAAGCGCCCGCCTACAAAAAATCACGGTACGAAACCCCCAACCGGTGTTTAATGCCGGTTTCGGGCCGGATCGCCCGGTCCCTTTATTACCAGCCATTACAGGCAAACCGCATTCATGAGCCAGACTACCGCTCCGTTTCTGCCGTTCACCCGCCCCGAGATCGACGAGGAAACCATCCAGGGCGTCGTCGAAGTGCTGCGCTCGGGCTGGATCACCACCGGCCCGCAGAGCCAGAAGTTCGAAGCCGCGCTGTCCGAGTATTGCGGCGGCCGTCCGGTCCGCGCGTTCAACTCCGGCACGTGCACGCTCGAGATCGGCCTGCGCATCGCGGGCGTCGGCCCCGGCGACGAAGTCATCACGACGCCGGCCTCGTGGGTGTCGACCAGCAACGTGATTCTCGAGACCGGCGCGACGCCGGTGTTCGCCGACATCGACCCGGTCACGCGCAACATCGACCTCGACAAGCTCGAGCAGGCGATCACGCCGCGCACGAAGGCGATCATCCCGGTCTACCTGGCCGGCCTGCCGGTCGACATGGACCGCCTGTACGCGATCGCGCGCACGCACGGCCTGCGCGTGATCGAGGACGCGGCCCAGGCGCTCGGCTCGACGTGGAAAGGCCGGCGCATCGGCGCGATCGGCGACATCGTGTCGTTCAGCTTCCACGCGAACAAGAACCTGACGACGATCGAAGGCGGCGCGCTCGTGCTGAACACCGCAGCCGAAGCGGCGCTCGCCCAGAAGTACCGGCTGCAGGGCATCACGCGCAGCGGCTTCGACGGGATGGACTGCGACGTGCTCGGCGGCAAGTACAACCTGACCGACGTCGCCGCGCGCGTCGGCCTCGGCCAGCTGCCGCACCTCGAGCGCTTCACCGCGCAGCGCCGCGCGCTCGCGCGCGCGTATTTCGCCGCGCTCGCCGGCGGCCCGGCCGCGAAACTCGGGCTCGGCCTGCCCGTCGCCGATTTCGAGAACGGCAACTGGCACATGTTCCAGGTCACGCTGCCGCTCGACCGGCTGTCGATCTCGCGCGCCGATTTCATGGCGCAGATGAAGGAGCGCGGCATCGGCACGGGCGTCCACTACCCGGCCATCCACCTTTTCACGCTGTATCGCTCGCTCGGCTTCAAGGAGGGCATGTTCCCCCACGCCGAGCGGTACGGCGCCTCGACCGTCACGCTGCCGCTCTTCACGCAGATGACGGAAGACGACGTGCGTCGCGTGGCCGACGCCGTCAATCAGATTTGCGAACAATACGGAAAATAAGCGTACATGAATCACCTTGAAGCACGCGCCGGGCATCCGGGCGCCGCGAACCCGGAGGTATCGGTCATCATCCCCGTGTACAACGAGGAAGACGGCCTGGCTGCGCTGTTCGCGCGGCTGTACCCGGCACTCGACGCACTCGGCACGTCGTACGAAGTGATCCTGATCAACGACGGCAGCCGCGACCGCTCGGCCGCGATGCTCGCGGACCAGTTCCACGTACGTCCCGACACGACGCGCGTGGTGCTGCTCAACGGCAACTACGGCCAGCACATGGCGATCCTCGCCGGCTTCGCGCAGTCGCGCGGCGACATCGTCATCACGCTCGATGCCGACCTGCAGAACCCGCCCGAGGAAATCGGCAAGCTGATCGCGAAGATGCGCGAAGGCTACGACTACGTCGGCTCGATCCGCAAGCAGCGTCAGGACAGCCTGTGGCGGCGCAAGGCATCGCAGATGATGAACCGGCTGCGCGAGCGCATCACGCGGATCAAGATGACCGACCAGGGCTGCATGCTGCGCGCGTACAGCCGCCGCATCATCGACACGATCAACGTGTGCGGCGAAGTGAACACGTTCATTCCCGCGCTCGCCTACACGTTCGCGCAGAACCCGACCGAAATCGAGGTCGCGCACGAGGAGCGCTTCGCGGGCGAGTCGAAGTATTCGCTGTACAGCCTGATCCGGCTGAACTTCGACCTCGTGACGGGCTTCTCCGTCGTGCCGCTGCAGTGGCTGTCGTTCATCGGCGTGATCCTGTCGCTCGGCTCCGCGGCGCTGTTCGTGCTGCTGCTCGTGCGCCGCTTCATCGTCGGCGCGGAAGTGCAAGGCGTGTTCACGCTGTTCGCGATCACGTTCTTCCTGCTCGGCGTGATCATCTTCGCGCTCGGCCTGCTCGGCGAATACGTCGGCCGCATCTACCAGCAGGTGCGTGCACGGCCGCGCTACCTGATCCAGGCCGTGCTCGAGCAGCACGAAGGCGTGCCGCCGGTGCCGGCCGCCGCGAGCCGCACGGAGGCCGCGCAATGAAGCCGCGCGCGGTCGTCTTCGCGTATCACAACGTCGGCGTGCGCTGCCTGCAGGTGCTGCTCGCACGCGGCGTCGACGTCGCGCTCGTCGTCACGCACGAGGACAACCCGAACGAGAACATCTGGTTCGGCAGCGTCGCGTCGGTTGCCGCCGAGCACGGGATTGCCGTCGTCACGCCGGCCGATCCCGCCGATCCGGCGCTGCGCCGCGCGGTGTCCGACGCGCAGCCGGACTTCATCTTCTCGTTCTACTACCGCCACATGCTGCCGGCCGACCTGCTGGCGATCGCGCCGCGCGGCGCGTACAACATGCACGGGTCGCTGCTGCCGAAATACCGGGGTCGGGTTCCGACCAACTGGGCCGTGCTGAACGGCGAAACGGAAACGGGCGCGACGCTGCACGAAATGGCCGCGAAGCCGGACGCCGGCGCGATCGTCGGCCAGACCGCGGTGCCGATCCTGCCGGACGACACGGCCGCGCAGGTATTCGACAAGGTGACGGTCGCCGCCGAGCAGACGCTCTGGCGCGTGCTGCCCGCGCTGCTCGCGGGCGATGCGCCGCACCTGCCGAACGACCTCGCGAATGGCAGCTACTACGGCGGGCGCAAGCCGGAGGACGGCCGCATCGACTGGTCGCAGCCGGCCGCGCAGGTCTACAACCTCGTGCGCGCGGTCGCGCCGCCGTATCCGGGCGCGTTCACCGACATCGGCGGCACGCGCTTCGTGGTCGCCCGCGCGCGCGTTGCTTCGCCCGGCAGCGCCGCCGCCGCGGCCGCGGCGAATTTGCCGCCCGGCCTGCACGTAAGCGATAATGCGCTATTCGGCGTCTGCGGCGACAGCCGCGCCCTATCCATTCTCGAGCTGTGGCAGCAGCGCGACGGCAGCGAAACCGTCGTGACGCCCGCGGAATTCGCGCAGTTCATTCATTCTTCCCGTCATTCATGAAAGCAAAAAAAGTCCTGATCCTGGGTGTGAACGGCTTCATCGGCCATCACCTGTCGAAGCGCATTCTTGAAACCACCGATTGGGAAGTGTTCGGCATGGACATGCAGACCGACCGGCTGGGCGACCTCGTCAACCACGAGCGGATGCATTTCTTCGAAGGCGACATCACGATCAACAAGGAGTGGGTCGAGTATCACGTGAAGAAGTGCGACGTGATCCTGCCGCTCGTCGCGATCGCGACGCCCGCGACCTACGTCCAGCAGCCGTTGCGCGTGTTCGAGCTCGACTTCGAGGCAAACCTGCCGATCGTGCGTTCGGCCGTCAAGTACGGCAAGCACCTCGTGTTCCCGTCGACCTCCGAGGTCTACGGCATGTGCTCGGACGAGCAGTTCGATCCCGACGCGTCGGCGCTCACCTACGGCCCGATCAACAAGCCGCGCTGGATCTACGCATGCTCGAAGCAGCTGATGGACCGCGTGATCTGGGGCTACGGGATGGAAGGCCTGAACTTCACGCTGTTCCGTCCGTTCAACTGGATCGGCCCGGGCCTCGACTCGATCTACACGCCGAAGGAAGGCAGCTCGCGCGTCGTCACGCAGTTCCTCGGCCACATCGTGCGCGGCGAGAACATCAGCCTCGTCGACGGCGGCTCGCAGAAGCGCGCGTTCACCGACATCGACGACGGCATCAGCGCGCTGATGAAGATCATCGAGAACAAGAACGGCGTCGCGTCGGGCAAGATCTACAACATCGGCAATCCGAAGAACAACTTCTCGGTTCGCGAGCTCGCGCACAAGATGCTCGAACTGGCCGCCGAGTTCCCGGAATACGCGGATTCCGCGAAGCAGGTGAAGCTCGTCGAGACGACGTCCGGCGCGTACTACGGCAACGGCTACCAGGACGTGCAGAATCGCGTGCCGAAGATCGACAACACGATGCAGGAGCTCGCGTGGGCGCCGCAATCGACGTTCGACGACGCGCTGCGCAAGATCTTCGAAGCGTATCGCGGCCATGTCGCCGACGCCCGCGCGCTCGTCGAACAGCAGAACTGACGGGACGCTCGCTTGGCTCGTATCGTCCTCAAGATCGACGTCGACACGCTGCGCGGCACGCGCGAAGGCGTGCCGAATCTCGCGCGCATCTTCGACCGCTTCAATGCGCGCGCGACCTTCCTCTTCAGCCTCGGGCCCGATCACACGGGCTGGGCGCTGCGGCGCGTGTTCCGCCCCGGCTTCCTGAAGAAGGTGTCGCGCACGTCGGTGGTCGAGCACTACGGCGTGAAGCAGCTGATGTATGGCGTGCTGCTGCCGGGCCCCGACATCGGCCGCCGCGCGATCGCCGACATGCGCGCGATCCATGAGGCCGGCTTCGAATGCGGGATCCATACGTGGGATCACGTGTACTGGCAGGACAACGTGCGCGTGCGCGATCGCGACTGGACCGCGCGTGAAATGCAGAAGAGCCACGCGCGCTTCGTCGACGTCTTCGGCGCGCCGCCCGTCACGCACGGCGCGGCCGGCTGGCAGATGAACGACGCCGCGTTCGAGCAGATCGACGCATGGGGGATGCGCTACGCATCCGACGGCCGCGGGCATTCGCCGTACCTGCCCGTCGTCGGCGGCCGCACGCTGTCGCACGTGCAGATGCCGACCACGCTGCCGACGCTCGACGAAGTGCTCGGCATCGACGGCATCGACACGCACAACGTCGCCGCGCACATCCTGAAGTTCACCGAAACCAATCCGCACGACCAGGTGTTCACGCTGCATGCGGAACTGGAAGGCCAGAAGCTCGCGCCGGTGTTCGAGCAACTGCTCGCCGGCTGGCGCGCGCAGGGCCATACGTTTGCGACGATGGGCGACTACCACGCGACGCTGGACCGCGACTCGCTGCCATCGTACCCTGTCGCGTGGGGCGAAATTCCCGGCCGCTCCGGCGAACTGATCGTCCAGCCCGACTGACGTTTGCGCGCAGGCGCCGCCTGCGCCGCCCTTGCGGCGTGCCGCCGCGACGCCCCGCCGTACCGCGCCGCCCGAGCGGCGCCTTTCCATAACAACAGGAGAAACACGTGTCCGTCGAAGTTGACCGTCAAGTTCCCGATTTCACCGCAGCTGCCACGGGCGGCGACATTTCGCTGTCCGACCTGAAGGGCAAGAAACTCGTCCTGTATTTCTATCCGAAGGACAACACGCCGGGCTGCACGACCGAAGGCCTGCAGTTCCGCGACCTGTATCCGAAGTTCAAGAAGGCCGGCGCCGAAGTGATCGGCGTGTCGCGCGACAGCCTGCGCTCGCATGACAATTTCAAGGCAAAGCTCGAACTGCCGTTCCCGCTGATTTCCGATGCCGACGAAGCGCTGTGCGCGCTGTTCGATGTCATCAAGATGAAGAAGATGTATGGCAAGGAAGTGCGCGGAATCGAGCGTTCGACGTTCCTGATCGACGCCGACGGCGTGCTCCGCCAGGCATGGCGCGGCATCAAGGTGCCCGGTCACGTGGACGACGTGCTAAGTGCTGTACAAGCGCTTTGAGCCGCGTTATATTGGGCCGCAATGAATGCCAGTTCGCCCCATATTTCTCGTAGCTGCGCCGGTGCCCGTTGCGATGCTTTCCGGCACCTGACGCGCATCACGACGGTATCAGCCGAGCCGCATGTCCCGGTCCACGGGGCAGCGGCTTTTTTTATGGACTGCGCGCCGGCTCTCGGTCCGGCCCTCACCTCGTCAAGGAGCTGACCGACACTTAGGCGAACCGGCTAGACGAAATTCCTGTGCGCCACCGCGCGCAAACTGCATGCGTCTACGTCACGCAGGATGCGATCAGCGGCGCACTTCATGCGACACGATTCCTCCCGAGGGACACCATGCCTTTGCCTACCCCCCCCAGCAAGCTCGGCAGCCTGCTGCCGCCCGATGAATACAAGGCGAAAGCGCGGCCCGCGAAAGCCGCGAAGAAATCCGCCGAAGGGGACGCATCCACAGCCGGTGACTATGGCCCGGCCAGCGTGGCCCAACCGATGACCGAAGCCGCGAACACGGCCGCGCCGCTGCGCGCCGTCGCATCGTCGGCCGAGGAAGCCGCGGGCACGTCCGCACGCGGCCGCAAGACCAGACAGACCGCCGCCCTGCTGCAGCCGTTGCCGGCGCCCGCCGAACCCGCGGCCGCGGCCCCCGTCGTCGCGCGCAACGACAAGCCCGCCGCCGGCAAACCGTCCGCGGCCGCGACGCCCGCGCGCGACGCGGGCGCCGCGACGAAGTCGCGCAGCCGCAAGCCGGCCGAAGCCGAACTGCAGAAGCTGTTCGTGCTCGACACCAACGTGCTGATGCACGACCCGAGCAGCCTGTTCCGCTTCGAGGAACACGACGTCTATCTGCCGATGATGACGCTCGAGGAGCTCGACAACCACAAGAAGGGGATGTCCGAAGTCGCGCGCAACGCGCGCCAGGTCAGCCGCACGCTCGACGCGCTCGTCGCCGACGGCGGCCCGATCTCGGCCGGCATTCCGCTGTCGCGCCTCGGCAGCCGCGAGGCGCTCGGCCGCCTGTACTTCCAGACGAAGCTGGCCGACATCGCACCGGTCGAAGGCTTGCCCGAGGGCAAGGCCGACAACCAGATCCTCGGCGTCGTGCGCGCGCTGCAGCGCGACCGGCCCGACCGCCAGGTCGTGCTGGTGTCGAAAGACATCAACATGCGGATCAAGGCGCATGCGCTCGGCCTGCCCGCGGAAGACTACTTCAACGACCAGGTGCTCGAGGACAAGGATCTCCTCTACACCGGCGTGCGCGAGCTTCCGCAGGACTTCTGGACCAAGCATGCGAAGGGAATGGAGAGCTGGCAGGACACGAAGACGGGCACCACGTACTACCGCGTGACGGGCCCGCTCGTCGCGTCGATGCTCGTCAACGAGTTCGTCTATCTCGAGCCGCAGAACGGCGAACCGACGTTCCACGCGATCGTCCGCGAACTAAACGGCAAGACGGCGCTGCTGCAGACGCTGCGCGACTACAGCCACCACAAGAACAACGTGTGGGGCATCACCGCGCGCAACCGCGAGCAGAACTTCGCGCTGAACCTGCTGATGAACCCGGAGATCGACTTCGTCACGCTGCTCGGCCAGGCCGGCACCGGCAAGACGCTCGTCGCGCTCGCGGCCGGCCTCGCGCAGGTGCTCGACGACAAGCGCTACAACGAGATCATCGTGACGCGCGCGACCGTGCCCGTCGGCGAGGACATCGGTTTCCTGCCCGGCACCGAGGAAGAGAAGATGCAGCCGTGGATGGGCGCATTCGACGACAACCTCGAAGTGCTGCAGAAGACCGACGACGCGGCCGGCGAATGGGGCCGTGCGGCGACGCAGGAGCTGATCCGTTCGCGCCTGAAGGTGAAGAGCATGAACTTCATGCGCGGCCGCACGTTCGTCGACAAGTACCTGATCATCGACGAAGCGCAGAACCTGACGCCGAAACAGATGAAGACGCTCGTGACGCGCGCGGGCCCCGGCACGAAAATCGTGTGCCTCGGCAACATCGCGCAGATCGACACGCCTTACCTGACCGAAGGCAGCTCGGGCCTCACCTACGTCGTCGACCGCTTCAAGGGCTGGGGCCACAGTGGCCACGTGACGCTCGCGCGCGGCGAACGCTCGCGGCTCGCCGACTACGCGTCGGACATCCTGTAACGCGGGCCGGCCGACCGGCCGCCTTTCGATGCCACGCGGCGCTCCGTTTCCGGAGCGCCGTTTTCATTTGTGGGGTCGGAAGCGTTCGTCATCGTTCGTTACGCAACAGCCGCACTTACGCGCGAAACTTCAAGTAAATTCTCAGGAATGGTTGCCTAAGCCCCGCCGGAACGTCTACCATCGGGTCTGTCTGTTGTCATACGATTCGCGCGCGCCGCGCGCGTCTGCCTTGTCATGCTTCGAATCTGGGTTCCCGTCGCCGTCGTTTCACTGCTTGCGGCCTGCTCCAGCGTGCCGCCGCAGTCGGCGTCGCGCAGCTCCGGCATGAAGATCACGACGCCGCGCGCGTTCCCGCCGCCCGCCAATTTCCCGAAATTCGTCGACCACAGCGTCGGCCAGGAAGAAATCTCGATCCAGGCGATGAGCCTCGTCGGCGTACCGTATCGCTGGGGCGGCAACACGCCCACCAGCGGCTTCGACTGCAGCGGGCTCGTGCGCTACGTGATCGGCCGTGCGGCCGACGTGAACCTGCCGCGCACGACCGCCGACATGAGCAGCCGCGGCGTATCGATCGATCCCGACCAGATCGCGCCGGGCGACCTGATCTTCTTCAACACGACCGGGCGCCCGCATTCGCACGTCGGCATCTACGTCGGCAAGCTGCGCTTCGTCAACGCGCCGTCGACCGGCGGCACCGTGCGGCTCGACTACCTGACGAATCCGTACTGGGCCAAGCGTTTCGACGGGATTCGCCGCGTCGCGCCGCCGCGCGGCACACCCGCGCCGTTCGATGCACCGACTTACGAGGCCAGGCGCGCCGAACCGCGCAATCCGGCAGCGGTCGCGGCCGCTCCGGCGGTCGTGACCGCTGCCGCCGCGCCGCGCCAGCAGACGGCGTATGCGTCCTCGCAAGCAAGACCGGCGCAGGTACCGGCTGCGGCCATCCCGCCCACGCCGGCCGCGACGGCGGCCGCTGCCGCCGCAGCTGCGCCGGCAGCACCGGCTGCCGATCCGTACGAGCCGCCGCCGCGCCTGCAGGCGGCCCAGCAGCAGGCAACCGCGCCGAATGATGCAAGGCTGGCGATGACGCCCAATGCAGCAGCGGCCGCCCCGGCGGAAGCCGGCACGCAGATTCCGACGACTGCACTGACGGCCGCCGAGGCTGCCGCCTTCGATGCCGAGCCGCCGCCCGCCACCACGCCGGCGGCCCCACGCAGTATCGAGCCGGTGCAGGTGTTGCGCGCGTCGACGCAATCCGCGCCCGTCAGCCCGCGCACGAGTACGGTCGACGATCCGATCGCCCGGTTTGCGAACGGCAATTACTGACCGGTTGCCCGAACGCCGATCGTCACGCGATGTTGGCGGCATCTGCCGCCCTCCACCTCCTCGCCACCGCCCCTTTCGCGCCCCCTCAAAAGAAAATGCGCCGCAGCCTTTCGGCTTGCGGCGCATTGCGCATCGATCAGGCGGCGTCCGGCGATCAGAAGATCTGATGCCCGATCCACCACCCGCCGGCCGCGAACAGCGCGGCTGCCGGCAGCGTCAGCACCCAGGCCCACACGATGTTGCCGGCGACACCCCAGCGCACGGCCGACAGCTTCTGCGTCGCGCCGACGCCGACGATCGCGCCGGTGATCGTATGGGTGGTCGACACGGGAATGCCGAGGAACGACGCGATGAACAGCGTGATCGCGCCACCGCTTTCCGCGCAGAAACCGCCGACCGGCTTCAGCTTCGTGATCTTCTGGCCCATCGTGCGTACGATGCGCCAGCCGCCGAACAGCGTGCCGAGGCCCATCGACAGGTAGCACGCGCCGATCACCCACGCGGGCGGCGCAGCGGCCGTCGCCGATGCATAGCCCGACGCGATCAGCAGCATCCAGATGATGCCGATCGTCTTCTGCGCGTCGTTGCCGCCGTGGCCGAGGCTGTACAGTCCGGCCGACAGCAGCTGCAGCCGGCGGAACCGCCGGTCGACCTTGCTCGGCGCGGTCCGGAAATACAGCCACGACACGCCGAGCATGAACAGCGAACCGAGGATGAAACCGAGCAGCGGCGAGATGAAGATGAACGCGATCGTCTTCAGCAGCCCGTCGATGTTGAGCGCGCTCCAGCCCGACTTCGCGAGCGCCGCGCCGACGAGACCGCCGATCAGCGCGTGCGACGAGCTCGACGGGATCCCGTAGTACCAGGTGATCACGTTCCAGCCGATCGCTCCGACCAGCGCGCCGAACACGACGTAGTGGTCGACGATTTCCGGATCGATCGTGCCTTTACCGACGGTCTGCGCGACCTTCAGGTGGAAGATGAAATACGCGATGACGTTGAACGCGGCCGCGAACACGACGGCCTGCTGCGGCTTCAGCACCCCGGTGGACACGACGGTGGCGATCGAGTTCGCCGCGTCGTGGAAGCCGTTCATGAAGTCGAATACGAGCGCGACGAGCACCAGCGTCGCGACCATCCATAGGGCGAGTTGTATCGAATGCATCGTGGTCCGCTCAGGCGTTTTCCAGCACGATGCCTTCGATGATGTTCGCGACGTCCTCGCACTTGTCGGTGATCTCTTCGAGCAGCTCGTAGATCGCCTTCAGCTTGATGAGCGTCTTCACGTCGTCTTCTTCGCGGAACAGCTTCGACATTGCCGCGCGCAGCACGCGATCGGCCTCCGATTCCCAGCGGTCGATCTCCTCGCACTGCTTGAGGATCTGCGCCGACTGCTTCATGTCGGACAGCAGCGCGACCGCCTGCTGAACGTGTTGCGCCGACTGCGTGACGATGTGCGCGAGCTGGCTCGCCTCCGACGTGACCGACTGCACGTCGTACAGCGACACGGCCGTCGCGACGTCTTCCATCAGGTCGAGGATGTCGTCCATCGTCGTGATCAGCTTGTGGATCTCGTCGCGATCGAGCGGCGTGATGAAGGTCTTGTGCAGCAGATCGATCGCTTCATGCGTCAGCTTGTCAGCGGCCTTCTCGGCGGTTTGCACGTTTTGCTTGTGAATCTCGGCGTCGGCGAGATTGTCGATCAGCAGTTCGAGCTCGCGGCCACCGGAAACGATGTGCTTCGCGTGCGCGTTGAAGAGTTCAAAGAACTTGCCCTCCGTGGGCATGAATCGACCGAACATGGGATTCCTGAGAGATTGTCAAACGACTGTCACGAAAACGGGCGATATTGTACCGTTTTCGGTTGCGACGCGACGCGCGCATATGCGCGCGCCGGGATTGGAAACAACGCCTGGTGAAATAACGGTTTACATCCGGCGAAGAAGTGTTACTCGCCGTAGAAGGTCTGCGCCCCCGCAAAGTTGTCGAACTTCGTGTATTGGCCCAGGAACGTGAGCCGAACAGGTCCGATCGGACCGTTACGCTGCTTGCCGATGATGATCTCGGCCGTCCCCTTGTCCGGGCTGTCGGGATTGTAAACCTCGTCGCGGTAAATGAACAGGATCACGTCCGCATCCTGTTCGATTGCGCCGGACTCACGCAAATCGGACATCACCGGACGCTTGTTCGGACGCTGTTCGAGACCGCGGTTCAGCTGCGACAGCGCGATCACCGGCACGTCGAGCTCCTTCGCCAGACTCTTCAGCGATCGTGAAATTTCGGAGATTTCGGTCGCGCGGTTCTCGCCCTGCGACGAACCCGACATCAGCTGGAGGTAATCGACGATGATTAGCCCGAGCTTGCCGCACTGACGCGCAAGGCGTCGCGCGCGCGAGCGCAATTCCATCGGGTTCAGGCCGCCCGTTTCGTCGATGAAGAGCTGCGCCTCGCTCATCTTCTGCACCGCGTGCGTCAGTTTCGGCCAGTCCTCGTCGGTCAGGCGGCCGGTACGCATCCGGTGCTGGTCGAGCCGGCCGATCGAGCCGAGCATACGCATCACGAGCTGGGTGCCCGGCATTTCCATCGAGAACACCGCGACCGGCAGCCCGTACTCGACCGCGACGTATTCGCCGATGTTCATCGAGAAGGCCGTATTGTGTGTGACGACGAAATCGTCGGTCACATACAGGCGCGACGGATGCGAGACCGAGATGCATTGCGTGGCAGTCAGGCGCGACGGCTCGATACTTGTAATCACCGGCAGCTTGCGACGCGTCCGGCCGACGGTCAGCCTTTCACGCTTGCCCTCGAACAGGAAGAGGCTCTGCGGATCCGGGTGGCTGATCGTGCACACATATGCGATCGCACCCGACTGGCGTTCGCCGCGCGACGCGAAGGATGTCGCCTTCTCGGAAATCGCGCACCACGCGCCCAGCGAGCGCGCGAGTTCCTGCACGTCCCGCGCGAGTTGCGGGCTGGCCGTTGAATAACGCACCGTGCCCCACGATTCGACCCAACCGTCCGTATCGAGCAGTCCGCGCAGCAAATCCAGGCGCACGTCCCGGGATGCATCGAGGTAGCTCCGCGGCACGAACTTGTCGTAGCTGGTCCGGCCCCACAGGCCGAGGCCTTCGAGCGCTGCCTTCAGCGGATTGACGCTCGGGCGTGTGCCCTCCTGCGCGGAACGGCGCTTGATGCGCCAATCGTACTGGCCCGCATGCTCGAGTTCGAGCGTTGCATCGACGCGTGTACGCATCCGGTTCAGCGTCTCTTCCGCTTTGACGCTGAAGCGCACGGCCGTGCCGCCCAGCGCGCCGTCGCCGAGCAGCGCGCCGAGCACCCACGGATCGACAGGCAGTGTGTCGCCGTGCCCGAAGTCTCCCGTCGGCATGTCGATCCACAAACGCCCCTGATAACGCTGACGCATCAGCAGCGTCCTGATCTCCGCCGTGCTCAGAATGCGCGGCTTCTGCCATTCCCGATAATGGACGCACCACAGATGTTCATCGCAGCATTCGGCCGAACGACCGTCCGAGAAGCGCACGCGGTACACCTGGCGCTCGCCCTGGGGGTAGATCCCGGTGACCATCGACGGCGCGCCATCGACCGAGGCAAGTGCGTCGCCGATCGCCAGTTCACCCATGCGCTTCCAGCCGGTCAGCGTCTTCACGCTTGCATCGAGCGGCTGCGCCTTGCCCATTGACGGTCTGCCCGCCACGATGATCAGTTCGCCGCCATGCATCCCGGACGTCATCCGGTCGAGGTCGACGAAGCCCGTCGGCGTGCCGGTGACGTCGCTCGGGTTCGCGGTGTGGTACAGCGTGTCGATCCGCTCGACGACCTGCGTGAGCAGCGGGCCGATCTCGAGGAAGCCCTGGTTGCCGCGCGCGCCCTCTTCGGCGATCGAGAACACCTTCGACTCGGCCTCGTCGAGCAGCTGACGGACTTCCTTGCCCTGCGGATTGAACGCGTCGGCCGAAATTTCGTCGGCGACCGACACGAGCCGGCGCAGCACCGCGCGGTCGCGCACGATTTCCGCATAGCGGCGGATGTTCGCGGCGCTCGGCGTATTCTGCGCAAGCGCGTTCAGGTATGCGAGGCCGCCGACGTCGTCGGCCTTGCCGGACGTGGTCAGCGCTTCGTACACGGTCACGACGTCGGCCGGCCGCGTCGACGCGATCAGCCGGCCGATGTGCTCGTAGATGATCCGGTGGTCGTAGCGGTAGAAGTCGCCCTGCGACAGGAAGTCGGCAATCCGGTCCCATGCCGCGTTGTCGAGCAACAGGCCGCCGAGCACCGACTGCTCGGCTTCGACCGAATGCGGCGGGACTTTCAGCGATTCGATTTGAGGATCTTGCGGCGCGTTCATGGGTTGGGATTATCGCGAATAGATCGCCGCTGCGCTACCGCTGCGGCGGCCGGGCAATAAAAAAGGCAGGCCCCGGTTGCCCGGGCGCCTGCCCTTGTCCGGACGGCGGAAGCCGCCCGGCAAGCTTGCGTACGCTTATGCGTGGTCGCCGATCACGTTGATCGTGACGTCGACGACGACGTCCGTGTGCAGCGCGATCTGGACGACGTGCTCGCCGATCATCTTCAGCGGGCCTTCCGGCATGCGAACTTGCAGCTTCTCGACTTCGAAACCTGCCTTCTTCAGCAGTTCCGCGACGTCGCCGTTCGTGACCGAGCCGAACAGACGGCCATCGACGCCCGACTTCTGCGTGACTTCGAACGTCTGGCCGTTCAGCTTCTCGCCGACTGCCTGCGATGCTGCCAGCTTTTCAGCGGCGATCTTTTCGAGTTCGGCGCGGCGAACTTCGAATTCGGCGATCGCTTCCTTCGTTGCACGGCGAGCCTTGCGGTTCGGGATCAGGAAGTTGCGAGCGTAACCGTCCTTGACCTTGACGATATCGCCGAGGTTGCCCAGATTGGCGACTTTTTCCAACAGAATGATTTGCATTCGAATTCTCCTTATTGCGTCGCCTGATTACGCCTTGTGCTGATCGGTGTACGGCAGCAGCGCGAGGAAACGCGCACGCTTGATTGCCGTATCCAGCTGACGCTGATAGTGCGCCTTCGTACCCGTCAGACGAGCCGGCGTGATCTTGCCGTTTTCGCCGATGAAGTCCTTCAGCGTTTCCGTGTCCTTGTAGTCGATCTGCTCGACGCCTGCAGCCGTGAAACGGCAGAACTTCTTGCGCTTGAAGAGCGGGTTTTGTTGCTGACGACGCTTGTCGAATTTCTTACCAGTCGGGCGGGGCATGATTTCAGTCCTTTCCAATGTCCTGCAATGCTGTGATGTGAAACACCAAGGTTCTCGCGTTGCGGCTCTTCTTCGCCAGGAAGCCCGTGAACAGCGTCTCGACGCCCATTTCACGACTCTCCAGCCTGCCGCTCGCCTCACCGGCCGCCACCGCCTCGATCGTCATTTCGACCTGACGGGGAATGCCTGCTTCGACGACTTCCGTGCGGTGATGCAACGTGGCGCTTGCGATCGGAACACCTGCCGGCGTATATCGCACCGGTGCGCGTTCGACGACGCTCGCCGTCAATTGCAACCTGTTCACGTGAGTGTCGAGTTCCTTGGTGGCTTAATACGTGACGAACTTAAGCCTGCGCTTCGGTCGGCTGAGCTGCAGCCGCCTTCTTGGCTTCTTCGCGCTGAACTTCCTTCATCATCGGCGACGGGCCGGTCTCGGCCTTCTTCATCTTGACGATGAGGTGGCGCAGCACGGCGTCGTTGAACTTGAACGCGTGTTCGAGTTCGTCGAGCGTCGTCTGGTCGCACTCGATGTTCATGCAGACGTAGTGAGCCTTCGCGAGTTTCTCGATCATGTAGGCCAGTTGGCGACGGCCCCAGTCTTCGACACGGTGGATCTGGCCGCCGTGCGTCGTGATCGTGGTCTTGTAACGCTCGATCATCGCGGGCACTTGCTCGCTCTGATCGGGGTGCACGATGAATACGATTTCGTAATGACGCATTACACACTCCTTGTGGATTGAAGCCACCCGGGCGTCTGAACCGGTGTGGCAAGTGAGAAGCCGAAGATTCTAACCCGGATACGGGGCGCATGCAACACCGATCGACGATTTCCGCACGGATTCGGCCATGTTTTCAAAGACTTGAAGGGGGTCGACAGCGGAAGCGCGATAAGCGCGAGCGCCCGAGAATCGGGGACGTATCGCCATGCGCGCTCCGCTCCCGCGCTCCGGCCCGCCGTCACTCGCTACGAGCCGCGCCCAGCCGCGCGTCGAGCGCCGTGCGGAACGCGGCCAGCGCCGACGGCTCCGCGTCGGTCACCGCCCACCACGTCATCCCGGCCGCGTCCCAGCGGTCGAGCGCGTAGCCCTGCGACACGGTCGCGTACGGCGCGCGCTGCCGCCCTTCTCCGGCCGGCCGCACGTATACGTCGATCACGTGCTGCCGGTAGCGGTACACGAGCACCGCGACGCGGCGGCGCCCGACGTAGTCGAGCCGGCCGCCGGCCAGCGGAAACCCGCTCGCCGACAGGTCCTCGACCGGCGGCGCATAGTCGAGCCGGCCGTTGAACCACGGCTTGACCGTATGCCGGTCGGTCGAGATCACGTCGATGTCGCGCGCCGACAGCCCGGCCCGCACGTGGCTCGACACGAGTTCGTCGACGATCTGGTCGGTGCCGGCGTGACGGGCGGACAGCGCCATCCCGGCCGCCGCGGCCAGCGCGACCGCGAGCGCCACGCCCCAGCCGAGCCCGGGCAGCGCCGCGACGCGCGGCCCCGGGCCCGTCGAGGCCGGGCGAGCCGACGCGCCGCGTCCGGCCGGCCACGCGAACCAGCGGCGCCCGCCCGATCCCGCGCGCGGCCGGGCCGCGGCGCCCGCCGGCGCCGGTTCCTCACGGGTCGATCCGTGTGCCTGGTCCTGTTCGCTGGCCGCCGCGGGCAATCCGGCGAGAATGCTCGCGCGCAGCGCATCCGGCGCGCGGTGATAGTCGGCCTGCCGCACCGCACGGGCCAGCGCGACGATCCGCTCGCGTTCGCGGCGGCACGCGTCGCACCCTTCGACATGCTGCTGGACGCGCAGCGCATCGGGCGCCGACAGCTCGCGATCGACGTCCGCGTCCAGCAATGCGCGCGCTTCGTTACAGTCCATCGATCGCCTCCGATGCGGTTCCGCCCGCCGACGCACGTCCCGGCGCGCATTCGGGCGCTGGCGCCTGCGTGCCGGCCAGCAGCGCGGCGAGCCGGCGGCGGCCGCGTGCGAGCCGCGACATCACGGTACCGACCGGCACGTCGGCGATCGCCGCGATCTCGCGGTAGCTCAAATCCTCCATCTCGCGCAGCACCAGCACCTCGCGGTATTCCGGCGGCAGCTTCGCGAGCGCCGCGTTCACGAGCCGCGCGTTCTCGCCGCGCAGCAGGTGCGCGAGCGGATCCTCCGTCGCCGGCTGCCAGTCGTCGGGCACGTCGGTGTCGTCGAGCGTGTCGGGCAGCGTGACCTCGTGCGCGTGGGCGCGGCGGCGCCACTCCGTGTACCAGGTGTGGCGCACGATCGTCAGCAGCCACGGCCGCGCGTTGTCGCCGCGGCACGCGTCGACGAAGCGCAGCGCACGCATGCACGCGTCCTGGACGACGTCGTCCGCATCGCCCGCGTTGCCGCTCAGCCAGCGCGCGAGGTTGTATGCGGCGTCGAGGTGCGGCAGCACCAGCGCGCGGAACCGCTCGCCGCGCGCGAGCGCGTCGTCCTCCGCCCGCTCGTCGATCGCCTGTCCGGCTTGCCCCACATGGCCTCCCTGGTTCCGGCGGCCGAAGCCGCACCCGTCTCGCGTCCGATGCCGCGCCCGATCTCGCGCCCGGCGCCCGGACAGACCGGCAGCGTGCGCACTCGATGACCTTACCGCCGCTGCGTCGAGTTTATTCCCGCGCGAAGCCGATGCAGCGCAAAAAAATTCGCGCATCGGGGCCGGCGGCGCCCGTTACGGCGTGCTGCTCCAGTAGCCGGGGCGCGCATACGCTTCGCGCAGGTAGTCGATGAAGTAGCGCACGCGCGCGGGCACGTAGCGCTGCTGCGGATAGACGGCGAGGATGTCGTAGTCGGGCAGCGCGTATTCGTCGAGCACGGTCTCGAGTTCGCCGGTTTCGAGCTGTGCGGCGATTTCCCAGGTCGAGCGCCAGCCGAGCCCGAGGCTCTCGGCCACCCAGCGGTGCAGCAGCTCGCCGTCGTTGCAGTCGAGATTGCCGGCCACACGCATCGTGACGATCTTGCCGTGGCGCTGGAAATACCAGCCGCGGTTCTGCCCGCCCTGCAGGTTGAACGCGAGACAGTTGTGCTTGAGCAGATCGTCGAGCGACTTCGGCCGGCCGTGCTTGCGGAAATACGCCGGCGTGCCGCAGACGACGCGCCGGTTCGACGCGAGCTTCACCGCGACGAAATTCGGATCGACCGAGCCGCCGATCCGGATCGACAGGTCGTAGCCTTCGCGCACGAGATCGACGACGCGGTCGGTCAGGTTGAACGACAGCTGCATTTCCGGCTTGTCGACGAGAAAGCCGGGCGCATGCGGCGCGACGTGCTTGCGGCCGAACGCGGCCGGCGCGGACACGATCAGGTGGCCGCTCACCGCGCGCCGCCCGGCGGCCAGCTCGTTCTCGGCCTGGTCCCACTCGGACAGCAGTCCGCGGCAGCGCTCGAGGAACGCGGCGCCCTCCTCGCTGACCACCAGCCGCCGCGTCGAGCGGTACATCAGCTTCACGCCGAGGCGCTTCTCGAGCGCGTCGATGCGCCGCCCGAGCACCACCGGCGACACGCCCTCCTCGAGCGCGGCCGCCGCGAGGCTGCCCGCGTCCGCGACCCGCACGAACGTCTCGATCTGCTTGAAACGATCCATCTGCTGTCTCCACCGTCTCCGACACCGGCGGGAAGCCCCGTCCGGCCGTCATTCCATACTTTTAGTTTCGAAATAAGCGACTTCGGCTGATCTTATCAAACCTTTCCTGCATCCCTAAAGTGTTCCCAACAGACCGATTCGCAAGATCCGATTATCCAAGGAGACATTCATGGCCAAGATGAGAGCCGTCGACGCAGCCGTACTCGTGCTCGAGAAGGAAGGCATCCAGACCGCGTTCGGCGTGCCGGGCGCCGCAATCAACCCGTTCTATTCCGCGATGCGCAAGTCGGGCGGCATCAGCCACGTGCTGGCCCGTCACGTCGAAGGCGCGTCGCACATGGCCGAAGGCTTCACGCGTGCGGCGCCGGGCAACATCGGCGTGTGCATCGGCACGTCGGGCCCCGCCGGCACCGACATGATCACCGGCCTCTACTCCGCGTCGGCCGACTCGATTCCGATCCTCGCGATCACCGGCCAGGCGCCGCGCGCTCGCCTGTACAAGGAAGACTTCCAGGCCGTCGACATCGAGTCGATCGCGAAGCCGGTCACCAAGTGGGCCGTCACCGTGCGTGAACCGGCGCTCGTGCCGCGCGTGTTCCAGCAGGCGTTCCACCTGATGCGCTCGGGCCGTCCGGGCCCGGTGCTGGTCGACCTGCCGATCGACGTGCAGCTCGCCGAAATCGAATTCGACATCGACACGTACGAACCGCTGCCGGTCTACAAGCCCGCGGCCACCCGCGCGCAGATCGAGAAGGCGCTCGCGATGCTCAACGACGCGGACAAGCCGCTGATCGTGTCGGGCGGCGGCGTGCTCAACGCGGCGGCCGAAGACCTGCTCGTGCAGTTCGCCGAAACGATCGGCGTGCCGGTGATCCCGACGCTGATGTCGTGGGGCGCGATTCCGGACGATCACCCGCTGATGGCCGGCATGGTCGGCCTGCAGACGTCGCACCGCTACGGCAACGCGACGATGCTCGCGTCCGATTTCGTGCTCGGCATCGGCAACCGCTGGGCGAACCGCCACACGGGCAGCGTCGAGGTCTACACGAAGGGCCGCAAGTTCGTGCACGTCGATATCGAACCGACGCAGATCGGCCGCGTGTTCGGCCCGGATCTCGGCATCGTGTCCGACGCGAAGGCCGCACTCGAGCTGTTCGTCGCGGTCGCGCAGGAATGGAAGGCCGCCGGCAAGCTGAAGGATCGCAGCGCGTGGGTTGCCGAATGCCAGGAACGCAAGCGCACGCTGCAGCGCAAGACCCACTTCGACAACGTGCCGGTCAAGCCGCAGCGCGTGTACGAAGAGATGAACCGCGTGTTCGGCCGCGATACCTGCTACGTCAGCACGATCGGCCTGTCGCAGATCGCCGCCGCGCAGTTCCTGCACGTGTTCAAGGCGCGCAACTGGATCAACTGCGGCCAGGCCGGCCCGCTCGGCTGGACGATCCCCGCCGCGCTCGGCGTGCGTGCGGCCGACCCGAGCCGTCCGATCGTCGCGCTGTCCGGCGACTACGACTTCCAGTTCATGATCGAGGAACTGGCCGCGGGCGCGCAATTCAAGCTGCCGTACGTGCACGTCGTCGTGAACAACTCGTATCTCGGGCTGATCCGTCAGGCACAGCGCGCGTTCGACATGGACTACTGCGTGCAGCTCGCGTTCGACAACGTGAACGCACCGGAGCTGAACGGCTATGGCGTCGATCACGTGGCGGTCGCCGAAGGCCTCGGTTGCAAGGCGCTGCGCGTGTTCAAGCCGGAAGAGATCGAACCGGCGCTGCGCCAGGCGCAAACGCTCGCCGAGGAGTTCAGCGTGCCGGTGGTCGTCGAAGTGATCCTCGAGCGCGTGACGAACATCTCGATGGGCACCGAAATCGACGCGATCAACGAGTTCGAGGAACTCGCCGAGAAGGCCGAGCACGCGCCGACCGCGATCTCGATGCTCGACTGATCCGCACGCCATTTTTTGACTGACCGACCGAAGAGGCTTAGCTCATGCCGAAGTTTGCTGCAAACCTGACCATGCTGTTCAACGAAGTGCCGTTCCTCGACCGCTTCAAGGCGGCCGCGGACGCGGGCTTCGACGCCGTCGAGTTCCTGTTCCCGTATCCGTACGCGAAAGAGGAACTCGCCGAGCGGCTCGAGACGCACCGGCTGCGCCTCGTGCTGCACAACCTGCCCGCGGGGAACTGGGACCAGGGCGAGCGCGGCATCGCGTGCCTGCCCGATCGCGTCGGCGAGTTCCAGGAAGGCGTCGGCCGTGCGATCGAGTACGCGAAGGCGCTGAAGGTGCCGCAGCTGAACTGCCTGGTCGGCATCCCGTCGGCGAGCACCGCGCGCGACAAGACGTTCGTCACGATCGTCGACAACCTGCGCTTCGCCGCCGATGCGCTCAAGCGCGAAGGCATCCGCCTGCTGGTCGAGCCGTGCAACAGCTTCGACATCCCCGGCTTCGCGCTGAACCGTTCGTCGGAAGGGCTCGACGTGATCCGCGCGGTCGGCTCGGACAACCTGTTCCTGCAGTACGACATCTATCACATGCAGCGCATGGAAGGCGAACTGGCCGCGACGATCGAACGCAACCTCGCGTCGATCGGCCACGTCCAGCTCGCGGACAACCCGGGCCGCAACGAGCCGGGTACGGGCGAGATCAACTACGCGTTCCTGTTCGCGCTGCTCGACCGGCTCGGCTATGCCGGCTACGTCGGCTGCGAATACAAGCCCCGCACCACCACGACGGAAGGGCTCGGCTGGCTGCAGCGCGTCGCCGGCTGCGCATCGGGCTCGGCGCGCCGCGCCGCCTGAGCGCCGCCCTTCCCGCGGTTTCCCCCAGATACGCCCCTATAGGAGACTTTCACATGGCAACCATCGGTTTCATCGGCCTCGGCATCATGGGCGCGCACATGGCGCGCAACCTGCTCAAGGGCGATCATCAGCTCGTCGTGAACGGTGCGTTCCCGATCCCCGACGACCTGCGCGCGAGCGCGAAGGTCGTCGCGAACTCGACCGAAGTCGCGCAGCACGCGGACGTCATCATCTCGATGGTGCCGGACACGCCGGACGTGCGTAACGTGCTGTTCGCCGACGACGGCGTCGCGAAGGGCCTGACGGCCGGCAAGCTCGTGATCGACATGAGCTCGATCTCGCCGCTCGACACGCAGGCTTTCGCGAAGCAGATCAACGCGCTCGGCTGCGACTACCTCGACGCGCCGGTGTCGGGCGGCGAGGTCGGCGCGCGCGAGGCGACGCTGACGATCATGGTCGGCGGCCCGGAGAAGGCATTCGAGCGCGCGAAGCCGCTGTTCGAGAAGATGGGCAAGAACATCACGCTCGTCGGCGACAACGGCGCGGGCCAGACCTGCAAGGTCGCGAACCAGATCATCGTCGCGCTGAACATCGAAGCCGTCGGCGAAGCGCTGCTGTTCGCCGCACGCTCCGGCGCCGATCCGGAGCGCGTGCGCCAGGCGCTGATGGGCGGCTTCGCCGCGTCGCGGATCCTCGAAGTGCACGGTGCGCGGATGACGAAGCGCACGTTCGATCCGGGCTTCCGCATCGAGCTGCACCAGAAGGACCTGAACCTCGCGCTCGACGGCGCACGCAAGCTCGGCCTCGCGCTGCCGCACACGGCCAGCGCACAGCAGCTGTTCAGCGTGTGCGCGTCGCACGGCGGCAAGGCATGGGATCACTCGGCACTCGTGCGTGCGCTCGAGATCATGTCGAACTTCGAGATCGGCCAGACGCCGGCCGCGTAACGCGGCTGCAACAGCGCGCGTTTCGCTGCAACGGCAAACGCGCGCGACGAACACACGCGCGCCGGCCTCGGCCGGCCGCATCGATGCGCGAGCACTCGCGCATCACGGTGGGGCGCCCCGCCGCGCATTGCTGAAACGCGTGCGCGACGGGGCGAAAAGCGCCGCTCTGGGCTGAGAGCGGCGTGGTGGGGTCCGCAGCGGCACCCGGCGGCGCCGGGGAAGCCTTGGTCGGTCAGACGTCGTCGTCGGGTGTCCGCCTGTCGGATTTCGCGTATTACATTTCTTTACGTTCGCGCGTACGATTTTTCATGCAATCGTCGCGATGAACGCCTACACTTTCGCCACGCCTTTCGAGAAATCCGCCGCGCCTGCGCTCACTCCGGTGACCGCGCCCAGCGCGGTGTTTTTTTCGCCACTTCACGGCGCGTTTTCTTTTCAACCACCTAGGGAGTGCAGCGATGGGTCTTCTTTCGTTTATCAAAGAGGCGGGTGAAAAACTGCTGGGTCACGCTGACGCGCAAGCAGCGGAAGATCCGAATGCCGCGAACCAGACCGCGGCCGATGCGATCAAGAACTACATCAACACGCAAGGTCTCGACACGTCGAACCTGACCGTCGCGTTCGACGGCGCATCGCGCACCGTCACGCTGTCGGGCAGCGTCGCCGATCTCGACACGAAGGCGAAGGTCAAGGTCGCGGCCGGCAACGTGCAGGGCGTCGCGGGCGTGAACGACGACGATCTGCAGCCGGACGATCCGGAAGTCCAGTACCACGACGTGAAGCCGGGCGACACGCTGTCGGCGATCGCGAAGGAAGTGTACGGCGACGCGAACAAGTATCCGGCGATCTTCGAGGCGAACAAGCCGATGCTGTCGAGTCCGGACCGGATCTATCCGGGCCAGAAGCTCGTGATCCCGCCGCAGTCCTGAGCATTCGCGCAGCGCTGAGACAACAAAGGCAGGCCGATGGCCTGCCTTTTTTCATGCGCGCCGCGTGCCGCCCGAGCGGCGGCCGGCGGTCACAGCGTGTCGAATGCGCGCTGCAGCGCGTCGCGCTCGTGAATGCCGTTCGCGAGCGCCAGCATCAGCAGCACGCGCGCCTTGAACGGGCTCAGCGACCCGGCGCTCACGAAGCCGAGCGCATCGTCGTTCGCGGCGCCGTTGCGCATCACGTGACCCGAGCCGACGCGCGACGCGCGCACCACGGCGACGCCCGCCTTCTCCGCATCGGCAAGCGCGGCCTGCAGCGTCGCATGGATCGACCCGTTGCCGGTGCCCGCAACGACGAGGCCGCGCACGCCGGCCGCGACGAGCGCGTCGACGGCCGTGCGCGTCACGCCTGCATAGCTCGCAACGACTTCGACCGGCGGCCATGCGGCCGCGATCGCCAGTTGAGTGTCGCGCGCACGCGTGACGCGGCGCGCGAATTCGACGCGGCCGTCCTGCACCCAGCCGAGCGCACCCAGCTCCGGCGACTGGAATGCGTCGACCGCGTAGGTGCTCGTCTTCACGACGTCGCGCGCGCCGTGGATCCGGTTGTTGAACGCGACGAGCACGCCCTGCCCGCGCGCGGCCGGATGCGCGGCGACCGTCACCGCGTTCAGCAGGTTCAACGGGCCGTCGGACGACAGCGCGGTGGCCGGCCGCATCGCGGCCGTCAGCACGACGGGCTTGTCGCCCTTCACGACCAGATGCAATGCGTACGCGGTTTCCTCGAGCGTGTCGGTGCCGTGCGTGATCACGATGCCGTCGATCGCCGGATCGGCCATCAGCGCGTCGATGCGCGCGGCGAGCGTATTCCACAGCGGCAGTGCGAGATCCTTGCTGTCGATGCTCGCGACCTGCTCGGCTGCGACGTGTGCGACCGACGCGAGCGCCGGCACCGCATCGAGCAGGAAATTGACGCCGAGCGCGCCGGCCTGATAGCCGGCCGTGCTGGCGGCGTCCGGCGCGGCGCCGGCGATCGTGCCGCCGGTGGCGAGTACGGCGATGCGCGGCAGCGCCGGCGCGGACGGGGAGGATGCGGGGTTCGGAGTATTCATGGCCGCGATTGTAATGGCTCGCGCCCGGCATCCGGTAGGTCGGGCGCGAACGAGCGCCGCGCGCGCCCCGTGTCATGGTTTGTCCCGATCGCCGGCGCGCGCGTGCCGTCAACGGCCATGCCGCCCGCTGCGTTATAGGAATGCCGTTTTGGTGTTTTCACATTGATTTGCCATAATCGGAACGCGCGGCGCGATGCGACCCTGTTCCCGTCGTGCCGGGCTTCGTGACGGCGTCGATATAAAACGCAATTCACCCCATGGGAGTGTCGAAATGAAGATCCAATCGCTCGTAGCCGCAGTGCTTCTCGGCGGCATGCTGGCTTCCCCCGCTTTCGCGGCGAACAGCCAGCAGGACAAGATGAAGGCCTGCAACACCCAGGCAGCCGGCAAGACGGGCGACGAACGCAAGGCGTTCATGAAGGACTGCCTGTCGGCCAAGCCCGCGAAGAAGATGACGCAGCAGGAAAAGATGAAGGCCTGCAACACGCAGGCTGCCGACAAGAAGGGCGACGACCGCAAGGCGTTCATGAAGAGCTGCCTGAGCAGCCAGCCGGCCGCCTGAGTTCCGGCGCTCCCGTCGCAGATGCCGCGCCCCGCTTCGGCGGGCGCGGCATTTTTGTTTTCGTTGCACGCGCATCGACGTGGGCGAGGCCGTCCGATTTGCGATCGCCGCCAGCGTCGCGCGCCGCCGTCGGCTGTCCGCCGCCGATGCGCGCCGCCTTCCCGCCCCGCTTCCGCCGGCGTGCCGTTCGAAGGCCGCCACATGGTGCGGCAATTCGCCGCGTTTTCTTCTATGATGGCTGCAACGCGGCCCACCCAAGACCAAGAAGCGCCATCGGGCCGCCCTCGAGACGGACGCGCACGCCGCGTCAAACGGAGGCATGGATGGCATGGAGACAACACCGCTGGTTCCACCGCTGGCTGATCGTGATCGTGTTCTGGGCCGTGCCCGTCGCGATCGTCGCCGTGCGCGAGATCCGCGAGGAAATGGCGTACAACAAGGCCGACCTGCAGCTCGCGCTGACCACCTGGCAGCTCACCGACGCGCAGCAGGCAGCCGGCGCGGCCGCGAAATGCCACGGGGATCCCGATGCGGCACGCGCGGCCGGCTGCCCGGCCGACGTGCTCGCCGCCAACGCGCCGCGCCAGCAGGCGGCCCGCGACGAATACGTGGTGCGCCGCAATACGCTGGCCGGTTACCTGTGGCACGCGTTCGTCGGCTACTGGGTCGTGCCGGCCGCGTTCCTGTTCGCGTGCGGCGTCGTGATCGCGCTGATCCGCCGCGCGCTGCGGCGCCCGCCGATCAAGCCGCCCGCCCCGCCTGCGCCGCCCGTCGCGCACTGACGCGCCGCTCCCGAGTCCGAGGTGCCCTGCCCGCCGCCGGACGAACGCGCGGCGCGGCAGCGCACGCGTCGATCCGCCCGTTGGCGCGCCGCGACAGCCGAAACGATTTGACGCTTTTTCACGTCGGAACGAAAAGGGGTTGTAATCCATTGTGATATAACTGCCGACGTGATCCGCTCCATGAGCGAGACTCACTCCGAACGTCATCCGATGGAGAACAACGATGCAAAAACGGACTCTTGTGCTGAAAGCCGCCGCCGCGCTCATCGTCGGTAGCCTCGCGCTCACCGGTTGCACCACCACCCCCGACAAGCCCGACAACGCCGCGACCAACGCGTCGAAGCGCCAGGCGATCGATTCGAGCGTCGACGCCACGCTGTCGCGCATGTATTCGACGGTGAAGGGTTCGCGCGAGCTCGTCGCGAAGTCGCGCGGCGTGCTCGTATTCCCGGAAGTGCTCCAGGCGGGCTTCATCGTCGGCGGCCAGACCGGCAACGGCGCGCTGCGCGTCGGCGGCAGCACGGTCGGCTACTACAACACGTCGTCGCTGTCGGTCGGCCTGCAGGCCGGCGCGCAGTCGAAGGCGATCGTGTTCCTGTTCATGACGCAGCAGGCACTCGACGAATTCCGCAGCTCCGACGGCTGGGCAGCCGGCGCCGGCGCATCGGTCGCGCTCGTGAAGATGGGCGCGAACGGCGCGGTCGACTCCAACACGGCCACCGCGCCGATCCAGGTCATCGTGCTGACCAACGCCGGCCTGATGGGCGACGTGTCGATCAACGGCACGAAGGTCACGAAGCTGAAGATCTGACGCCGCGGCGTCCTCGCCCGTGCGCACCGCGCGGGCGACGTGCAAACGGCGATGTCCTCGCGGACATCGCCGTTTTTTTATCCGCGCGCGCTGCGAATCGACGCCTGGACGCATCGACGCATCGGTGAATCAGGTCGTCGAATCGATTACCTTGAAGCGCGAGCGCTTCTGCGCGCGGATCAGCGACTGATAGACGTCGACGTACTGCTGCGCCATCCGGCGCGACGTGAAGCGCTCCTCGAAGCGCTGCCGCACACGCGCGCGCGGCAGCAGGTGCAGCCGGTTCACGGCGGCGACCGCGCTGATCTCGTCCTCGACGATGAAACCCGACACGCCCTCGTCCACCACCTCCGGCACCGCGCCGCGATTGAACGCGATCACCGGCGTGCCGCACGACATCGCCTCGATCATCACCAGCCCGAACGGCTCCGGCCAGTCGATCGGAAACAGCAGCGCATGCGCGCCCGACAGGAACTCGGCCTTCTGGTGGTCGGCGATCTCGCCGATGAATTCCACGTGCGGCAGCGCGAACAGCGGCTTGATCTCGCGCTCGAAGTACTCCTCGTCGGCCGCGTCGATCTTCGCGGCGATCCGGATCGGCAGCCCGCACTGGCCTGCGATGCGGATCGCGGTGTCGACCCGCTTCTCCGGCGAGATGCGGCCGAGAAACGCGAGATAGCGCGGCTCCACCGGCTGCGGCAGGTACATCGTGTCGGGCAGCCCGTGATAGACGGTCGTCTGCCATTTCGCCTGCGGCAGCGGCTGGCGCTGCGAATTCGAGATCGAGATCACCGGCGCGGTGTTGAACGTGTCGAACACGGGCTGCTGCTCGGGCAGGTCGAGCCGGCCGTGCAGCGTCGTCACGAACGGCGTTTCCTGCCGGTTGAAGACCGAAAACGAGTAGTAGTCCATGTGGAAATGGAGCACGTCGAAATCCTTCGCGCGGCGCGCGACCGTCTCCATCAGCAGCATGTGCGGCGCGACACGGTCGCGGATCGACGAATCGAGCCGCAGCGCGCGCGGCCACACCGGCTCGAGCTTCGCGCGGGTCGTCGAATCGCCGCTCGCGAACAGCGTCACGTCATGGCCGAGATCGACGAGCGCCTCGGTGATGTAGGACACGACGCGCTCCGTGCCGCCGTACAGCTTCGGCGGCACGGATTCGGTCAGCGGGGCGATCTGCGCAATTCTCATGATCCACGTCTCCTGTGTCCTCGGCCGGCACGGGGGCGCCGGCACTGGCGGCCCCATGCGGCACGCGGCCGGCATCGCGCCGGCCGAATATCTCATTATTATTCGCGATCCCGATGCCCGGAAGCGCCGGTCTTGCATTTTATGGGCGTTGTTACAGACAGGATACATTCGACGCGGCGGCTGACCGCATCGGTCCGGTCTCAACGGGCGCGGCCTTCACCGCTGCGGCCGGCGGCGCGTGGTGCGCGGCGCGGCGCGTCAGCGCGACGGCCATTTCCACGGCGGCAGGTCGCGCGTGTCCGCATCGACGAGCACGGTCGCGCCCAATTGCTTGTCGAGCACCAGCGACGCGCAGCCGGCCTCGCGTTCGAGCGTCGCGATGAGCCGCGCCGCGTGCGACACGACCAGCACCTGCGAACGCCCGGCCGCCTGCGCGATCAGGCGGCCGAGCGCCGGCAGCAGATCGGGATGCAGGCTCGTCTCCGGTTCGTTCAGCACCATCAGCGCGGGCGGCCGCGGCGTCAGCAGCGCCGCCGCGAGCAGCAGGTAGCGCAGCGTGCCGTCCGACAGCTCGGCGGCCGACAGCGGCCGCAGCAACCCCGGCTGGCGCATCAGCACGTCGAAGCGACCGCGGCCGCCCGGATTGTCGATGTCGATCGATGCACCGGGGAACGCGTCGTCGATAGCCGCGTCGAGTGCGGCGGCATCGCCGATCTCGCGGACCGTCTGCAGCGCGGCGGCC
Source organism: Burkholderia sp. SR8 (assembly GCF_052851275.1). NCBI lineage: Bacteria > Pseudomonadati > Pseudomonadota > Betaproteobacteria > Burkholderiales > Burkholderiaceae > Burkholderia > Burkholderia sp. SR8. Next base: position 104,350 of record NZ_JAULUC010000001.1, read on the forward strand.
AGGTCGGCGCCGTCGTCCGCGAGCACCGGCGTGTGGGTGCCGATGTGCGACTGCCGGGCCGGCGCGTGCGCGTCGGTCCGGAAATGATCGTAGAAGCGCCACGAACGGATCCGCTCGCGCACCGCGATCATTTCGGGCGCGCCGACCGGGTCCGCGAACTCGGTCATCATGCTGTCGAAGCTCGCGACCGGCTGCGGCACCGTATGCCAGTCGCCGGAGCCGGTGCGCGTGCGAATCTGCGCGCCCTGGCGGTCGACCAGCAGCGTCGACGGGCGCAGCAGCGCGCCGCCCCAGATGCATTCGCGCTTCACGACGGGATCCAGGCGAAACATCGATGCATCGTTCTTCACCGGCAGGCCGAGATCGATTGCATAGCCGAAATCGTCACCCGCGAAACCGAGCTTCAGGCTCACCGGCCCATTGCGCACCGTGCCCGTCACCGGCACGTCGCCGCTCAGCATCGCGCGCGAAAAGCGCTCGGGGCCGGCCCATAGCGTCGACGGCAGCCCGCCTTCGCGCGCGAGCGACGGAATCACGCGGCCCTGCGCGGTGTCGGCGAGCAGCCGCAGCGCACGGTAGACGCTCGACTTGCCGCTGCCGTTCGGCCCGGTGACGACGGTCAGCGCCGCGAGCGGCACGATCAGCTCGCGCAGCGAGCGGTAATTGGCGATGGCGAGCGTCTTCAGCGCGGTCATGGAAAAGGGATGGCGGCGGATATAGGCGCGTTCAGCGGCCTTCGGCGGCGCGCGGATCGGCCGCGGTATTGGCCGCCGTGCTGGCCGCCGGCGGCCGCGCATGCGGCCGTTCGGGATTCGGCTCCTGCAGCGCGGCGTCGTGCGGATACAGTTCCATCCGGCTGCGCGGCAGGCATTGCGGAAAACGCGCCTGCAGGTACGCGATCAAGCCTTCGCGCACGCGGCAGCGCAAGTCCCAGCATGCCGACGAATCGACCGCGCTAACGAGGGCGCGCAGCTGCATCGTGCGCTCGGTCGCATCCGTCACCTGCAGCACCTGCACGCGGCCGTCCCATTCGGGCGCCGCGTGGACCAGCCGCGCGAGTTCCTCGCGCAGCGGCGCGAGCGGCGTGCGGTAGTCGACTGACAGATACACCGTGCCGATGATCTCCGAGCTGCTGCGCGTCCAGTTCGTGAACGGGTTCTCGATGATCCACTGCAGCGGGACGACGAGCCGGCGCTGGTCCCAGAGCCGCACCGACACGAACGAACCGGTGATTTCCTCGATGCGGCCCCACTCGCCCTGGATCACGACCACGTCGTCGATCCGGATCGGCTGCGTGAGCGCGATCTGCAGCCCGGCGATCAGGTTACCGAGCACCGGCCGCGCGGCGATACCGGCGACGAGGCCCGCGACGCCGGCCGACGCCAGCAGGCTCGCGCCGATCTGGCGCACGTTCGGAAACGTCATCAGCGCGGCGCCCGTGCCGATGATCACGATCAGCACCATCACGGTGCGCACGAGCACCTTCGACTGCGTGTGGATGCGCCGCGCATGGAGATTGTTGGCCGTATCCATCGGATGGGCCTGGATGATCGCATCGCCGACGCCGGCCGCGAGCCGCACCAGCAGCCAGGTCAGCGACACGATCGAGCCGACCGCCGCCGCGCTGCGCATCCCGCGCACGAACGACATGCTGTCGTCCGCCTGGGTCCACAGGAACTCGAGCGCGAGCAGCGCGAACGTGACGAGCGACGGTTTGTCGATGTAGCGCAGGATCACGCTCATCAACGGATACGGCTGCGCGATGCGCTTGACGATGCGTGCGCCGAGCCGATGCACGAGCACGACGACGAACACCACGAGAATCGACACGATCAGCGTGCCGAGCCAGGTATGCAACGGCGCATCGGCGATGCGCTGCAATTCCTCGATTGAAATCATCGGCGCCCGGGATTCTTCGGTTGTGACGCGCAGCGGCGTCGTCCTGGATGCGTCGGCGATGTCCGGGCGACACACGCGCCCGGACGCGGCGTCAAATCAGCTGCCGCCCCTGCACGGAAACGCCTTGCCGAGACCGAGCGACACCGCGGTGCTCGCGTTGTAGTCGGCCAGCTTCGGATTCTCCGCGATGTACTTGCGCACCGCGTCGGTCATCTGCTGCGCCCGGATGTCGGGCGGCAGGCAGAAATACTGCCCGACGCGCGGCCCGGTGGTGCCGCCGATCGCGTCGATGGTGTTGTAGACGCCATCGGCGGCGCCTTCGATGTAGGCCGCGCACGACGCCCGCGACTTGACGTCCGTCTTCGCGCACAGCCGGTCGAGATCCGCGCCCGTGAAAGCCGCCGCCGACAACGGCACGGCAAACGCCGCGGCACAAAACATAGCCCGCAACATGGTGTTCCTTATGTCAATGCGGCGCGAGGCCGCTCACTGCGCTGACCGGCGCGGCGGCCGGACCCCGTCGGCCGGCCGTTTCCAGCCGGCCGCGCGTGTTCCGCCCCCGCGCCGAAACCGTCATTTTGCACTCTTTTGGGCATCTGCCGGCGCCGATGCGCCGACGCGCACCGTCCGCTTGCTCAGGATGTCGATCGCGTCCGGTGCCTTGTAGTGCTTCGCGAACTCGAGCGCGGTGATCCCGAGCTGGTTCTTCACCTGCGGATCGGCACCCTGGTCGAGCAGCAGATTCACCGTCGACGCATGATTGCCGCGCGCGGCCATCATCAGCGGCGTCGTGCCGTTCGGCGACGCGGTGTCGATATACGCGTCGTGGTCGAGCAGGATCCTGACGACCGCGTCCTGGCCGTTGGTGGCCGCGTAGTGCAGCGGCGCCCAGCCCTTCTTGCTGACTTCCGCGCCCTTGTCGATCAGCAGCTTCACGAGGCCGACGTCGCCGTTCAGCGACGCGAGCATCAGTGCATTCTCGCCGGCCTTGTCTTCCTTCTCGAGATCGACGTTCGGCGTCGTCGCGAGCGCGGCCGCGACCTTGTCGGACTTCTCGCGCGCGGCGATCACGAGCAGCGGATCGCCGTTCGGCGCGAGCGTGTTCGGATCGAGCTTGCCGCTCTTCAGCTGCTTGCCGATGTCGTCGATGTCGTCGAACTTGACCGCCTTCACGATCGCGTCGAGCGATTCGGCATGCGCGCCGGCGGCGGCAAACAGGCCGCTCGCGACGAGCGCGGCGGCAACGAGTGCGCGCTTGGGCAGGGTTGTGGTCGGCTTCGTCATTGTTGTGGGCTCCTTCCCTGGGTTGTCGGCTGGCCGCGCGTCTTCAGCGGGCGATCTTGAACAGCCGGAAAAAGTTCTGTGTCGTCGCATCGGCGAGCGCCTCGACGGCGATTCCGCGTTCCGATGCGATAAAGCGTCCGACATGGCTGACGTACGCAGGTTCATTCGGCTTGCCGCGATACGGCACCGGCGCGAGGTACGGCGAGTCGGTCTCGATCAGCAGCCGGTCGAGCGGCACGCGCCGCGCGACGTCCTGCACGTCGGTCGCGTTCTTGAACGTGACGATGCCCGACAGAGAGATATGGAAGTTCTGCGCGAGCGCCTGCTCGGCGACCGGCCACGGCTCGGTGAAGCAGTGCATCACGCCACCCGGCACGTCCGCGCGCTCCTCGGCCATGATCCGCAGCGTGTCTTCCGACGACGAGCGCGTATGGACGATCAGCGGCTTCATCGTCGCGGTCGCCGCGCGGATATGCGTGCGAAAGCGCTCGCGCTGCCATTCCATGTCGGCGATCGTCCGGCCTTCGAGACGGTAGTAGTCGAGGCCCGTCTCGCCGATCGCGACGACCTTCGGGTGCGCGGCGAGCTCGACCAGCTCCGCGAGCGTCGGCTCGCGCGCGTCCTCGTGATCCGGATGCACGCCGACCGATGCGTACACGTTGTCGTGCGCTTGCGCGATCGCGAGCACGTCGGGCAGCGTCTCGAAGTCGACCGACACGCACAGCGCGTGCGTGACGTCGTGCTCGCGCATGTTTTCCAGCACGGCCGGCAGCCGGTCGGCGAGACCCTTGAAATTGATGTGGCAGTGAGAATCGACGAACATCGTGTTTCCTGAATTCGTAAGGCACGCGCTATGCGCGCGCCGGCAATCGTTTCCGCACCCGCGGGAAACAATTCGCGCTCACGCGAACATTTCCCGATAACCGAGAAACAGTTCCTCGAATACGAGCCGCGCATTGAGCGGATGGTTCTCGACCGTCCGCTGGCGCGTCACGGCCTTCATGAAGCGCGCGAACGCATTCGCATCGACGGCTTGCGCGCACCGCGCGAGCGCGGCGGCCTGCATCGGGAAGTAGCGCGGCGCGCCCGCCATGCGCTGCGCGAGCAGATCGTACAGCCAGCGCTGCAGCCAGCCGAGCACGAGAGGCACCGGCAGCTTCTGCAGCGTCTCGCCGCACGCGAACGGATCGCACGCGGCGCCGGCCGCAAGCTGGCCGAGCGTGAAGTCGCGCAGCGGGCGGTTCTCGTCGCTCGCGAGCGCCAGCGCGGCGAGCGGCGCGCCGCCGGCCTCGGCGAGCAGCGCCCGCGCGTCGTCGACGCCCTGCGCCGCGAGCCATGCCGCGGCCGCCTCCGGCGCCGGGACCGTCATCGGCCATTGCCGGCAGCGGCTGACGATCGTCGGCAGCAGCCGATCGAGGCGCGCCGACACCAGCAGGAACACGACGCCCGACGGCGGCTCCTCGAGCGTCTTCAACAATGCATTCGACGCCGCGACGTTCAGCGCCTCGGCCGGATACAGCACGACGACGCGCGCGCCGCCGCGGTGCGAACCGACCCCGCAGAAGTCGAGCAACGCCCGCACCTGCTCGATCTTGATTTCCTTGCTCGGCGTCCGGGTTTTCTTGCCGCCTTCGTCGGCGTCGGCCGGCTTCGCGTCGTCGACGGCGCCCGGCGCTTCGCCCGCGAGCGCCTCGGGCAGCACGATCCGGTAGTCCGGATGGTTGCCCTGCGCGAACCACGTGCAGGCCGCGCAGGTGCCGCACGGCTCGCCGTTCGGCTGCGGCGCCTCGCACAGGAAACCCTGCGCGAGATGCTGCGCGAACTGCAGCTTGCCGATCCCGGCCTGGCCGTGCAGCAGCAGCGCATGCGGCCATTGCGCACGCAGTTGCTGCAGGCGGTTCCAGTCGTCGGTCTGCCACGGGTAGATCATCGGTGCGTTCCTTCGGTTACAGCGCGGCCAGCACGCGTTCGAGCTGCTGGCGGATGTCGGGGATCGTCTGCGTCGCGTCGACGATCGCGAAGCGATGCGGCGCCTCTTCCGCGCGCCGCAGGTATTCGCCGCGGGTGCGCGAGAAGAACGCGTCCGACTCGCTCTCGAACTTGTCCGGCATGCGCGCGGCGCCGCGGCGCTCGCTCGCGACCTGCGGCGCGACGTCGAACAGCACGGTCAGGTCGGGCTGAAACCCGCCCTGCACCCAGCGCTCGAGCGTCTCGAGCTTGTCGCGCGGCAGGCCGCGGCCGCCGCCCTGGTACGCGAACGTCGCGTCGGTGAAGCGATCGGACACGACCCAGTCGCCGCGCGCGAGCGCCGGCTCGATCACGAGCGCGAGGTGCTCGCGGCGCGCGGCGAACATCAGCAGCGCTTCGGTTTCGAGGTCCATCGGCTGGTTCAGCAGGATCTCGCGCAGCTTCTCGCCGAGCTGCGTGCCGCCCGGCTCGCGGGTGACGACCACCTGCCGTCCGGCCGCGGCCAGCTTCGCCTGAAGACGTTCGCAGAACCATTGCAGGTGGGTGGTCTTCCCCGCCCCGTCGATGCCTTCGAACGTGATGAATTTACCGCTCGCCATTATTGACCTCGTATGTACTTGTCCACGGCCTTGTTGTGATCGCCGAGCGTGTCCGAAAACACGCTCGTGCCGTCGCCCTTCGCGACGAAATACAGCGCGCTCGTCTGGGCCGGGTTGATCGCCGCCTGCAGCGACGCGACACCCGGCAGGGCGATCGGCGTCGGCGGCAGCCCGCGACGCGTATAGGTATTGTAAGGAGTGTCGGCCTGCAGGTCGCGCTTGCGCAGGCGGCCGTCGTACGCGTCGCCGAGGCCGTAGATCACCGACGGATCGGTCTGCAGCGGCATCCCGATGCGCAGCCGGTTCGCGAACACGGCCGCGACGAACGCGCGATCGGCCGCGTGCCCCGTTTCCTTCTCGACGATCGACGCGATCGTCAGCGCTTCGTAAGGCGTCTTGTACGGCAGGCCGGGCGCGCGCGCGGCCCAGGCCTCGTCGAGGCGCGTCTGCATCAGGTGGTACGCGCGCCGGTAGATGTTCAGGTCGCTCGTGCCCTTGTCGAACAGGTAGGTGTCCGGGAAGAACAGCCCTTCGCCGCTGCCGCGCTGGATCGCGGTGTCGGGCGCGCCGATCGCGCGCAGCAGCTCGGCGTCGCTCATGCCGGCCGTCGCGTGCGCGAGATCGGGGTTGCCGTCGAGCTCCGCGCGCATCCGCTTGAAGGTCCAGCCCTCGATCACCGTCGCGACGTATTCGTTCACGTCGCCGCGCGCGATCTTCTGCAGCACGTCGTACGGCGTGATGCCGGTCTTGAATTCATAGTTGCCGGACTTGAGCCGGCTCGACAGCCCGAGCACGCGCGTCATCGCGACGAAGCCGAACGGCTCGACCGGCACGCCGCCGCGCTTGAGCTGCAGCGCGACGCTCTTCACGCTGCTGCGCGGCTTGATCGTGACATCGAGCGACGCGGCGCCCAGCAGCAGCGGCCGGGTCGCCCAGTAATACCCGCCGCCCGCGCCGGCAGCGGCCACAACGACGGCCAGCGCCACGACCGTCGCGGCGCATTTCTTCAGTAGGGACATGGAAACGAGACTCAGGTAAGACCCATATAATACTTGCTCGCCTTCGTCAAAGTCAGGGTTGACTGTTCCCTCATTCCATGAGCACACCGTTCGCTTCACCGGCTGCCCAAACCGCATCCGCATCGCTTCCCGTTTTCCCCCGTCCGTCCGCCGCCGATTTCGACGCGCCGGGCGCCTGCATGCCGCTGCCGCAGTTCGGCGTGATCGACGTGGCCGGCGACGACGCCGCGACGTTCCTGCACAGCCAGCTCACCAACGACATCGAGCATCTCGATGCGGCGAGCGCGCGCCTGTCCGGCTATTGCTCGCCGAAGGGCCGGCTGCTCGCGTCGTTCCTCGTGTGGCGCGCCGGTCACGGCGTGCGCCTGCTGATCTCGAAGGACGTGCAGCCGGCCGTGCAGAAACGCCTGTCGATGTTCGTGCTGCGCGCGAAGGCGAAGCTCGCGGATGCGACCGACACGCTCGCGGTGGTCGGCTTCGCGGGCGACGTGCGCGACGCGTTGTCGGGCATCTTCGATGCGCTGCCGGACGGCGTGCACGTGAAGGTCGACGGCCCGGCCGGCGCGCTGATCCGCGTGCCGGACGCGGCCGGCCGCAAGCGCTACCTGTGGATCGGGCCGCGCGCGGAGGTCGACGCGCGCATCGCCGCGCTCGCCGGCACGCTGCCGGTCGTGTCGCCGGCCGTGTGGGACTGGCTCGACGTGCGCGCGGGCGAGCCGCGCATCACGCAGCCGGCCGTCGAGCAGTTCGTGCCGCAGATGGTCAACTTCGACGTGATCGGCGCCGTTAACTTCCGTAAGGGATGCTACCCGGGCCAGGAAGTCGTCGCGCGCAGCCAGTACCGCGGCACGATCAAGCGCCGCACCGCGCTCGCGCACGTCGCCGCCGAAACCGACACCGTGCATGCCGGCGTCGAGCTGTTCCACAGCGACGATCCGGGCCAGCCGTGCGGGATGATCGTCAACGCGGCGGCCGCGCCGGCGGGCGGCGTCGATGCGCTCGTCGAGATCAAGCTGGCCGCGCTCGACAGCGGCACGGTGCACCTCGGTTCGGCCGACGGCCCGGCGCTCGCATTCGACGCGCTGCCGTACGCGTGGCCGACGGAAGCGTGACGCACTGACAACCCCGTTCGCACGCCGGTTCGCGGAGCACCGCAGCCGGCGCACGATGTTTCCTGCGAGAGATTCGCCCGATGTGTCTGATTGCCTTCGACTGGCAGCCTGATGCCGCCGCCGGTCCTGTCTTTACCCTGACCGCCAACCGCGACGAGTTCTTTCGCCGGACGAGTGCGCCGCTTTCGTGGTGGGAGGACGTGCCGGGCGTGCTGGCCGGCCGCGATCTCGAAGCCGGCGGCACCTGGCTCGGCGTGTCGCGCGACGGCCGCTTCGCGGCGCTGACGAACTACCGCGCGCCGTTCGACATCCGCGCCGGGGCGCCGACCCGCGGCAAGCTCGTGTCCGACTTTCTCGGCGGCCCGTCCGTCGCGCCGCTCGAATACCTCGGCGAACTCGCCGAGCACGCAGCCGTGTACAACGGCTTCAATCTGCTCGTCGGCGACTGGAAGCGGCGCGAGCTCGCGTGGTTCTGCAATCGCGCGGCCGAAGGCGAAACCGGCGTCGCCGCGCCGGTCGCGGTCAGCGCCGGCGTGCATGCACTGTCGAATGGGCGGCTCGATACGCCCTGGCCGAAAGTGGTGCGCAAGCGCGCCGAGCTCGGCACGCTGCTGACCGACAATCCGACGCCGTCGCTCGACGAACTGATCGAGCTGATGCGCGATCCGCACGTCGCGGACGACGCCGCGCTGCCGAATACGGGTATCCCGATCGAGCGCGAGCGCGCGCTGTCGGCCGCCTTCATCGAGACGCCGGAATACGGCACGCGCGGCACGACCGCGCTGCGTGTGACGATGAAGGAAGGCGTACGGCTGACCGTCGAGATCAAGGAGCGCTGCGACGACGACGGTTCGCACCGCACCGTCCGCCCCGGCACGTTCGAGCGCGCGTTCACGTTCGACATCGACGCGACGCGGCCGCGCTGAACCCGCGCAGAAGGCGGCGCCCGCGCTACGGCGCGCGCGCCATCTCGACGTGCGGCACGCCGATTTCGACGAACGGTTCGCCGATCGCCGCGAAGCCGTGCCGCACATAGAACGGCACCGCGGCCGCCTGCGCGTAGAGCCGCACGAGCGGCTCGCCGCGGTGCCGCGCGGCCGCCAGCAGCGCGTGCAGCACCGCCGATCCGGCGCCCTGCCCGCGCGCGTCGGCGAGCACCGCGACGCGGCCGATCGTGCCCGACGGCAGCAGCCGCCCGGTCGCGATCGCGCGGCGTGCGCCGGTTGCGGCGTCCACGCGGTAAGCCACCGCATGCAGCGACAACGGATCCTCGTCGTCGAGCTCCCATTCCGGCGGAATCCGCTGCTCGCGCACGAACACCGCGTCGCGAATGCGCGCGGCATCGCCGCCCAGCACCGTCCAGTCGCCCGTTTCCACGAAGCCGTCGGTCATCGCCTTCTCCGCGCGGCGCCGCGCGCCGCCGTCGTCAAACGCCGTCGAATGCCGCCTTCAGCGCCGCCACCGCGTCGGCATGCGCGGCCCGCACCTCGGGCACGTAGCCGCCCATCTTGAAGAACTCGTGAATCATCCCCGGATAGCGGACCAGCGTGACCGCATTGCCGGCCGCGCGCAGCTTGTCCGCGTACGCGGCGCCCTCGTCGCTCAGCGGATCGTACTCGGCCGTCGCGATCCAGGCCGGTGCGACGCCGGCGAACGACGGCGCACCGCGCGTGCCGTCGAGCGGCGCGAAACGCCAGTCGTCGCGATCCGAGCGATCGCGCACGTATTGCGCGAAGAACCACTGGATCGTGTCCTGCGTCAGCAGGTAGCCGTTCGCGAGCCGCGCGTGCGACTCGGTGTCCTGGCAGCCCGTGACGCCCGGATAGATCAGCAGCTGCAGCGCAAGATCGATGCCCGCGTCGCGTGCGAGCACCGCACAGACCGTCGCGAGCGTGCCGCCCGCGCTGTCGCCGCCGACCGCGAGCCGCGCGGCGTCGATGCCGAATGCGGGCGCCTCGCGATGCAGCCAGCGCAACGCATCGTCGGCGTCGTTCACCGCGGTCGGAAACTTGTGTTCGGGCGCGAGCCGGTAGTCGACCGACAGCACCGCGCACTGCGCGTCGCGCGCGAACATCCGGCACAGCGCGTCGTGCGTATCGACGCTGCCGACCGTGAAGCCGCCGCCGTGGAAATAGACGAGCGCGGGCAGCGGTTCGGCGAGGCTCGGCTCGACCGGCACGAAAAGCCGCGCGCCGATCGTGCGGCCGTCGCGGGTCGGCACGACGCAGGCCTCGACCGCGTGCATCGGCGCCGGTGCGACGTCGAGGATCGGCGCGCTCCTTTCGTAGGCGGCACGCGCCTGCTGCGGCGTCTGGTGATGATAGGACGGGCGTTTCGCGCGCTCGACCATGTCGAGCACCTGCGCGATCTTCGGATTCAGCGGCATCGTGAAGGACGGCGCGCGCGGCGCCGTGAGCGGACAAGCGTCACATGATGCCATGCGCGCGTCAGACGAGTTGCACGAGCTGCTTGCCGAAATTGTGGCCCTTCAACAGGCCGAGGAACGCGTCCGGCGCGCGCTCGAGGCCGTATGCGATCGTCTCGCGGTAATGCAGCTGCTTCGTCGCGACGAGTTCGCTCAGCTCGGCCAGCGCGGGCGGCCAAGCGTCGGGATGCTCGAACACGATGAAACCCTGCATCGTCAGCCGCGACCGCAGGATCAGGCCGGGGTTCGCGAGCGGCACGGGCACGCCGTCGTAGCCGGCGATCATTCCGCACACGGCGATCCGGCCGAACGCGTTCATCCGCGCCATCGTCGCGTCGAGCACCGCGCCGCCGACGTTCTCGAAACAGCCGTCGACGCCGTCGGGCGTCGCCGCGGCGAGGTCGTCGGCCAGCCGGCCGGCCTTGTAGTCGACGCACGCGTCGAAGCCGAGCGTGTCGACCACGTAGCGGCATTTGTCGGGGCCGCCCGCGATGCCGACCGCGCGGCAGCCGGCGCGCTTCGCGAGCTGGCCGACCACGCTGCCGACCGCGCCGCTCGCCGCACTGACGACGACGGTGTCGCCGGCCTTCGGTGCGATGATCCGGTTCAGCCCGACCCACGCGGTCACGCCCGGCATGCCGGTCACGCCGAGCCATGCGGACAGCGGCACCCGCGACGTGTCGACCTTGCGCAGACCGCTGCCGTCCGACGTGCCGTATTCCTGCCAGCCGAACTGGCCGATCACGTGTTCGCCGACCGCGAAATCCGGGTGCCGCGACTCGACCACCTCGCCGGCCGTGCCGCCGATCATCACTTCGTTCAACGGCTGCGGCACCGCATAGGATTTCGCGTCGTTCATGCGGCCGCGCATGTACGGATCGAGCGACAGGAAATGGTTACGGACGCGCAGCTCGCCGTCGGCGAGCGGAGCGAGCGGCGCTTCGACGAGCCGGAAATTGCCGGCGCTCGCGGCGCCCTGCGGGCGCGACACGAGCAGGATCTGACGGTTGACCGCGTTCATTGCTGGCTCCCAGGCTTCATTCGCACCGGCTCGCCGCGCCGCTGCGCATCCGTGCCGCAAAGCGAAACGGCCCTGCCCTCGATCGGGCAGGGCCGCGCGTTCCGGCGCCTACGCGTCGCTCGGGCCGGGCTGCGCATCCGGCGCGGTGCGCGTGCGCTGCCGCTTGATGTCGCGGCCCACCGCGAGCCGCCGCATGTACTTGAACGTGCCGAGCGCCTTCGCGACGAAATTGCCGTCGCTGTCGCGCACTTCGCCTTCGCAGTACGCCATCGTCGTCGAACGGTGCATCACGCGTCCGTACGCGCGCAGCTCGCCGCGCCCCGGCTGCATGAAGTTCACCTTCATCTCGACCGTGACGACGCCGACGCCGTCATCGGTCAGGCTGCGCGCGGCCATCGCGAGCGCGATGTCGGACAGCGTCATCGTCACGCCGCCGTGCGCGATGCTCCACGTGTTCATGTGCCGCTCGTCGAGCGGCAGCACGATCTCGCTTGCGCCGTCCTTCGCGAAAACCAGCTGCACGCCGAGCAGATCGACGAACGGGCTTTCGATCGACGGGCCGTCCGTCGGGGATGCCGCGTCGCTCATCGTGCGCTGTCGCAAACGTAGTCGACGCACTGGCGCGATTCGGCCACCGCGACGACGAATTTCTTCACTTCCTGGTGCACCGGGTGCACCTGGTACGCGTCGAGCGCGGCCTGGTCGGTGAAATCCGACACGAGCACGACGTCCGACGTCGCTTCGAGGCCCGGCGTCGCGACGCCGACGTCGATCTGCAGGATGCCCGGCACGAGATCGCGGCAGCCTTCGAGCTTTTCCTTCAGCTTCAGCGCGTTCTGCGCGCGCGTGCCGCCTTCGGCCGATTCCTTCAACTTCCACATGACGATATGTCTGATCACTTGCGTTGCTCCAGTTCGTTGCGGCGCGCGATGCCGCGCTCTGCCTTGCCGGCGGCCGACGCGCCCTTCCATTGTCGGTCTGCGCCGTTTGCCCGCGGTCGCGGGCGTGACGGGAACGAAACGGTTCGAGCATCGAGGGTCGGCCGGTCGTTCCGGCGACGATACGCGATTTTCCGCCGCGTCGATATGCATCGACGCGACCCGGCAAACGGCGGCAGGCCCCAAGCCTACCAAACTTGACCTTGCAGATGGGCCGATCGCGCGACCGGCGGGTCGGCATGGGGCAGGAATCGGCGTTGGCCGACGGCAATGGCGCAGCGGCCGCATGCGGATGGCAGGAACATCGCTTGCTCCGCGCAATCACGTACCGTCACGCGTACGATCGGGCCGCATTCCGCGTATTACCGAATGCCTCCAATTCCGGCCCGGTTTCGATCGCGGCCTTGAAATACCATTCGGCCTTTCTTTGATCCGCCTCTATGGCGATTGATTATCCATTTCCATCGATTTGCAGGTTTTACCGACTCCCCGAGTAATAATTACGATTTATCCTAGAATGAAATATCAAAAAAGCCATCAACCAATATTGACTTCGACTTTCATCGAAATCTAGAATCGCCTACAACACCTTTCGTCTGATTTTCCATCGCTGCATGAGCGGCGCGGTTCGCCCAGGCCGATTGCGCGGGCGGCGGCGTTCGCCACCGACTTCACCCGTATCGCACCGGGCGGCGTGTGCTTTTGCATTTATTTTCGGCATTTATCGCTTATCCGATTAATCGCCGCTCAATTCGCCCCCGCGCATCACCCCACGATCGATTCAGCGGCATTTCGATAATGCCCGCGATGCAGCATGAAGCGGAGCGCGTCTCCGCGAATTCGAACATTCCGATAAAAATCGCAGTCGTCAGGAGGGTCGTCATGAACGTGCACCGCTTCGCGAAATCGCTGTGTGTCGGATTCGTCTGCGCAGGCCTGCTTGCGGCTTGCAACGACGACGACGTCCAGTCGAACAGCCCGCCGTCGAACACGGCCGCGCTGTCGTTCCGGATGGATACCGGCGGGCAGATCAATGCGTTCTACCGGCGCGACCAGGTCGCCGCGCACCTGCTCGTGCGCTCGTCGGCGAAGCCGCGCCTGCTCGTGGTGTTTCCGGCCGGCAACAGCGGCACTGGCCTGTGGTTCGACGATACCGCGCAGCCGGTGAACTGGAGCCTCGATACGCCGCCGTCCGCGCTGTCGGCGCCCGACACGCACGGCCGCCCGCTGTACGGAATCGGTGCCGACGTGTCGGTCGACAGCGACACGCTCACCGTTCGCCAGGGCCTGCTCAGCAACGTGCGCTTCCTGCGCGACTTCAACGGCGGCGCGACGATTCCGCCGGAGATCGTCACCGCGCCGACGGTCCAGGGCAGTGCCGCGCAGTGGCAGCGCGACCGGATCGACGGCGCGCCCGGCTACGTGCTGCGCATCATGCTGCGCGACGGCGGCAGCATCGCGACGGCCGCGGGCGGCAAGCTCGTGCTGCGCGCGGCGCCCGGCTCGCACACGCTGAAATTGCACGTCGACGCGCTGTCGGGCGAGACGCCGTTGTCGCCGATCACGCGCGCCGACCTGTTCGCGCCGTCGGTGAACCCCGACCCGGTCAGCCAGAACGTGCTCGAATTCCTGAGCTTCCACGACAAGCTGCTGGCCGGCTCGTGGCAGTACGACACCTACTTCGGCCGAGACACGCTGATCTCGGTGCGCATGCTGATGCCGGTGCTCGAGCCCGCGGCGATCGAGGCCGGCCTGTCGTCGGTGCTGAGCCGTCTGTCGAACGACGGCAAGGTCGCGCACGAGGAAGGGATCGGCGAATTCGCGCTGGTCGACAACGCGAAGCACGGCCGGCCGAACGATGCGACGCCGACCTACGACTACAAGATGATCGACAGCGACTACCTGCTCGCGCCGATCGCGGCGGCCTGGCTGATCGACGACACGCGCGGCCAGGCGCGCGCGGCCGCCTATCTCGCGCAACGCGGCAGCGACGGCCAGACCAACGGCAGCCGGCTCGTCGTCAACCTGCTGCACGTCGCGGCCACCGCGCAGCCGTTCGCGCAGCAACCGACGGTCGCGAACCTGATCCGGCTGCGGCCCGGCGAGATCGTCGGCAACTGGCGCGACAGCACCGACGGGCTCGGCGGCGGCGTCTACCCGTACGACGTGAATGCGGTGCTCGTACCGGCCGCGCTGCGCGCCGCGAACGCGTTCCTCGCGCGCGGCCTGCTCGATCCGTACCTGGACGCCGCGCAACGCGCGACGCTCGCGAACACGGCGGCCCAGGCGGCCGTATGGGAGCAGCAGGCGCCGCCGCTGTTCCAGGTCAGCGTACCGGCCGCGCAGGCGGCAACCGACGTGTCGGCCTACGCGCCGTCCGCCGGTGTGCCGGCCGGCACCGCGCCGAGCGCGCCGCTGACGTTCTACGCGTTGTCGCTCGACCAGCAGGGCACGCCGATCCCGGTGATGCATTCCGACGGCGGCTTCGCGCTGTTGTTCGGCACGCCGCCGGACGATGAACTGCAGCGGATCGTGTCCGATGTCACGCGACCGTTCCCGACTGGGCTCGTCACCGACGTCGGAATGCTGATCGCGAACCCCGCGTACGCCAGCCAGACGCTGTGGCCAAAGTTCACGAGTTCCGCGTATCACGGCACGGTGATCTGGTCGTGGCAGCAGGCGATGTGGGTCGCCGGGCTCGACCGGCAGCTCGCGCGCCAGGACCTGTCGGACACGACGCGCACGCTGCTGACGCAGGCGCGGCAGACCATCTGGCAGGCGATCTCGAACGGACGCGACATGCGCACGTCGGAAATGTGGACGTGGTCGTACGTGAACGGCAAGTACCAGACCGATGCGTTCGGCACGCGCAGCGCGGATGCGACCGAGGCCAATGCGGCGCAGCTTTGGAGTACGACGTATCTGGCGATCCGCGACCCGCAACTGCGCACGGGCAAGTACTGGTGGCAGGCGTCGCAGCGGATGGAAGACGCGCAACCGCGCAGCGCCGCGGCCATCGCAGCGCGCTAGGTACACGCCGGTCAATAGAAAGCCCCGCGCGCGCATTCGGGCGCGGGGCTTCATTCGGATCGTCCGCGCAACGGCTCGATGCCGCGTCGCTCCCGCGCGCTCCGTGCGTACGCGCCACGCCGCAGAATCCGCGGCGCTCGTTCGTCAGTGCGCGACCACGCGATTGCGCCCGTCTCGTTTCGCCTGATACAAGCGCTCGTCCACCGCGCGCAGCAACGCATCGACGGTGCTGCCGTCGACGCCGTACTGCGCGACGCCGACGCTGACCGTCACCTGCACGCGCTTGAAATCCAGCCCGAACGGCGAACTCGCGATCGACGATCTCACGCGCTCGGCGGTCATCCGCGCACCTTCGAGCGGCATCTCCGGCAACAGCGCCATGAACTCCTCGCCGCCGACCCGTGCGAGCGCCCCCGCCGGCCGGAGCGCTTCGAGACACTGGCGCACGACGCCGCGCAATACCTCGTCGCCGATCTGATGCCCGTACGCATCGTTGATGTTCTTGAAGTTGTCGAGATCGAGCGCCAGCAGGCAGAACGGCGTGCCGTCGCGCTCCGCGCGCACGATCTCGCGCTCCACCTGCGCGATGAACTGGCGGCGGTTCGACGCGCCCGTCATCGGGTCGGTCGCGGCCATGTATTCGAGCTTCTGGTTCGTGCGCCGCAACTCCTGCAGCGCGCTCTCGGTGCGCGCCATCGATTCCGACAGCCGGCTCATCAGGTCTTGCTGGCTGTAGATCGCGGAGAACGAGCGTGTCGTCTGCAGCGCCTGCACGACGCCGAAGCTCAACAGGAAGAAGCCGCCCGCGAAGATCGCATGCGCGAGCCACCACATGTGATTCCACGGCTTGCCGAGCATGAACGCGAGCGACGACAGCGCGAACGCGGTGATCGACACGCCGTAGATCACCATCAGCGGCGAACGGATGCGGCGCGCGAGCAGCACGCCGACGTTCAGCAGCGAAAGCACGAGCGCGCCGCCTTCCATCGAGGTGCGCGTGCCGAATGCGCCCGCGATCGGCGAATACGCGATGTACGCGACCGCCGCGTCGACGATCAGGAACAGCACGACCCACGGCAGCCACGTTCGCACGCGCGTACGCCTGTCGACGCGATCGGGCGGCTGCGAATACGACAGCATGCCGGTGAGCAGCAGCATCGACATCACGAGCCGCGATGCAGGCCCGTACAGCAGGAACAGCCAGATGTTGTGATGCGCCATGCCCGTGAAGAGGCCGTGCAGCGCATAGATCATCGCGAAGCCGAGAAAGCCGAGCGTCAGCCAGCGCAGCAGCGGTTCGCCGGACGACCGGTAGCACACCCAGGTCACGTAGGTGACGAATGCGCCCTCGAGCGTGGCGGCCGCAATCGCGAGTTCATGGAATGCGTGGCTCTCGAACAGCACGTGCGGGTCGCTGAAGAACCACAGATAGGCAATCAGATAGGCCGGCAGCAATGCGAATCCGACCAGCAGGCATCTTGCGTAGAGCCTCGCGGCCGCGCTGACGATGCGCGGCGGTTCCCCGGCTGCATAGGCTGTGCTCAATTTGATCCCCGTTTCGGTCTGCTGCGTGGTTCGAACGTCCACGGTGCCGGAAACGCGCACTGCATCGTCTTCGCCGGCTACCGGAAACGCGTCGCGTGCGTCGGTGCGGCACGCGCGCTGACCCATCCCGCCGAAAGGCAAATGTCAGAGCAAGTATAGGTGCCGCAATTCGTTTGACAAGTAAGGGGAAACAGCATCCTCGGGCCGGCACCGTTTGCTTCAGGATCCTTACGAATCGCTGGCGGAGCGCGCCGGTTCGCCCGTCGTGGCGGCCGCTTTCCCGTCGCGGAAAATTGCGGCCGCCGGCGACCTCACGTCAGACGATTTCGAACAGTCCGGCGGCGCCCTGCCCGCCGCCGATGCACATCGTGACGACCACGTATTTCACGCCGCGCCGCTTGCCTTCGAGCAGCGCGTGGCCGGTCAGGCGCGCGCCCGACACGCCATACGGGTGGCCGACCGCGATCGCGCCGCCGTTCACGTTCAGGCGATCGTCAGGGATCCCGAGCGTATCGCGGCAGTACAGCACCTGCACCGCGAACGCTTCGTTCAACTCCCACAGACCGATGTCGTCGACCTTCAGTCCCGCCTGCTTCAGCAGCTTCGGCACCGCGAACACCGGGCCGATCCCCATTTCGTCCGGCTCGCAACCGGCAACCGCGAACCCGCGGAACACGCCGAGCGGTTGCAACCCTTCGCGCTGCGCGACATCGGCGTTCATCACGACGCAGGCCGACGCGCCGTCCGAGAACTGGCTCGCGTTGCCCGCGGTGATCACGCCGCCCGGCACGGCCGAGCGGATTTTCGACACGCCTTCGAGCGTCGTGTCGGGCCGGATGCCTTCGTCGGCCGACACCGTCACTTCCTGCGTGAACAGGCGCCCCGTGGCCTTGTCGGCGATGCCCGCGCGCACGGTGATCGGCACGATCTCGTCACGAAAGCGCCCGGCTTCCTGCGCGGCTGCGGCGCGCTGTTGCGACTGCACGCCGTACGCATCCTGACGCTCCTTCGCGATCCCGTAGCGCTTCGCGACGTTCTCGGCCGTCTGCAGCATGTTCCAGTAGATCTCCGGCTTGTGCTCGACGAGCCAGCCTTCCTGGATCATGTGCCGGTTCATTTCGTTCTGCACGCACGAGATCGATTCGACGCCGCCCGCGACGTACACGTCGCCCTCGCCCGCGATGATCCGCTGCGCGGCAAGCGCAATCGTCTGCAGCCCGGACGAACAGAAGCGGTTCACCGTCATCCCCGGCACACTGACCGGCAGCCCGGCGCGCAGCGCGATCTGCCGCGCGATGTTGGCGCCGGTCGCGCCCTCGGGGTTCGCGCAACCCATGATCACATCCTCGATGCGCGCCGGATCGAGCTTCGCGCGCTCGAGCGCGGCCGCGACCACGTGGCCGCCGAGCGTCGCGCCGTGCGTCATGTTGAAGGCGCCGCGCCACGATTTCGCGAGCGCGGTGCGTGCGGTCGATACGATTACGGCTTCGGTCATGCGAGTCTCCTTCGGTCCTGCTTCATGTCGGATGGGAATGCGCTACGCCGTCGGGCGCGCGCCCGCGGACGTCACATGCGCGACGCCCGCCGCCTGCATCTGTTGCCATGCGTGCGCGAGCGACCCGTTCAGGTCGATCGCCCGGCACGCATCGTTGATCACCGCGGCCTCGAAGCCCGCCGCGCGCGCATCGAGTGCCGACCACGCGACGCAGTAGTCGGTCGCGAGCCCGCAGCACCACACGCGCTTCGCCCCGAGCTCGCGCAGATAGCCGGCGAGCCCCGTACGCGTCGTGCGATCGGCCTCGACGAACGCGGAGTAGCTGTCGACCTGCGCGTCGCCGCCCTTGCGGATCACGAGCCGCGCGTGCGGGATGTCGAGGTCGCGATGCAGCGCCGCGCCTTCGGTGTCCTGCACGCAGTGCACGGGCCACAGCACCTGCTCGCCGTACGGCAGCGCGAGCGTCGAAAACGGTTCGCGCCCCGGATGGTTCGCCGCGAACGACACGTGCTCGCGCGGGTGCCAGTCCTGCGTCAGCACGACGTGGTCGAAGCGTTGCGCGAGCGCGTTGATCACGGGCACGACCGCGTCGCCGTCCGGCACCGCGAGTGCGCCGCCCGGCATGAAGTCGTACTGCACGTCGATCACGAGCAATACGTCGTCGGTGCGTTTCATTGCGTTTCTCCTTGCCGGCGCGGCCGTGCGGTCGCGCGGGTCGTCAGCCGTTGAACCCGCGCCCGGCCTTCGCCAGTTCCACGATCGACGGTGCGAGCTGCCACGCGTCGCCGTTCGGTGCAGCCGCGTAGCGGCGGATCGCCCGCTCGACGTTGTAGAGGCCCACCATGTCCGCGTACAGCATCGGGCCGCCGCGCCACAGCGGGAAGCCGTAGCCGGTCAGATAGACCATGTCGATATCGGACGCCTTCGACGCGATCTTCTCCTCGAGGATCTTCGCGCCTTCGTTGACGAGCGCATACACGAGCCGCTCGACGATCTCGTCGTCGCCGATCTTGCGCCGCTCGACGCCGCGCTCCTTCGAGTACGCGACGACCATCTCGTCGACGAGCGCCGACGGTTTCGCCTTGCGCTCGCCCGGCACGTAGTCGTACCAGCCGCCGCCCGTCTTCTGGCCGAAGCGGCCCTGCTCGCACAGGCGGTCGGCGATCTTGGAATAGTGCAGATCGGGCTGTTCCACATAGCGGCGCTTGCGGATCGCCCAGCCGATGTCGTTGCCGGCGAGGTCGCTCATCCGGAACGGCCCCATCGCGAAACCGAACTTCTCGATCGCGCGATCGACCTGCGCGGGCAGCGCGCCTTCCTCCAGCATGAAGAGCGCCTGGCGGATGTACTGCTCGATCATCCGGTTGCCGATGAAGCCGTCGCACACGCCCGACACGACCGCCGTCTTGCGGATCTTCTTGGCCACCGCCATCACGGTTGCGAGCACGTCCTTCGCGGTCTGCGCGCCGCGCACGACCTCGAGCAGCTTCATCACGTTCGCCGGGCTGAAGAAGTGCATGCCGACCACGTCCTGCGGACGCTTCGTGAACGCGGCGATCTTGTCGACGTCGAGCGTCGACGTGTTCGACGCGAGGATCGCGCCGGGCTTCGCCACCGCGTCGAGCCGGCCGAACACCTGCTCCTTCACACCCAGTTCCTCGAACACGGCCTCGACGATCAGGTCCGCGTCCTTCAGGTCGTCGTAGGACAGCGTCGGCGTGATCAGCGCCATGCGCGCGTCGAGCTTCTGCTGCGTGAGCTTGCCCTTCTTCACCTGCGCGTCGTAGTTCTTGCGGATCGTCGCGAGGCCGCGGTCGAGCGCTTCCTGCTTCGTCTCGAGCAGCGTGACGGGCAGCCCCGCGTTGACGAAGTTCATCGCGATCCCGCCGCCCATCGTGCCTGCGCCGATCACGCCGACGCGGCGGATCTCGCGCACCGGCGTATCGGCCGGCACGTCGGGAATCTTGCTCGCCGCGCGCTCGCCGAAGAACGCGTGCCGCAGCGCGCGGCTTTCCGGCGTCATCATCAGCGCGACGAAACCGTCGCGCTCCGCGATGCTGCCCCTGTCGAAACCGTTGAGCACGCCGGCCTCGATCGCGTCGATGCACTTGTGCGGCGCGGGGAAGTTCGGCGCGGCGGCCCGCACGGAATTGCGCGCGAACTGGATGAAGCCCGCGGCGTTCTCGTGGACGATCTTGCGGTCGCGCACGCGCGGATGCGGACCGCCCTGCGCGCCGGCCTTGCGCGCGAACGCGACGGCCGTCTCGAGCAGGTCGCCGTCGGCCATTGCGTCGAACAGCCCGCTCGTCGCGAGCTGCTCCGACGGCACCGGCGCGCCCGACACGATCATGTTCAGCGCGGTTTCGAGCCCGACCGCGCGCGGCAGCCGCTGCGTGCCGCCCGCACCCGGCAGCAGGCCGAGCTTCACTTCGGGCAGCGCGACCTGCGCACCGGGCGACGCGACGCGATAGTGCGCGCCGAGCGCGAGTTCGAGCCCGCCGCCCATCACGACGCTGTGCAACGCCGCGACGACCGGTTTCGCGCTCGCCTCCACCGCGCGGATCACGGTGTGCAGCGTCGGTTCCTGCAGCGCCTTCGGCGTATTGAATTCGGTGATGTCGGCGCCGCCCGAGAACGCGCGGCCGGCGCCCGTCAGCACGATCGCGGCGATCGCCGGATCCTGCGCGGCGCGATCGAGCGCGTCCATGACGCCCTGGCGCGTCGACAGGCCGAGCCCGTTGACGGGCGGATTGTTGAGCGTGATGACGGCCACGCCGTCGCGAGTCGAGTAATCCACTGCCATCTGCCTGCCTCCATGCATCGCGCGCCGGGGTGGCTGCGCTTCATTGTGCGCGGTCGAACGGCCGCATGTCCGGATCGAACGGAGGCAGCATACAACGAAAAAGCACGGTCGTTCAATTTGAATTTTGTGCCGATCCGGGGGCCGGACCGGGCGACCGTGCGGCCGGCCGGCGCCGGCCCGCGATTACGGCTCGCAGACCGCCGTCGGCAACACGTAGTCGCGGAACGTCTCGCGCAGCTTCAGCTTCTGCAGCTTGCCGGTCGCCGTGTGCGGCAGCGCTTCGACGAACACGACGTCGTCGGGCACCCACCACTTCGCGACCTTGCCTTCGTAGAACGCAAGCAGCGCATCGCGGGTCAGGTTCGCGCCCTCGCGCGGCACCACGACGAGCAGCGGCCGTTCGGTCCATTTCGGATGCGCGCATGCGATGCAGGCGGCTTCGGCGACACCCGGGTGCGCGATCGCGACGTTCTCGATGTCGATCGAGCTGATCCATTCGCCGCCCGACTTGATCACGTCCTTGCTGCGGTCGGTGATCTGCAGGAAGCCGTCCGGGTCGATCGTCGCGACGTCGCCGGTCGGGAACCAGCCGTCCGACAGCGGCGACGTATCGCTCCTGAAGTAGTGATCGATCACCCATGGCCCGCGCACCTGCAGCTCGCCGAACGCGACGCCGTCCCACGGCAGTTCGTGGCCGTCGTCGCCGACGATCCGCATGTCGACGCCGCAGATCACGCGCCCCTGCTTCTCCAGCAGCCGGCGCTGCGCGTCGAGCGGCCGCTGCGACTGTGCCCAGTTCAGCTTCGCGAGCGTGCCGAGCGGCGACAGCTCGGTCATTCCCCATGCATGGATCACGCGCACGCCGTATTCGTCCTCGAACGTGCGCAGCATCGCGGGCGGGCACGCGGACCCGCCGATCACCGTGCGGTTCAGCGTAGAAAAGCGCACGCCGGCCTCGCGCATGTAGTTCAGCAGGCCGAGCCATACGGTCGGCACGCCCGCCGAGAACGTCACGCGCTCGGCCTCCATCAGCTCGTACAGCGACTTGCCGTCGAGATCCTTGCCGGGCAGCACGAGCTTGCCGCCGGTGAGCGGCACCGCGTACGGCAGCCCCCATGCGTTCACATGGAACATCGGCACGACGGGCAGCACCGCATCGAGCGCCGACAGGTTCATCGCATCGGGCAGCGCGGCGCCGTATGCGTGCAGCACCGTCGAGCGATGCGAATACAGCACGCCCTTCGGATTGCCGGTCGTGCCCGACGTGTAGCAGAGGCCCGACGCCTGCCGCTCGTCGAGGCGCGGCCAGTCGTAGCGGCCGTCCTCGGCGCCGACCAGCGTTTCGTAGCACAGGTACGGCGTCGCGCCGGACGGCAGGTGCGCGGCGTCGGTCATCGCGATCCACCCCTTCACGTGCGGGCACTGCGGCGCGATCGCATCGACGAGCGGCGCGAAATTGAGGTCGAAGAAGACGTAGCGGTCTTCCGCGTGATTGACGATGTACGCGATCTGCTCGGGAAAGAGGCGCGGGTTGATCGTGTGGCACACGGCGCCCATTCCGCCGATCCCGTAATACGCCTCCAGATGCCGGTAGCCGTTCCACGCCAGCGTGCCGACGCGATCGCCCGTTTCGACGCCGAGCCGCGCGAGCGCCTGCGCGAGGCGTTTCGCGCGCTGCTCGCAGTCGCGGTACGTGTAGCGATGCAGGTCGCCTTCCACGCGCTTCGACACGATCTCCGTGTCGCCGGCGTAACGCGCGGCATGCGCGATCAGCGACGACACCAGCAACGGCATGTCCATCATCTGGCCCAGCAACGGCTTACCCATCGTCTTGTTCTCCCTGAAGGAAGCGAATCGGTGACCGGCCTCGAAGCGGTGCGCCGGCTTGCGGCCCGTCCACGGCCCGGACAGGCGCTGCGCGGCGCGTGCGGGCCGCCATGCGGGCGGCGCAGCGCCGCCTTACAATATCGGCTTACCCAGAGGCGCTCAACATGTCGTTTTCCCGAAGCGCAGCCGATGCGGCTGACACCCTCCCCGACCTCGCCGCGACGCTCGGCGCGCCGGCCGCCGGCGCGTTCGTCGCGCTCGGCGACGCGTTTCATACGCGGCTGCCGGCCGCGCCGCTGCCCGCGCCGTACGTGGTCGGATTTTCCGACGAAGTCGCGCAACTGCTCGGCCTGCCGGCTTCGGTCGCGGCACGGCCGGACTTCGCCGAGTTGTTCGCCGGCAACCCGACGCGCGACTGGCCCGCGAACGCGCTGCCGTATGCGTCGGTGTATTCCGGCCACCAGTTCGGCGTGTGGGCCGGCCAGCTCGGCGACGGCCGCGCGCTCACGATCGGCGAACTGCCGGGCACCGACGGGCAGCGCTACGAACTGCAGATCAAGGGCGGCGGCCGCACGCCGTATTCGCGCATGGGCGACGGCCGCGCGGTGCTGCGTTCGTCGATCCGCGAATTCCTGTGTTCGGAAGCGATGCATCACCTCGGCATTCCGACCACGCGCGCGCTCGCGGTGATCGGCTCCGACCAGCCGGTCGTGCGCGAGGAGATCGAAACGTCGGCCGTCGTCACGCGCGTGTCGGAGAGCTTCGTGCGCTTCGGCCACTTCGAGCATTTCTTCTCGAACGATCGCCCCGACCTGCTGCGCCAGCTCGCCGACCACGTGATCGATCGCTTCTATCCGGCCTGCCGCGACGCGGACGATCCATACCTCGCGCTGCTCGAAGCGGCGATGCTGCGCACGGCCGATGTCGTCGCGCAGTGGCAGGCGGTCGGCTTCTGCCACGGCGTGATGAACACCGACAACATGTCGATCCTCGGCCTGACGATCGACTACGGCCCGTTCGGCTTCGTCGACGCTTTCGACGCGAACCACATCTGCAACCACTCCGACACGAGCGGCCGCTACGCGTACCGGATGCAGCCGCGCATCGCGCACTGGAACTGCTACTGCCTCGCGCAGGCGCTGCTGCCGCTGATCGGGCTGCAGCACGGGATCGCCGACGACGACGCGCGCGCCGAGCGCGCGGTGGAAGACGCACAGGCCGTGCTCGCGAAGTTTCCGGAGCGCTTCGGCCCCGCGCTCGAACGCGCGATGCGCGCGAAGCTCGGCCTCGAGCTCGAACGCGAGACCGATGCGGAGCTCGCGAACAAGCTGCTCGAAACGATGCACGCGAGCCGCGCGGATTTCACGCTGACGTTCCGCCGGCTCGCACATATCTCGAAGCACGACGCGAGCCGCGATGCGCCGGTGCGCGACCTGTTCATCGATCGCGACGCGTTCGATGCGTGGGCGAACCTCTACCGCACCCGGCTGTCCGAGGAAACGCGCGACGACGCGGCCCGCGCAGCCGCAATGAATCGCGTGAACCCGAAATACGTGCTGCGCAACCATCTGGCCGAAGTCGCGATCCGGCGCGCGAAGGAGAAGGATTTTTCCGAGGTCGAACGGCTCGCGCAGGTGCTGCGCCGGCCGTTCGACGAACAACCGGAACATGAAGCGTATGCGGCATTGCCGCCCGACTGGGCCGGGTCGCTCGAAGTGAGCTGCTCGTCGTAGCGCGACGACCCGACCGACCGATCAGGAGAACCCTCACATGTCACACGATTCCGACGACAAGACCTATCCGTATCAAAAGGACGACGCCGAGCTGCGCCGCCGCCTCACGCCGATGCAGTACGAGGTCACCCAGCATGCGGCGACCGAGCGCGCGTTCACCGGCGAATACACCGACACCGAAGATCCGGGCATCTACAAGTGCGTCGTCTGCAGCACGCCGCTGTTCGAGTCCGGCGCGAAATTCCATTCGGGCTGCGGCTGGCCCAGCTACTTCAAGCCGCTGAACGGCGAGGTGATCGACGAGAAGATCGACCGCTCGCACGGGATGGTGCGCGTCGAGGTGCGCTGCAACCATTGCGGCGCGCACCTCGGCCACGTGTTCGAGGACGGCCCGCGCGACAAGACCGGTTTGCGGTACTGCATCAATTCGGCTGCGTTAAACTTCGAGTCCCGACCCGAAAACGAATGAGCGGCGCCGGACGGATCGGTCGGGCAGCGTTGCCGGCTGCCCGACCCCGGACGGTGACGCCTGGCGGGTCCCTACAACGGTGAAAGGCCGCGCGATGCGGCCTTTCACGCAGCTGCGAGCGCCATGAAATTCCTGTTCGATCTGTTTCCGATCATCCTGTTTTTCGCCGCCTTCAAGGTCTGGGGCATCTTCACCGCCACCGCCGTCGCGATCGTCGCGACGCTGGCCCAGGTCGCGTGGGTCGCCTTCCGCCACCGGAAGGTCGACACGATGCTGTGGGTCAGCCTCGGCGTGATCGTCGTCTTCGGCGGCGCCACCCTCGTCCTGCATGACGAAAAATTCATTCAATGGAAACCGACTGTGCTGTACTGGCTGTTTGCGATCGGGCTGCTCGCCGCGCGCTATGCGTTCGGCAACAACCTGATCGAGAAGATGATGGGCAAGCAGCTCACGCTGCCGCATCCCGTGTGGGACAAGCTGAATGTCGCGTGGGCGCTGTTCTTCGCAGTGCTCGGCGTCGCGAACCTGTACGTGGTGCACAACTTCACCGAATCGCAGTGGGTGAACTTCAAGCTGTTCGGCACGACGGGCGCGATGGTCGTGTTCATCATCCTGCAGAGCCTGTGGCTCACGAAGTACCTGAAGGACGAATGACATGACCGATACCTTTCTGAACGCGTCGCCCGACGAGCGCATCGCGCTGATCGAAGCGCGCCTCACCGCATCGCTCGCGCCGCTGTCGCTCGCGGTGCGCGACGACAGCGCGCAGCACGCCGGCCATGCCGGCGCGGCCGCCGGCGGCCACTACACGGTGACGATCGTATCGGCCGCCTTCGCGGGCAAGCCGCGCGTCGCACGGCATCGCCTGGTGTATGATGCGCTCGCTGATGCGATGCAGCGCGGCATTCACGCGCTCGCGATCGTGGCTTACACGCCCGAAGAATTCAACGAATCTTCAATCTAGTCTCAACAGGAATTCCCGATGATCCTGAAATCCCCCCGCCTGTGGGTCGCGGCGGCTGCTTTTGCAGCGGCACCGGCATTCGCCCAGAACATCGCCGTCGTCAACGGCACGCCGATTCCGAAGTCGCGCGCCGACGCGATGGTCGCGCAGCTCGTCCAGCAAGGCCAGACCGACAGCCCGCAGCTTCAGCAGGCCGTGCGCCAGGAACTCGTGAACCGCGAAATCCTGATGCAGGAAGCAATCCGTGAAGGCATCCCGAACCGTCCGGACGTGAAGGCGCAGGTCGCCGTCGCGCAGCAGACGGTCGTGCTGCGCTCGATGATCGAGAGCTTCCTGAAGAAGAACCAGCCGACCGACGCCGAAGTGAAGGCGCGCTATGACGATCTCGTGAAGGGTGCCGGCGGCAACCGCGAGTACCACCTGCACCACATCCTCGTCGACAGCGAGCAGCAGGCGAAGGACCTGATCGCGAAGATCAAGGGCGGCGCGAAGTTCGAGGACCTGGCGAAGCAGTACTCGAAGGATCCGGGCTCGGGCAAGAACGGCGGCGACCTCGACTGGTCGGACCCGAAGGCGTACGTGCCGGAATTCGCGGCCGCCGCGCAGAAGCTGCAGAAAGGCCAGATGACCGATGCGCCGGTGAAGACGCAGTTCGGCTGGCACATCATCCGCGTCGACGACATCCGCGACATCGCGCCGCCGCCGTTCGACCAGGTGAAGGCGCAGATCGCGCAGCAGCTCGTGCAGCAGAAGCTGCAGGCGTTCGAGGAAGGTCTGCGCCAGCAGGCGAAGATCCAGTAACGTCGGCGCAGCTCGTCCGCGCAAAGGCCGCTCCCAGGAGCGGCCTTTTTGTTTCCGGCACCCGCTTTCGCGCGTCGCGCGACGCGCGCGGGCCGCGAACGCAACGGACTCGCGTGGGCGCGGCGCCTCACGCGCCGGCGGCCCAATGAAAAAGCCGCGCGATGCGGCTTTGCGGAACGGCGGGATGACAGGCGATCAACGCGGCGAACCGCTACGCCGGATGAAACGCGTCGTGATAGCGGACCGCACCCGACGGCCGCGGCGCGGCTTCGTCGAGCGCCAGTGCGAGGAAGTACGCGGGCGGCGCGTCCGTGAATACGAGATCGCCGGACGGCACGAAACCGAAACGCGCGTAGTACGCGGGGTCGCCCAGCACGACGCAGCCGCGCGCACCGAGCCGGCGCAACGCGTCAAGGCCCGTGCGCACGAGCCCGGCCCCGACGCTTTGCCGCCGGCATTCGGGCCGCACCGCGAGCGGCGCGAGCCCGTACCAGCCGTGGCTGCCGGCCGGCTCGCCGGCGATCGACACCGGCGAGAACGCGACGTGGCCGATCACGCGCTCGTCGCGCTCCGCGACGAGCGATACGCTCAGCGCACCGTCCGCGCGCAGCGCGTCGACGATCTGCCGCTCGAACTGCCCGTGCTGCGGCGCCTCCGCGAATGCGGCCGCGATCACGCGACCGATCGCATCGACGTCGCCTGCGCGTTCGTCGCGCAGCGTGACGATGTCGACCGGCGCGTGCGGATCGAACATCAGCCGATCCAGCGGCGCGCGTTGCGGAACACGCGCATCCACGGGCTCGCTTCGCCCCAGCCTTCCGGATGCCAGCTCATCGTGACCGTGCGGTGCACGCGCTCCATGTGCGGCATCAGCACCGAGAAGCGGCCGTCGGCCGTCGTGACCGACGTGATGCCGGCCGGCGACCCGTTCGGGTTGAACGGATAGCGTTCGGTCGCTTCGCCGCGGTGGTCGACGTAGCGCATCGCGACCGCGACGCGCTCGATGTCGCCCTGCTGCGAGAAGTCCGCATAGCCTTCGCCGTGCGCGACCGCCACCGGAATCCGCGAGCCTTCCATCCCCGCGAAGAAGATCGACGGCGACTTCTCCACTTCGACGAACGAGAAGCGTGCCTCGAACTGCTCGGACTTGTTGCGCGTGAACTTCGGCCACGCTTGCGCGCCCGGGATCATCGACGCGAGGCTCGACAGCATCTGGCAACCGTTGCAGATGCCGAGCGCGAACGTGTCGGGGCGCGCGAAGAACGCCGAGAACATGTCGGCGAGGTTCGCGTTGAAGCGGATCGTCTTCGCCCAGCCTTCGCCGGCACCCAGCACGTCGCCATACGAGAAGCCGCCGCACGCCACCGCACCCGCGAAATCGGCGAGCGTCGCACGGCCCGCGAGCAGGTCGCTCATGTGCACGTCGTGCGCATCGAAGCCCGCGCGGTCGAACGCGTAGGCCGTTTCGAGGTGCGAGTTCACGCCCTGCTCGCGCAGGATCGCGACGCGCGGACGTGCACCCGTCGCGATGAACGGCGCGGCGATGTCGTCGGCCGGATCGAAGGTCAGCACCGGCGAGATGCCCGGGTCGGCCGCGTCGAGCAGCGCGTCGTATTCGGCGTCCGCACAGGCCGGGTTGTCGCGCAGCCGCGCGATGCGCCAGCTGACTTCGCCCCACGCGCGATGGAGTTCGACGCGCGGCGCATCGAACACTTTCTTCGCGTCGCGGTATACCTCGATCACGTCGCGATCGTTGACCGTGCCGATCACGTGCGAGCACGCCGACAGGCCGAATTCGCGCAGCGCGCCGAGCACCGCGTCGCGGTCGGCCGCACGCACCTGCACGACGGCGCCGAGCTCTTCGGAGAACAGCGCGCGCAGCGTGCGATCCTCGCGGCGGCCGCTCGTCTGCTTCGCCCAGTCCTTCGCGTCGCCGTAGTCGGATTCGTGGTTCGGGTCGAGCGTCAGCATGTCGACGTTCAGCGACACGCCGGCGTGGCCCGCGAACGCCATTTCGCATACCGTCGCCCACAGGCCGCCGTCCGAGCGGTCGTGGTACGCGAGCAGCTTGCCTTGCGCGTTGAGCGACTGGATCGCGTTGAAGAAGCGCTTCAGGTCTTCCGGATCGTCGACGTCCGGCGTCGCATCGCCGACCTGCTGCGTGACCTGCGCGAAGATGCTGCCGCCCATCCGGTTCTTGCCGCGCCCGAGATCGATCGCGATCAGCACGCTGTCGCCCGCGTCGGCGATGCGGCGCAGTTGCGGCGTCAGGTGGCGGCGCACGTCGTCGACCGGCGCGAACGCGGAGATGATCAGCGACACCGGCGACACCACTTCCTTCGCGACGCCCTGCTCGTCCCACTTGGTCTTCATCGACAGCGAATCCTTGCCGACCGGGATGCCGATCCCGAGCGCCGGGCACAGCTCCATGCCGATCGCCTTGACCGTGTCGAACAGCGCGGCGTCCTCGCCGGCCGTGCCGCACGCGGCCATCCAGTTCGCCGACAGCTTCAGCTTGTCGAGCGACGCGATCGGCGCGCTCGCGATGTTCGTGATCGCCTCGCCGACGGCCATGCGGCCCGAGGCCGGCGCGTCGATCACCGCGAGCGGCGTGCGCTCGGCCATCGTCATCGCCTCGCCCTTGAAGCCCGCGTAGTCGAGCGCGGTCACCGCGCAGTCGGCCACCGGCACCTGCCACGGGCCGACCATCTGGTCGCGCACCGACGTGCCGCCGACCGAACGGTCGCCGATCGTGATCAGGAACGACTTGCTGCCGACCGTCGGGTGCTTCAGCACGTCGACCGCGACTGCCGACAGCGCGATGCCCGTCACGTCGACCGGCGCGCGCTCGGTCGTGACGCGCGTGACGTCGCGGTGCATACGCGGCGGCTTGCCGAGCAGCACCTCCATCGGCATGTCGACCGGGAATTCATCCGCGCCCTTCGCTTCGTCGTCGACGAGCTGCAGCTGGCGTTCGTCGGTCGCGACACCAACCACCGCGAACGGGCAGCGCTCGCGTGCGCAGATCGCCTCGAAACGCGGCAGGTCGGCCGGCGCGATCGCCAGCACGTAGCGCTCCTGCGCCTCGTTCGACCAGATTTCGCGCGGCGACAGGCCCGATTCCTCGAGCGCGACCTTGCGCAGTTCGAAGCGTGCGCCCTTGCCCGCGCCGTCGACGATCTCGGGGAACGCATTCGACAGGCCGCCCGCGCCGACGTCGTGGATGCTCAGGATCGGGTTTTCCGCGCCGAGCTGCCAGCAGCCGTTGATCACTTCCTGCGCGCGCCGCTCGATTTCCGGGTTGCCGCGCTGCACCGAGTCGAAGTCGAGCTCGGCCGTGTTCGCGCCGGTCGCCATCGAGCTCGCCGCGCCGCCGCCCATCCCGATGCGCATGCCGGGGCCGCCGATCTGGATCAGCAGCGAACCGGCAGGCACGTCGTGCTTGTGCGTGTGCTGATCGGCGATGTTGCCGAGGCCGCCCGCGATCATGATCGGCTTGTGATAGCCGCGCACCTGGCCGCCGACGTTCTGCTCGTACACGCGGAAGTAGCCGCCGAGGTTCGGACGGCCGAATTCGTTGTTGAACGCAGCGCCGCCGAGCGGGCCGTCGATCATGATCTGCAGCGGCGACGCGATGCGGTCCGGGCGGCCGTACGGGCCGTGCTGCTCGTTCGGGTTGCGCTCGGCGACCGGCTGCGCCGCGTCGCGGTCGTTTTCCCACGGCTGGCGCGCGTCCGGCAGGTCGAGGTTCGACACCGTGAAGCCGGTGAGGCCTGCCTTCGGACGCGCACCGCGGCCCGTCGCGCCTTCGTCGCGGATCTCGCCGCCCGCGCCGGTCGCCGCGCCCGGGAACGGCGAGATCGCCGTCGGGTGGTTGTGCGTCTCGACCTTCATCAGCGTATGCGTGAGCTCGGTGTGGCGGCCGTAGCGTTCGCCCGGCTCGCCGGCCGCGCCCGCATTGCGCGGGAACCAGCGCTCGGCTTCCGCGCCCATCATGATCGACGAGTTGTCCGAGTACGCGACGATCGTGCCCTGCGGGCTCAGCTTCTCGGTGTTGCGGATCATCGCGAACAGCGACATGTCCTGCTCCTGCCCGTCGATTGTCCACTGCGCGTTGAAGATCTTGTGGCGGCAGTGCTCGCTGTTGGCCTGCGCGAACATCATCAGCTCGACGTCGGTTGGATTGCGTTCGAGCTTGCGGAACGCGTCGACCAGGTAGTCGATCTCGTCGTCGGCCAGCGCGAGGCCCAGCTCGGCGTTCGCCTGCTCGAGCGCGGCGCGGCCGACACCCAGCACGTCGACCGTCGACAGCGGCTTGGCCGGCAGTTCGTCGAACAGGTGCTTCGCGTCGTCGCGCGCGGCGACCACGCTCTCGGTCATCCGGTCGTGCAGCGCGGCAGCGACTGCTGCGCGCGCGTCGTCGGACAGCGCCTTCTTGCCGCCGAGCAGGCCCGATTTCAGCGTGACCGTGAATTCGATGCCGCGCTCGATGCGGCGCACCTGCGTGAGGCCGCAGTGCTGCGCGATGTCGGTCGCCTTGCTCGCCCACGGCGAGACCGTGCCGAAGCGCGGCAGCACGACGAAGGTCTCGACCGTCCCCTTTTCGGCCGCCGGCTCGAACGGCGCGCCGTAGTGCATCAGCGCGTCGATGCGTGCGCTGTCATCGGCCGACAGCGGCTCGGCCGCATTGACGAAGTGCAGGAACTGGCCGCGCACCGCGACGATGTTGGCGTCGATTTGCCTGAGCGTGTCGAGCAGACGGGTTTGACGGAAATCGGAGAGGGCCGAAGCGCCGGGAAAACACGAGAAGTGAGCCATGGGCTGGACTGACGTCGATGAGTCGCGCGAGGTGGCGACGTGGGGCGAAAGGAAGGCCGTAATTATACCCGGAAGTCGGTCGTCCCAGACCGGCCGATCGGCGCCCGTCGTGCACCGCGACGGTGCAGCGGCGCCGTGCCGGGGACCGCCGCCGGGCCGGCGCGGCCGAGGGGCGGCAGCGGGCGGTGGCGGTCCGAGGCGGCACCACGGCGGAACGCGATGGGTTCGCGTGACGCCGGCTGGCGCGATTTTGGCGCTATCATTCCCGGTTCACCGGGCCGGCGGCCCGTCAGCGAATTCTCACCGGGCGGCGTGCGCGCCGCCCGTCATCGAAGCAACCCATGGATGTCATCGTCATCGGCGGCGGACTCAGCGGCGTCGCCACCGCCTACCAGCTGCGCGCGGCCGGCCATCGCGTATGCGTGGTCGAACGCCACGCAACCGTCGCGCAGGGCGCGACCTACGGCGACGGCGGCACGCTGCTGCCGAGCCCGCTCGACGTCTGGTTCGGCCCGACCTTCATGCGCCAGCGCCAGCCGCGCGACACCGGGATCGTCTACAAGCCGGGCTTCAACGGCGGCGTGCGCCGCTTCGTCAAGCAGCTCGCCGCGCTGCGCGAGCCCGACACCTTCGTCGCGCAGTACGCGCGGCTGCGCCCGCTGATCGATGCATCGCGCGAAACCCTCGCCGACATCGAGGCGCGCTTCGAACTCGAATTCGAGCAGAAACCGGGGATCCTGCACGTCGTGCGCGACCCGCGCGACTGGGACGCGCTGCAGCCGGCGCTCGACCTGCTGCGCACGCTCGACCAGCCGTACCGCGTGCTCACCGCCGCCGAATGCGCGGCGCTGGAGCCGTCGGTGCCGGCCGAGCCCGGCTTCGCCGGCGGCGTGCTGCTCGAGGCCGAACGCACCGGCAACTGCCCGCTGTTCGCGAAGCTGGTCCGGCAGGCGCTCGACGAGCACGGCGTGCAGTTCCGCTTCGGCGCGGACGTCGCCGCGATCCGCATCGACAACGGCCGCGCGGCGGTCGAGCTCGCGCCGCCCGCCGGCGGCCGGCACGCGGGGAAGGCGCGCGAGGTCGACGTGATTTCGGCCGATGCGATCGTGGTCGCGGCCGGCGCCGGCAGTCTGCCGCTGCTGGAGCGGCTCGGCTGGCAGCTGCCGCTGCATCCGGTCCGCACCCATACGCTGACCGCGCCCGTCGCATACGAAGAGCATGCGCCGCACCTGAGCGTCGTCGATTCGATCAAGCGGATCTCGATCACGCGCACGCACCAGCGGTTGCGCGTGGGCGGCGCCGCCGTGCTGCAAAGCGTCGCCGATACCGCGAAGCCGCTTGCCGAGCCGCTGTCCGAGGCCGCGCTCGCGCTGCTCGGCCAGGCCGTGCACGACTGGGTGCCGGGTGCCGCGAAGATTTCGGCCGCGCTGTCGTGGCAGGGCACGCAACTGCTGTCGCCGGACGGTCTGCCGGTCGTCGGTCCGACCCCGCATCCGCGCGTGTTCGTCAATTTCGGCCATGGCCCGGCCGGTTGGGGGCTCGCGTGCGGCTCTGCTAAAGTGGTGACCGATTACCTCGGCGGCGACACGCAGCAGTGGCCCGCCGACACGCTGGCCGCGCTGAGCGCCGCGCGCTTCGCGACCTGACCGCTGCGGGCGCGTCCCGCGGCGGCTCCCTCCCCGCCGCCATGATTCCGCGATGACGAACGCCCACCCGCTTCCCGATTCCACCCCGCTCGCGCTGCTGCGCGTCGCCGACCTGCGCGCGGCCGAGGCGGCCGCGACCGCGGAACTGCCGCCGCACACGCTGATGGGCCGCGCGGGCGCCGCAGCCGCGCGCTGGCTGTCCGAGCGCGCGGCCGGCGACGACCGCCCGGTCTGGTTCGCGGTCGGCCCCGGCAACAACGGCGGCGATGCGCTGGTCGCCGCCGCGCAGCTGCAGCAGCTCGGCGTGTCCACGCACGCGTGGATGCCGGTGCCGGTCAAGCCCGACGACGCGCAATGGGCGCTCGCGCTCGCGCGCGCGGCCGGCGTGCCGCTGTCGACGGAGCCGCCCGGCTCGCTCGACGATTACGCGTGGGTGGTCGACGGACTGTTCGGCATCGGCCTCGGCCGCGCGCTCGAGGGCCCGTTCGCCGAACAGGCCGCACGCATCGCCGCGCACGCGCGAAGCGGCGGGCGCGTGCTCGCGCTCGACGTGCCGAGCGGACTGGACAGCGATACGGGCCGGATCGTCGGTGCGGGCGTCGCGGTCGCCGCCACGCACACGCTCACGTTCATCGGCGCGAAACCGGGCCTCTACACCGGCGACGGCCGCGACCTCGCCGGCCACATCGACATCGCGTCGCTCGACGTCGCGCCGCCGGCCGCGCCTGCCGTCGTGCTCAATGCGCCCGCGCGGTTCGCCGCGGCGCTGCCCGCGCGCGCGTTCGCGTCGCACAAGGGCACGTTCGGCAGCCTGGCCGTGCTCGGCGGCGACACCGGCATGTGCGGCGCGCCGATCCTCGCCGCGCGTGCCGCGCTGTTCGCGGGTGCCGGCAAGGTCCATGTCGGCTTTCTCGGCGCCGGCGCGCCGCCGTACGATCCGCCGTTTCCGGAGCTGATGCTGCATCCGGCCGGCAGCCTGGCGCTCGATGCGATGTCCGCGATCGCGGCCGGCTGCGGCCTCGGCACGCGCGACGCCGCGGCGGCGCTCGTGCGCGACGTGCTCGCGCACGACATCGCGACGCTGCTCGACGCCGATGCGCTGAACCTCGTCGCGACGCACGCCGACCTCGCCGCCGCCGTCGCCGCGCGCGGCGCACGCGGCCACGCGTGCGTGCTGACGCCGCATCCGCTCGAAGCGGCGCGACTGCTCGGCAGCGACACCGCGACCGTGCAGCACGATCGCCTGGCCGCCGCCCGCACCCTCGCCGCGCGCTACGCAAGCATCGTCGTGCTGAAGGGTTCGGGCACGGTGATCGCCGCGCCCGACGGCCGCCTGACGATCAACCCGACCGGCAATGCCGCGCTCGCGACCGGCGGCACCGGCGACGTGCTCGGTGGCCTGATCGGCGCATTGCTCGCGCAGCGCGTCGCGCCGTACGAAGCCGCGCTCGCGGGCGTCTACCTGCACGGCCTCGCGGCCGACACGCTGACGGCGAACGGCACCGGACCGGCCGGCCTCACCGCCGGCGAACTTGCACCGATGGTGCGCACGCTGATCAACCGCCTTTTTTACCCGTCGCCGCGCGCCGACATATAACGCCGCTATACTGAGTGCCCCGCCGCACGGCGGGCCCGCTCGTCCGCCGGCCTTCCGATCCCGATGCGCCGGCGCGGCATTCCTCCCGATTCACGCTTCACTCGAACCGCCATGACGCTGAATTCGCTCCCCGCCTGGACTGCCCTTCAATCCCACTTCGAACAGATCCGCCATGCGCGACTGCGCGACTGGTTCGCGCCGGAAAGCGACCGCGCGCCGACCCGTGCCGAACGCTTCACGATCGCCGGCGGCGGCCTCGCAGCCGACTTCTCGAAGAACCGCATCAACGACGACACGCTGCGCCTGCTCGTGCAGCTGGCCCGAGAAGCGCGCGTCGAAGCGCGCCGCGACGCGATGTTCGCCGGCGAGATCGTCAACCCGACCGAAGGCCGCGCCGCGCTGCACACCGCGCTGCGCGCGACCGACCCGCACGCGCCGTACCATGCGCAGGTCAGCGCCGAGCGCGCGAAGATGGCGACCTTCGCGCGCGCCGTGCGCAGCGGCGCATGGACGGGCTACACCGGCAAGCGCATCCGCCACGTGATCAACATCGGCATCGGCGGCTCGGATCTCGGCCCGAAGATGGTCACGCACGCGCTGCACCACGTCGCGACGAACGAGATCTCGACCCACTTCGTGTCGAACGTCGACGGCGCCGATCTCGCGCGCGTGCTCGAGCAGGTCGATCCGGAGGAAACGCTCGCGATCATCGTGTCGAAGACCTTCACGACGCTCGAGACGATGACGAACGCACGCTCGCTGCGCGACTGGTTCGTCGCGCGCGGTTGCCCGGAGGATGCGCTCGCGAAGCACTTCGTCGGCGTGTCGGCGAACCCGGCCGAAGTCGTGAAGTTCGGGATCGCCGCGGACAACGTGTTCGAAATGTGGGACTGGGTCGGCGGCCGCTATTCGCTGTGGTCGGCGGTCGGCCTGTCGATCATGATCGCGATCGGCCCCGAGCAGTTCGACGAACTGCTCGCCGGTGCGGACGACATGGACCGCCATTTCCGCGACGCGCCGCTCGAACGCAACCTGCCGGTGCTGCTCGGCCTGATCGGCATCTGGTATCGCAACTTCTTCGGCTCGCAGAGCTATCTCGTCGCGCCGTATTCGGAAGCGCTGCAC
Organism: Burkholderia sp. SR8; assembly: GCF_052851275.1. Taxonomy (NCBI): domain Bacteria; kingdom Pseudomonadati; phylum Pseudomonadota; class Betaproteobacteria; order Burkholderiales; family Burkholderiaceae; genus Burkholderia; species Burkholderia sp. SR8. Next base: position 140,468 of record NZ_JAULUC010000001.1, read on the forward strand.
TACCTGCCGTCGTACCTGCAGCAGCTCGAGATGGAAAGCAACGGGAAGTCGGCGCGGCTCGACGGCACGTTCGTCGACTATCCGACGTCGGCCGTCACGTGGGGCGAGCCGGGCACCAACGGCCAGCACGCGTTTTTCCAGATGCTGCACCAGGGCCCGACGATCGTGCCGATCGACTTCATCGCGGTGCTGACGCCCGAGCATCCGCTCGCGAGCCATCATCCGAAACTGCTCGCGAACTGCTTCGCGCAGAGCGAAGCGCTGATGCTCGGCCGCACGCTCGACGAAGCGCGCAAGGTCGCCGGTCCCGGCAACGAAGAACTCGCGCCGCACCTGACGTTCCCCGGCAACCGCCCGACGACGACGCTGCTCGTCGACGCGCTGACGCCGCGCACGCTCGGCGCGCTGATCGCACTCTACGAGCACAAGGTGCTGGTGCAGGCGACGGTGTGGGACATCAATCCGTTCGACCAGTGGGGCGTGGAGCTCGGCAAGATTCTCGGCAAGGTCGTCGAAGCCGACCTGTCGGCCGAGTCGGTCGATCCCGCGAAGCACGATTCGTCGACGACCGCGTTGATCGAGCGCGCCCGCGCCGCGCTCAAGCGCTGACGCGACCGCGTCGCGCAATTGCCGGCCGCACGGGGCAACCTGCCCTGCCGTGCGGCCGGCAGGAAAATTCCATGTCGCGCTACACCGCGTGCGGCGCGACGATGCGGCCGCCGTCGATCGTGATCGTCGTCGCGCAGCGCCGCGCGAGCTCGGTGTCGTGCGTGACGAGCACGAGCGTCGCGCCATGCGTGCGGTTCAGTTCGAACATCAGGTCGATGACCGCATGACCGGTCGCCGCATCCAGGCTGCCGGTCGGTTCGTCGGCGAACAGGATCGCCGGATGCGTGACGAATGCGCGCGCGAGCGCGACGCGCTGCTGCTCGCCGCCCGACAGCAGTTTCGGATAATGCGCGGTGCGTTCGCCGAGCCCGACCTGCACGAGCAGCGCGCGCGCACGATCGGCCGCTTCGCGCGCACTGGTGCCGCCTTGCAGCTCGAGCGGCAGCATCACGTTCTCGAGCGCCGTCAGATGCGGCATCAACTGGAACGACTGGAACACGAACCCGACCGCACCGTTGCGCAGCGCGGCGCGCTCGTCCTCGTCGAGCTGGTCGAGCGCGCGGCCGAGCAGGCGAACCGTGCCGCTCGTCGCGCTGTCCAACCCGGCAAGCAGGCCGAGCAGCGTCGATTTGCCCGAGCCCGATGCACCGACGATCGCGAGGCTGCTGCCGGGCCGCACGGCGAGCGAAATGCCGTCGAGGATCGTCAGCTCGCCCGTTGCATCGGCAACCCGCTTGCATACGTGATGGACTTCGATGATCGGATCGGTAATCTTGAACATGGACACGACATTCCGCTGGAAAAGACGCGCGGCGCTCGCCGCATTGCTGGGTACCGTGCTCGCAGCAACCATGCCCGCGCGCGCCGCGACGCCGGCGGCGCCCACATCGGGCCAGCCCGCGCTCGTCGTGCTCGGCGACAGCCTGTCGGCCGAATACGGACTGCCGCGCGACACCGGATGGGTTGCGTTGCTGCGGCAGCGGCTCGCGGCCGAGCGGATCGATTATAGCGTCGCGAACGCCAGCGTCAGCGGCGACACCACGAGCGGCGGCCGCGCGCGGCTGCCTGCGGTGCTGCAACGGCTCAAGCCGTCGATCGTCGTCGTCGAGCTCGGCTCGAACGACGCGCTGCGCGGCGTGCCGCTCGCGACGACCGAACAGAACCTGCGCGACATCATCGCCGGCGCGCGCAATGCGCACGCGAAAGTCGTGCTGGTCGGCATGTACGTGCCGCCGAACTACGGGCCCGACTACACGCAGAAATTCCACGCAGTCTATACGCGGCTGTCGAAAGAGCTCGACGTTCCGCTCGTGCCGTTCCTGCTGGCCGGTATCGAGAACAAGCCCGAGATGTTCCAGTCCGACCAGATGCATCCGGCACAACAGGCACAACGCATCCTCCTCGACAACGTCTGGCCGGCGCTGAAGCCGCTGCTCGGCAAGCCGCGCGGCTGACCCGGCGCGTCACCTCGCCCGGAAAGCAAAAAGCCCCGCGTCGAGCGGGGCTTTCTGTCGTTGCGTACGAAACCGGCGAGCGGCGCTGCGCTCAGTTGCCGCCGTCCTGCGACTGGCTCTGCGTGGTGCCGTACAGCTTCACCTTCGAGCGGTCGCGCAGCGCGGCGAGATACGCCTCGCCTTCGCTCTGCGCTTCGACCTGCGCCATCTGCTGCTGCGCGGCCGCGAGCTGCTGCGGGTCGACGGCCGTACCGGCGATCACCGCGTTCACGCGATAGATCGCATAGCCGTCCGCGCCGAGATCGACACCGACGTAGGCCGGCAGCGTCTTCGCGTCGACCTTGTACACGGCGCTCAGTGCCGCCGGCGTCAGCCCTTGCGACTGCGTGCGCGATACCTTCTGCGCGGCCGTGAAGCCGTCGGTCGACTTCGATTTCTGCAGTTCGGCCAGCTTCGCCGCGCCGTCCTTCTTCGCGAGTGCCGCGGCCTGCTCGGCGACGACCTTCTGACGCACCGCGTCCTTGATCGTGTCGAGCGCCGGCACGGCAGCCGGCTTGTAGTCGGTCACGCGCGCCGAGATCAGCGTGTTGTTGCCGACGTCGATCGCCTGCGTATTGTTCTGGTTCTTCACCGAGTCGCTCGCGAACACGGCCGCGAGGAACTTCGGATTGTTCAGCGGGCTCGTCGGCGGCAGTTGCGGATTCGGCGTCGGCGTGACGGTGGCCGTCTGGATCGTCAGCTTGTACTTGTCGGCAGCCGGCTGCAGCGACTTCGCCTTTTCATACACGGTCGACGTGAAGCCTTCCGCGTTGTCCGAGAATGCCTTCGCCGCGTATTGCTGCTTCAGCTGCGCTGCGATCTGGTCCTTCACGTCCGCGAACGGCTTGACCACCGACGGCTTCACTTCGGTCGCCTTCAGGATGTGGAAACCGAGATCCGACTGCACGACACCGCTCACGTCGCCCTGCTTCAGCGCGAACGCGGCATCGTCGAACGCCTTGCCGCCGGCCGTCGAGCCGCGCGTGATGAAACCGAGATCGCCGCCCTTCGCTGCCGACGGCGCGTCCTGCGAGTTCTTCTGCGCGATCTGCGCGAACTGGTCCGGATGCGCCTTCACGTCGGCCAGCAGCTGCTCGGCCTTCGCTTTCGCGGCCGCCTTGTCGGCAGCGCTTGCGTCGCTCGCCGCGGCGATGAAGATGTGGCTCACGCGCACCTGCGCTTCCGAACGGAAGTGCGTCGGATTGTCGTCGTAGAACTTCCTGATGTCGGCATCGGTCGGCTGCGTGCTTGCGGCGGCAGCGGCCGGCGAATAGACGAGATACTGGATCGTCGCGGTCTCCGGCGTCGCGAAGCTCTGCTTGTGCGCGTCATAGTACGCGGCGAGCTGCGCGTCGGTCGGCTGCACCTTCGCCGCGTAGTCGCTCGTCTTCAGCACGAGCGCCTGCACTTCGCGCTGCTGCGCGGCCAGTTCGGACAGACGCTGGGCCGGACCCTTCGGCGTGAATGCGCTCGACACGATGCTCGCCGGAATCTGCTGCAGTGCGAGGCTGTAGCGCACGCGCTCCTGGTACTGCTCGGGCGTCATGCCCTGGAACGACAGCAGCTGCGCATAGCGTTCGACGTCGATGGAGCCATCGGGCTTCTTCAGCGACGCGATCATCGGGTCGCTCATCAGCGCGTCGCGCACTGCGTTGTCGGAGGCGGTCAGGTGCAGACGTTGCGTCTCGTCGGCCAGCACACGTTGCTGGATCAGGCCGTCGAGCACTTGCTTGCGATGGTCGGGCGTATCGAACGCCTTGATGTCGAACTGTCCGCCGAGCGCCTGGCGTGCCTGGTCGATCTGCTGGCGGAACGCGCCGTCGAACTCGACCCGCGTGATCTTGTGCCCGTTGACCGCCGCGACGTTCGCGCTGTCGTCGAAGAAGCCGCGGAAACCTTGGATCCCGACGAAACCCAGCCCCGGCAACACGATCAGGAGCAGGAGCGCCATCATCAGGCGCTGGTGATTACGGAAGAAATCGAGCATGCGTGACGGGAAAATTGGACAAAACGACCGATATTACAACATACGGGGTGGGACGGGAAAAAACGCGGGTGCGCAACCGGCGATACAAATGAAAAAGCCCGCACGAGGCGGGCTTTCTCATTTTCTGGCGGAGCGGACGGGACTCGCCTACATCCTGCAGGCCGCGGTTGCGCGTACACGCGCAACCCTTCGACTCCCGCCGGAAGCCGCGCAGGCGGCTTCCTCCGCTCCGCAGTTACGCGCTCGCAAGCGAGCGCAACCAACAATGCAAATGAAAAAGCCCGCACGAGGCGGGCTTTTTCATTTTCTGGCGGAGCGGACGGGACTCGAACCCGCGACCCCCGGCGTGACAGGCCGGTATTCTAACCGACTGAACTACCGCTCCTTGGTCTGGCTGAATCGCGAAACTGGTGGGTGCTGAGGGGTTCGAACCCCCGACCTACGCCTTGTAAGGGCGCCGCTCTACCAGCTGAGCTAAGCACCCGTTTCCGATTCGTTCCGGCTGCGATCTGCGTTTCGGCATCAACAACCAGCGAGCCCGCAAGTTTAATTCATCCCCAATCAATTTGCCAAGCCTGCACGCGAAATTTTTTAACGCGCAGCCGAACACGCAAGAACGCTCAACACGACGCACATAAAAAAACCCGCGGACACGCCGCGGGTTTTCGTGAACAACCGTCAGCGACGGCGCCCATGTTCTCAGTGCTTGACCACTTCCGTCGAGCCGGCATCCTTCGCCGCCTCGCCGACCGGTGCCGCAGCCTTCGCCTCTTCTTCCGGCGGCAGCGGCGTCGGCGTACGTTCGAGCGCAAGCTCGAGCACCTTGTCGATCCAGCGGACCGGCACGATCTCGATCGCGTTCTTCACGTTGTCCGGAATGTCCGCGAGATCCTTCACGTTCTCTTCCGGGATCAGCACGAGCTTGATGCCGCCGCGATGCGCAGCCAGCAGCTTTTCCTTCAGCCCGCCGATCGGCAGCACTTCGCCACGCAGCGTGATCTCGCCCGTCATCGCGACATCGGCACGCACGGGGATGCCCGTCAGCACCGACACCAGCGCGGTCGTCATCGCACCGCCGGCGGACGGACCGTCCTTCGGCGTCGCGCCTTCCGGCACGTGGATGTGGATGTCCTGCTTCTCGAACGCTTCGTCCTTGATGCCCAGACGCCGCGAACGCGAGCGCACGACCGAACGTGCGGCCTCGACCGACTCCTTCATCACGTCGCCGAGCGAACCCGTGCGAATCACGTTGCCCTTGCCCGGCATCACCGCAGCTTCGATCGTCAGCAGGTCGCCGCCGACTTCGGTCCACGCGAGGCCCGTCACCTGACCGACCTGGTTTTCCTTCGCCGCGAGGCCGAAGTCGTACTTGCGCACGCCGAGGAACGTATCGAGGTTCTCGCCGTCGACCTTGATCGCGCCCGATGCCTTCTTCAGCAGCAGCATCTTCACGACCTTGCGGCAGATCTTCGACACTTCCCGCTCGAGCGAACGCACACCGGCTTCGCGCGTGTAGTAGCGGATGATGTCGCGGATCGCCTGCTCGGTGACCTCGATCTCGCCGTCCTTCAGACCGTTGTTCTTCTTCTGCTTCGGCAGCAGGTAACGCTGCGCGATGCTGACCTTCTCGTCTTCGGTGTAACCCGACAGACGAATCACTTCCATCCGGTCGAGCAGCGGCGGCGGGATGTTCAGCGAGTTCGACGTCGCGACGAACATCACGTCCGACAGGTCGAAGTCGACTTCGATGTAGTGGTCGGCGAACGTGTGGTTCTGTTCCGGATCGAGCACTTCGAGCAGCGCCGACGACGGATCGCCGCGGAAATCCATGCCCATCTTGTCGACTTCGTCGAGCAGGAAGAGCGGATTGCGCACGCCGACCTTCGCGAGGCTCTGCAGGATCTTGCCCGGCATCGAACCGATGTACGTGCGGCGGTGACCGCGGATCTCGGCTTCGTCACGCACGCCGCCGAGCGCCATGCGGACGAACTTGCGGTTCGTCGCACGTGCGATCGACTGGCCGAGCGAGGTCTTGCCGACGCCCGGAGGCCCGACGAGGCACAGGATCGGCGCCTTCACCTTGTCCACGCGCTGCTGCACCGCGAGATACTCGAGAATGCGTTCCTTCACCTTCTCGAGGCCGAAGTGATCCTCGTCGAGCACCTGCTCGGCGTTCGACAGGTCGTTGTTGACCTTGCTCTTCTTGCGCCACGGCAGGCCGATCAGCGTGTCGATGTAGTTGCGCACGACCGTCGCTTCCGCCGACATCGGCGACATCAGCTTCAGCTTCTTCAGCTCGGCATCGGCCTTCTTCTTCGCTTCCTTCGGCATGCGCGCGGCGTTGATGCGCTTCTCGAGTTCCTCGAGATCCGCGCCCTCTTCGCCTTCGCCCAGTTCCTTCTGGATCGCCTTGACCTGTTCGTTCAGGTAGTACTCGCGCTGGCTCTTTTCCATCTGGCGCTTCACGCGCCCGCGGATGCGCTTTTCGACCTGCAGGATGTCGATCTCGGCTTCGAGCTGCGCGAGCAGATGCTCGAGACGCTCGATGACCGGGAACATCTCGAGGATGTGTTGCTTCTGGTCGAGCTTGAGCGGCAGACGCTCGGCGATCATGTCGGCGAGACGGCCGGCTTCATCGATACCGGACAGCGACGTGAGGATCTCCGGCGGGATCTTCTTGTTCAGCTTCACGTACTGGTCGAACTGCGACACGATCGCGCGGCGCAGCGCTTCCGTTTCCGCGCTGTCGGCGTGATCGGGCTCGAGCGGCATCACTTCGCAGGAGAACTGCGTCTCCTGCTCTTCGATCGACAACGCCTTCGCACGCTGCAGGCCCTCGACGAGCACCTTCACGGTGCCGTCCGGCAGCTTCAGCATCTGCAGAATGTTGGCGATACAACCGACCTCGTACATGTCCTTTTCGGTCGGTTCGTCCTTGGCCGCGGTCTTCTGGGCGACGAGCATGATGTGCTTGCCGCCTTCCATCGCTGCTTCGAGGGCCTTGATCGATTTCGGCCGGCCCACGAAGAGCGGAATCACCATGTGCGGGAAAACGACGACGTCCCGCAGCGGCAGCAGCGGGAGCGTGATGCGTTCCGGCGGGAGAAGTTGGGTGCCTGACATTTCATTTCCCCATGAGTGGAATCAATTGTTCGGTAATTGAGGCCGCCACAACGAATTGCAAGCCTTCAAGTGCGGGAAATATTCGGTAAGAAAGTAACCACCGCGTGTCGAGTCAGAGTTACCCACAAGATAAACGAAAAAAAGCCGCCCACGGACTCATGAACGGCCTTTTTCGCAGAACATCGTCGGCAAGCCGGTCAGTTCGAACCCGCCACCTTCGGCGTGTCCTCATAGATCAGCAGGGGCTTGCCGTCGCCATCGATGACGTTCTCGTCGATGATGACCTTGCTGACCCCTTTCATCGTCGGCAGCTCGTACATCACGTCGAGCAATGCCTGTTCGATGATCGAACGCAAGCCGCGCGCGCCGGTCTTGCGGCGGATCGCCTTGCGGGCGACTGCCTGCAACGCGCCCGGCCGGATTTCCAGCTCGACGCGCTCCATCGCGAACAGCTTGTGATACTGCTTGACGAGCGCGTTCTTCGGCTCGACCAGGATCTTCATCAGCGCGGCTTCATCGAGCTTGCCGAGCGTTGCGACCACCGGCAGACGGCCGATCAATTCGGGGATCAGGCCGAATTTGATCAGGTCTTCCGGTTCCGTTTCGCGCAGCACTTCGCCCGCGTCGCGCTCCTGCTTGCTCTTGACCGTCGCGCCGAAGCCGATGCCCGTCTTTTCCGTGCGGTCGGTGATCACCTTCTCCAGGCCGTCGAACGCGCCGCCGCAGATGAACAGGATGTTGGTCGTGTCGACCTGGATGAAATCCTGGTTCGGGTGCTTGCGGCCGCCCTGCGGCGGCACCGACGCCATCGTGCCTTCGACGAGCTTCAGCAATGCCTGCTGGACGCCCTCGCCCGACACGTCGCGCGTGATCGACGGGTTGTCCGACTTGCGGCTGATCTTGTCGATCTCGTCGATGTAGACGATCCCGCGCTGGGCCTTGTCGACCTCGTAGTTGCAGTTCTGCAACAGCTTCTGGATGATGTTCTCGACGTCCTCGCCGACGTAGCCGGCTTCGGTCAGCGTCGTCGCATCGGCGATCACGAACGGCACGTTGAGCAACCGCGCGAGCGTCTGCGCGAGCAGCGTCTTGCCGGAGCCCGTCGGGCCGATCAGCAGGATGTTGCTCTTCGACAGCTCGACGTCGTCCTTCTTGTCGAGATGCTTCAGACGCTTGTAGTGGTTGTACACGGCCACCGCGAGGATCTTCTTCGCACGCTCCTGACCGATCACGTACTGATCGAGGATGTCGCGAATTTCCTGCGGGCTCGGCAGATCGGACCGGGACAGGTTGGCCTCGACGCCGGCGGCAGCCGCCTCGTCGCGAATGATCTCGTTGCAGAGGTCGATGCACTCATCGCAGATGAACACCGACGGGCCGGCGATGAGTTTCTTCACCTCATGCTGGCTCTTCCCGCAAAACGAGCAATACAACAGCTTCTCGCTGTTCGAACCTTTTTTGTCCGCCATGAATGTAGAGCCTCCGGACAGGTAGATGACATGATACGCCGATTGCTCCGGACGCCGCGCCTAGGGCGCGACCGGAGCCGGCTGGATGCGCTTGCCGCAGATGCTCAGGGCACTCGGGACATTGCAGGGGCGCCCCGCGAATCGGGGCGGCACCCCACTTAAGCTCACGGGCGCTTCAGCAGCACCTGATCGATCAGCCCGTACGCCTTCGCGTCCTCGCTCGACATGAAGTTATCACGGTCGGTGTCGCGCGCGATGCGCTCGACGTCCTGGCCCGTGTGCTGCGCGAGCAGGTTGTTCAACCGTTCCTTCAGGTAAAGGATTTCGCGCGCCTGGATCTCGATGTCGGATGCCTGGCCGCGTGCGCCGCCGAGCGGCTGGTGAATCATCACGCGCGAGTTCGGCAGAGCAAAACGCTTGCCCTTCGCGCCGGACGCAAGCAGGAACGCGCCCATGCTGGCCGCGAGCCCCATGCACAGCGTCGACACGTCGGGCTTGATGAACTGCATCGTGTCGTAGATCGCCATGCCGGCCGACACCGAGCCGCCCGGGCTGTTGATGTAGAGGCTGATGTCCTTGTCCGGATTCTCGCTCTCGAGGAACAGCAATTGCGCGACCACGAGGTTGGCGGTCTGGTCGTTCACTTCGCCGACCATGAACACCAGGCGCTCCTTCAGGAGACGCGAATAGATATCGTACGAACGCTCGCCGCGGCCGCTCGTTTCGACGACGATCGGCACCAGCCCCAGCGCTTGCGCCTCGAAACCCTGCGGCGCGTTCGAAGCAAGCATGTCCAGCAATTCAGCGCGAGTGATCATTCAATGAACCTTGTTCGAATGGAAAATTGAACGGAGGGAAGCCGCCCGCTCAATCGCCATATTAATGGCAACCGTGCGCTTGACGTAAAAACGGCGTGCGGGCCGTCGCTCCGACAGCCGGCACGCCGCTAGAGCGACACTTACGCTTGCGCCGATGCGCTCGCGAGTGCCTCGAAGCTCACTTCCTTGTCCGTCACCTTTGCCTTGCCCAGCACGAAGTCGACGACGTTGCTTTCAACGACGAACGCTTCCATCTCGGCGAGGCGCTGCTGGTTGGAATAATACCAGCGGACCACTTCCTTCGGGTCTTCGTAGCTCTTCGCGAACTCGTCGACTTCCGCGCGGATCTGCTCCGGCTTCGCTTCCAGGCCGTTCGCCTTCACGAGCTCGGCCAGCACGAGGCCCAGCTTCACGCGACGCTCGGCCTGCTCGGCGAACATCTCGGCCGGGATCGGTGCGTCCTTCGCGTTCGGCACGCCGCGCTGCGCCAGATCCTGGCGAGCCATTTCGACGAGGCGTTGCTGGTCCTGCTCGATCAGCGCCTTCGGCACGTCGAGTTCGGAGATCTTCAGCAGCGCGTCCATCACCTGGTTCTTGACGATCGACTGCGTGCGGCGCTTTGCCTCGCGCTCGAGGTTTTCCTTGATCTCGGCGCGCATCTTCGTCAGGTCGCCGTCTTCGATGCCGAGCGACTTCGCGAATTCGGCGTCGATTTCCGGCAGGTGCGGCCACTCGATCTTCTTCATCGTGACCGTGAATTGCGCCGTCTTGCCCGCCACATCCTTGCCGTGGTAGTCGTCCGGGAACTTCAGGTCGAACGTGCGCTGCTCGCCGACCTTCAGGCCGAGCGCCGCGGTTTCGAATTCCGGCAGCATGCGGCCTTCGCCGAGCACGAACGGGAAGTCTTCGGCCGTGCCGCCCTGGAACGCGACGTCGTCGATCTTGCCGACGAAGTCGACCGTCACGCGGTCGCCGTTCTTCGCTGCGGTGTCTGCGCCGCCGTCGCCGTGCTCGCCGGCTTCGCCGCGTGCGTGGTAGTGCACGCGCTGCTTGCGCAGGATGTCGAGCGTGCGGTCGATTTCGGCGTCGCCGATCGTCGTCGTCGAGCGCTCGACTTCAGCCGTCGCCAGATCGCCGATCTTCACTTCCGGGTAGACCTCGAACGTCGCGTCGAACGCGTACGCATCCTCAGCCTGCTCCTGCTTCGGCTCGAAGCTCGGCTGGCCGGCGACGCGCAGGTTTTCCGCGCGGCTGATCGTGAAGAACTCCTGGCCGATCTTGTCGCTCAGCACTTCCGCTTCGACCTGACCCGCGTACTGCTGGGCGACCATCTTCAGCGGCACCTTGCCCGGGCGGAAACCCGGCATGCGAACGTTCTTCGCGAGTTTCTGGATACGGGCGTCGATTTCCTTCTGCACGGTGTCCTTCGGCAGGGAAATCGTCACGCGGCGTTCAAGCTTGCCGAGGTTCTCAACAACGTTAGCCATGGCTTCAATCGTCCTAAAATTATTCGAGCGAATCGGGTTTTCCTTGCCGTGCCTGCCTGCGGCGCGAAGTGCGGGTCACATTCACGCGCCGCGCCGGAGCGCCACGCCATCCCTGCACGCGCCGGATGGCTAGCGCAAGCGGCTCGGAGCACGGCTTTGGCCGGAAGAATCGACTATTCTAGCAAACAATTTTCCTCGTACCGCCAGATCGGCACGACGTACGTACATACCCGCCGTGCGCCGCCCGCATCCGTTTCGAGCCCGTGCGCGCGGATCGCCGCTATGCCGCACGACGTATCCCCCGCGCCCCCGCCATCCTGTAAGCTCCGAATGACGGTGCGCCGCGATCGCGGCGCCCATTGTTCACACCAATCACGCCCTCCGGAGACACCATGCCGCAACACCCGTCCGCGCCTGTCGTCGTCATCGCGCCCGATTCGTTCAAAGGATCGCTTTCCGCCGAGCAGGTCGCGGACGCGATCGCCACCGGCATCCGCCGTGCCCGCCCCGACGCGGTCGTGCGCTGCTGCCCGATGGCCGACGGCGGCGAAGGCACGCTCGACGCGATGCTGGCAGGCGGCGGCACGCGGCGCACGCTGCGAGTGGCCGGCGCGTCGCTCGCGGCACGCGACGCGGCAGTTGGCGTGATCGACGCGCGCACCGCGATCGTCGAGACGGCCGAGATCGTCGGGATCACCGATGCGATCGGCATGAGCGTGCCGGTCGATGCGCGCAGCACGCGCGGGATGGGCGAGGCGATCCGCATGCTCCTCGACGAAGGCGTGCGCCGCTTCTTCGTCGCGCTCGGCGGCAGCAGCACCAACGATGCGGGCGCCGGCCTGCTCGCCGGCCTCGGCCTGCAATGCTTCGACGCGGCCGGCCAGCCGGTCGAACCCGTGCCCGCACGGCTCGCCGACATCGCGCGCATCGACGCATCGGCGCTCGACGCGCGCCTGAAGGATGCCGAGTTCATCGGGATGTCGGACGTGGATAACCCGCTGACGGGCGCGCACGGCGCGACCGCGGTGTTCGGCCCACAAAAAGGTGTGACGCCCGAGCAGGTTGCGACCCTCGATGCCGCGCTCGGCCGCTTCGCCGACCTGCTGGAGGCCGCGCTCGACCGGCGCGGTCGCGACCTGGCCGGTGCCGGCGCCGCGGGCGGGCTCGGCTTCGCGCTCCACATGCTGGGCGCGCAGTTCGAAGCCGGCGCGGAAGTCGTCGCGCGGCAGGTCGGGCTCGACGCGGCGCTCGCGGGCGCCGACTGGCTGATCACCGGCGAAGGCCGCTCCGACGTGCAGACGCTGCACGGCAAGGCACCGTTCATCGCCTGCCGCCACGCGCGGGCCGCGGGCGTGCCCGCGTCGCTGCTGTCGGGCGCGGTCGACCCGGCCGCGCTGCCGCGCCTGGCCGAGCATTTTTCCGGGTGCTTCTCGCCGGCACCGGGGCCGATCACGCTGGACGTCGCGATCCGCGACGCGGCGAATCTGCTCGCGAACGAAGCGGAGCAGTTGACACGGCTGAAGTACGGCGCACACTGACCGTTGACCCGAGCGCGCGATACAGGAACAATCGGGCCCGCCCTTTTTCTTCAGGATTCGACATGAAAGGCCGTCAAGCCGGGCTCGATCAGTTTCTGACCTATCGCCTCCATGCGCTCACGAAGCGATCGGACCGCGGGATCGCCGACGTGTATCGGCACAAGCTCGACATCTCGCTGCCCGAGGCGCGCGTGATCGCCGCCGTCGGCGCGTTCGGGCCGTTCTCGATCATGGATCTCGCGCGCCACACCAACCTCGACAAGAGCCAGGCGAGCCGTGCGGCCGAAGCGCTGCTGCGCCAGGGGCTGCTCGAGCGCAGTGCGAGCGAGGAGGACGGCCGGATCGTGCTGATCGCGCTGACCGCCGACGGCCGCGCGCTGCATCGCAAGATCATGCCGATCGTGCGCAAGTGGAATGAAGGCTTGCTCGCGTGCCTGTCGGACAGCGAGCGCCAGACGTTCGAACGGCTGCTCGACAAGGTCGTCGCGAACGCGGTCGATCGCGACGAGTGACGCGCACGGCCCGCGATCCGTGCCGTGCGCGCGCTGCGACGCTGCCGGATCGCTGCGATGGACGCACCGCTGCGTCGCCGGCGATTCAACGCTTCCACTCTTTTATTCAGACGAAACCTGCGGACTGCGTGCGTCGCGCAGACGCATGAGCCACATCGGACACATGAGCACCCGAGCGCGGCCGCCCGCCGCTACAGGACGTGCCGGAAACGACTGCTCGTCGCGCATCCTCCGCCCCTGTGTGTCGGCCATCGCCGCCCCGCTCCCCGCCGCTATAGTCCGCTGTTCGCCGCGCGCTGACGCAGCAGCCCCAGCACCGCGTCGCAATACGGCGTCGGCACGTCGAGCTTGCGCCCGAGCTCCGGAAACACGCCGAGGATCGGCCCGATTTCGAGCGGCCGGCCGGCTTCGACATCCTGCAGCATCGACGTCTTGAATGCGCCGAGCTTGCGCGTGACGGCGATCCGCTCCGGCCCGCTCATGCCCGTATCGAGGCCGAGCTTCGCGCCGATCGCGGCGGCCTCCTCCATCATGCGCAGCGCGAGCGCCTGCGTGAACGGATCGTCGAGCAGTTGCTGCGCGGTCGACCCCGTCAGCGCGCTCAGCGGATTCATGTTCATGTTGCCCCACAGCTTCGCCCAGATCTCGGTGCGAATCGCCGAGGTCGATTCGACGTCGAAGCCGCCCGCGGCGAGCGCCGCCGCGAAGCGTGCGGCCGGCGCGTCGAGCCGCGCATCGGGCGCACCGACGATCAGCCGGTTGCCGCGGCCGCGGCGCACGACACCCGGCGCATCGGTGCTCGACGACAGGTGCACGACGCAGCCGATCGCCTGCGCGGGCGGCAGCGCCGCCGAGACCGCGCCGGCCGGATCGACCGCGTCCAGCGGCACGCCGTCGACCGGACCCGCAAGCCCGTGCGTGAACCACCACGGCAGCCCGTTCATCGCGGCGACGATCACCGTTTCGGGCCCGACCAGCGGCGCGATGCGCGCGGCCAGCGCCGGCAGCGCCTGCGCTTTCAGCGCGATCACCACGTAGTCCTGCACGCCGAGCGCGGCCGCGTCGTCGCTCGCGCGCACGGGGACGGACGATACCGTGCCCGCCTCGTCGATCACGCGCACGCCGTGCGCGTTCAGTGCATCGAGCGTCGCGCCGCGCGCGTACGCGCTCACGCTCATGCCGGCCCGCGACAGCGCGGCCGCGAGCAGTCCGCCGATCGCGCCGACACCGACCACTGCCGCGCGCACCGACCCCGAATTCGTGTCGTTCATGATGGAAATCCGTCTACCGGGAGTTGACGAGCATAACGCTCAATGGTTGCGGATACAGCTATTCGTCCCTGTGCGGATGCCGCGTTTCCGCACGCGCAATTCAACGCGGCGCGCCGCCGGCCTGCGCCGCCTCGTCGCGGGTCGGGCCGCCCGTCGCGCCGAGCACGCCGGCGATCTGGCTCTTGTCGTGCATGCCGAGCTTGCGGTACGCGCAACGCAGGTAGTGGCGCACGGTGGTCGGCGAGATCGCCATCTGCTGCGCGACCTCCTTGTGCGAACGCCCGGCGCCGTAATAACGGATCGCCGCGAGTTCGCGCGGACTCAGCCGGTCGAGCAGCGAACGCGGCCGCGCCTCGATCTGGAACAGCCCGGCGACGGGCACGCACTGGATGCGCAACGCATCGCCGACGAACGGCTGCCCCGACTGGCGGCGCACATGCATGACGAGCGGCTCCGGCACACGCGGGCCCGTCCATGCCGGCCATTCGGTGCGCAGCACGTCGTCGAAGCCTTGATCGGCGTGATGCAGCACGCCGAAGTTGTCGCAAAGCGCGCGCGCCGCCGGCGCCACCGCGTCGCCGCGCTCGCGCGTGAGCTGGGCCGCGCGATTGATCGTCAGCGCGGCCGCCAGATGCGGGATCACCTCTTCGAAACGGCTCGCGTCGTCGTCGCTGAATGGACGATTCAGGCCCTGGCGGTAGATCGACATGAACGTCGTCAGCCCGAAGCGGCGATCGAGCGTACACACGCACATCAGTTGGGCGAGCCCGTATTTCACGCACCAGTCGCGAAACCGCGCATCGAAGCCCGGCTCGACGACCGACAGCCGCACCGCGCGACCGTGCGCACCGAGCAGCGTGCGATGCGCGAGCGGATCGCAATCGCGCACGCGCTTCCAGTCGCCGAAGAACGCGTGCGGCAGGCGGTACAGGAAACTGTTGTGCATCACCGGGCCGGTCGGCACGTGTGTCGCGACGCCGGTCCATGCGGCGTCGAACGGGATCAGCGCCTGCAGCAGCGCGAAAAAACGGCACTCGAATTCGCCGATCCCCGATTGCGCGGCGAGTGCATACAGGTCGAGCAGCATCAGGCCGAGTTCGCGCCGCGTGGCGTCGCCCCGCGTCACGCCGTCGAAATCGGCGCGGCGGGACGGCAGCGGCGGCCACGCGGATTCGTCGAGCACGATCGCGGCCGGCACGTCACGTAGCGCGTCGACATCCTGCCCGATATCCGTCGTGATCCTCACCTTCCGCTCCCCTGCCCGACCGGGCCGCTGATGCGCGCAACGCAGACCGGCCGATTATAGCGACCGGCATTTTTGGCGGGCGCCGTTGCCGGAACCCGCGGCAGCCCCATCCATTTGAACGGTGCGCGGCGCGTTGCTGCCGCGCAGCACGCCGCGCGGCGGCCTCACGGCGCGCCCGTGCCGGGTCCCGCGGGTTTCCATCCCGTTCATCTGCACGACTGTTCGCCGGTTTTCCCGCTGCGGACACTGCGTCGCGACGACACACGACACAAACGATGCAGGACGGTATGGAGAACCCTACGTGACGACACCCCGCTTCATCCGCACGGCCGGCGCCGTGGCGACGATCGCGTCGTGCAGCATCACCGCGCACGCGCAGTCGGCGCTCACGCTGTACGGCGCGCTCGACGCCGGCGTGCAGTACCGGACGCACGCCGACGGACGGCACGCGGCCGTGCAACTGCAGAACTACGGCATCCTGCCGTCGCAGGTCGGGCTGAAAGGCCACGAGGATCTCGGCGGCGGCTGGCGTGCGCTGTTCAAGCTCGAACAGGGACTCAACCTGAACGACGGCACCGCAACCGTGCCCGGCTATGCGTTCTTTCGCGGCGCGTACGTGGGGGTCGCGGGCCCGCTCGGCACCGTCACGCTCGGGCGGCAGTTCAGCGTGCTGTTCGACAAGACGCTGTTCTACGACCCGCTGTGGTACGCGTCGTACAGCGGCCAGGGCGTGATCGTGCCGATGACCGCGAACTTCGTCGACCGCTCGATCAAGTACCAGTCGCCGACGTTCGCCGGTTTCGACGTCGAGGCGCTGGCAGCGACCGCCGGCGTCGCGGGCCACGCGCGCGCCGGACGCGTGCTCGAACTCGGCGGCCAGTACACGAGCAACGGTTTGTCGGTCAGCGCGGTGCTGCATCAGGCGCACGGCGACGCATCGGCCGACGTCGACGCGTCCGCGCGCCGCCGCGAACTCGGCACGCTTGCCGCCCGCTATGCGTTCGCGGCGCTGCCGCTCACCGTCTACGCGGGTGTCGAGCGCCTGACCGGCGATCTCGACGCAGCGCGCACGATCGTCTGGGGCGGCGCGCGCTATCTGACGCCGGGCGGCATCGGATTGAACGCGGGCGTCTACCACACCGATTCGCGCACGCCGGCAATCGGCCATCCGACGCTGTTCATCGCAAGCACCACCTACGCGCTGTCGAAACGCACCGTCGCGTACGTGAACCTCGGTTATGCGCGCAACAGCGGCCAGAGCTCGCAGACCGTCTACGAATACGACCCGACGCCGCTCGCCGGCGCATCGCAATTCGGCGCGATGGTCGGCATGTACCACCTGTTCTGATTCCGTCCAGCGAGATCCCGTCATGAAAACACTTTGCTCCGATGCCGCCCTGCCGACCGACGGCCGTGCGTCGACTTTCGCGCGCTCGACGCTCGTCGCGCTCGTCGCGTTCGCGGCCATCACGCCGCTGCTGCTGCTCGTCGCGCCGGCCGTCGCCGGTCAGCTTGCCACGCAGCTCGGACTGTCCGCGTCGCAGATCGGCACGTACTTCTTCGTCGAACTCGGCGCGTTCAGCCTCGCGACCGTGCCGTCGTACCTGTGGCTCGGCCGCATCGACGCACGCCGCGTCGCAGCGTGCGCGATTGTCGTGTTCGGCGCCGGCAACCTGCTGACGGCGCTGTGGATGCCCGGCTTCATCGCGCTGCTCGCGCTGCGCGCCGTCACCGCGCTCGGCGGCGGCTCGCTGATGGTGCTGTGCATGACGAGCGCCGCCACCAGCGGAAACAGCGATCGCGTGTACGGGCTGTGGGTCGTCGGCCAGCTGATCGCCGGCGCGATCGGCCTGTTCGTGCTGCCGCATGTATTCGCCGCATTCGGGCTGCGGGCGCTGTATGTCGCGCTGGCCGCGCTCGCGCTGCTCGCGGCGCCGCTGTCGCGCGGTTTTCCGGCGGCGCTCGGGCGGCGCACCGCATCGGCACAGGCCGGGCGCGATTCATCGACGGACGCGTCACGTCTCTTTGTCGCGCTCGCGATCGGCGCGGTGCTGACGTTCTACGTCGCGATCGGCAGCGTGTGGACGTTCGCGAGCCGCGCGGCGGCGCAAGCCGGACTCGATCCGCAGTCGACCGGCAACGTGCTCGCGATCGCGAGCGTGATGGGGATTGCCGGCGCGGCGCTCGCGTCGTGCGCGGGCGGTCGCGTCGCGCGGCGCGCGATGCTGGCCGCCGGTTACGCGCTGCTCGCGGCATCGCTCGTCGCCCTCGCCGCGTTCCCGCATGCGAGCGGCTACAGCGCCGCGATCTTCGCGTTCAAGTTCGCGTGGACGTTCGTGCTGCCGTTCATTCTCGCGACCGTCGCGCAGATCGATACGTCCGGGCGCCTCGTCGCGACGCTGAACCTCGTGATCGGTGCCGGCCTCGCGGCCGGCCCGCTGCTCGCCGGGCTGCTGCTCGATGCCGGCGGCACGATGCACGCGCTGTTCGTGGCGGCAACCGGCGTCGCGCTCGCGTCATTCGCCGCGCTGCGCCAGATCGATCGCCGCGCACGCGCGTCGCTGCGTTCCATTTCCTCCCAACCGTGACAGGTCGACCCCATCCATGAATCGCACTGCCTTCTTCACCGACGAACGCACCTTCTGGCACACCGGCGGCACGCATGCGCTGTTCTTCCCGGTCGGCGGCTGGGTCCAGCCGCCATCGAGCGCCGGTTACGCGGAGTCGCCCGACTCGAAGCGCCGCTTCCTGTCGCTCGTGCAGGCGTCGGGCCTTGCCGCTCATCTCGACATGCGCGGCGCCGCGCCGGCCACGACCGGCGATCTGCTGCGCATTCATCCTGCGAGCTATCTCGACGCGTTCCGCGCACTCAGCGACGCGCACGGCGGCGACCTCGGCGATCTCGCACCGTTCGGCAAGGGCAGCTACGAGATCGCCGCGCTGTCCGCGGGCCTCGCGATCGCGGCGATCGATACGGTCGTCGCCGAACACGCGGCCAACGCGTTCTCGCTGTCGCGGCCACCCGGCCATCATTGCCTGCGCGACCGGCCGATGGGCTTCTGCCTGCTCGCGAACATCCCGATCGCGATCGAGGCGGCGCGCGCGAAGCACGGCATCGACCGCGTCGCGGTGATCGACTGGGACGTGCATCACGGCAACGGCACGCAGTCGATCTACTACGACGATCCGGACACGTTGACGATCTCGCTGCATCAGGATCGCTGCTTTCCGCCCGGCTACAGCGGCGGCCGCGATCGCGGCGAAGGCGCCGGAGTGGGCGCGAACCTGAACGTGCCGTTGCTCGCCGGCAGCGGCGACGACGCGTATCGCTACGCATTCGAGCGGATCGTGCTCCCGGCGCTGGAACGGTTCCGGCCCGAGCTGATCGTCGTCGCGAGCGGCCTCGATGCAAGCGCGGTCGATCCGCTCGCGCGCATGCAGCTGCACACCGACAGCTACCGGTTCATGACGCGCGCGGTGAAGGAAGCGGCCCAGCGCCATTGCGGCGGGCGGCTCGCGATCGTGCACGAAGGCGGCTATTCGGAGGCGTACGTGCCGTTCTGCGGGCTCGCGATCGTCGAGGAACTCGCCGGCATGCGCACCGGCGTCGCCGATCCGATGCTGGATCTCGCGATCGCGCAGCAACCGGGCGAGCGGTTCGTCGCGTTCCAGCGCGAACTGCTCGACGAGCTGGCGCGGTCGTTCGGGATGTAGCGCGTGCCCGGCGACGATACGGGGCCGGGATGCCGCGGCCCTTGCGCGATCCGCGCGGATGGGGTTTCCTGTGCCTTTAACCTGCCAGGCCTCGCCCCTCTTCCGATGAAATCGTCCCCGCGCGATCCCGACACCAACGACAAAGCGCGCCGCCAGCCGTCGAAGCTGGCACTGAATATCGCCGCCGTGCTGGTCGGCCTCATCACGTTCGCGATCGGCGCGGGGTGGTTGATCTATAGCTGGATCGTCGATCGCGAAGCGCAGTACTTCGCGATTCCGCTGGTGTTTTCGGTGCCGGTGATCGTGGCGGTCGCGGTGCGGAGTTTTTGGGATTAGGTCCGCGTCGATGCACGACACCGGGCGGAAAACGAAAAAGCGCTGCGGTCAGCCGACCGGCAGCGCTTTTTTCGGGGACGTCCCTGACGGGGCTTGTCCGACTTCCTGGTGCGTGAGGCCGGACTCGAACCGGCACACCCTTGCGGGCGTCAGGACCTAAACCTGGTGCGTCTACCAATTTCGCCACTCACGCGTATTTCCGCCACCTGATCGCGCGGCACGCAAGATGCGTTCTCCACGCGCCCGCGGCACCATGCCGATACGAAAACCGGCATGCCCGATCAGGCGAGCGCGAGATTCTACCCGATCTCCGCCGCATTGTCTCGTCCCGCCGGCGCGCGCGAAAGCGCGGTGCTAGAATGCCGCGCTCGACGTGTCGGCCATGCGCCGGCGCGCGTTCCCCGAACCCCTCCGCGACGATCCCACCCGTGAACTTCGACGACTACTGCCAGCAAAAGGCCGCCCCCGCGGGCTCCAGCGTCTACTACGCGCTGCGCCAGGCGCCGCTTGCCGCCGAGCCGCGCCTGACGGCGCTGTTCGCGCTGCGCCGCGAACTCGAGGAAACCGTCAAGGAAACCAGCGATCCGACCGTCGGACACACGAAGCTTGCGTGGTGGCACAAGGAACTCGCGGCGCTCGCCGCCGGCGAACCGTCGCACCCGGTCACGAAGGCGCTCGCGCAGCACCATCCGGCGATCGGAGCCGAAGCCGACGCGCTGCGCACGCTCGTCAACGGTTACGGAATGGACCTCGAACAGGCGCGCTATCTGGATTTCGCGAACCTGCAGCGCTACATCGAGCAGGTCGGCGGCACGTTCGCGTCGCTGGTCGCACGCGCGAGCGCCGCGAATCCGGCGAACTCTCAACCGTGGGCCGCGGGCGCCGGCCGCGCACTGATGCTCGCGCAATTCGTGCAGGAGCTCGGCAACGATGCGCGCCACGGCCGCATCTATCTGCCGATCGACGAACTGCAGCGCTACAACGTGACCGCGGCCGACCTGCTGAACCGCCGCTACAGCCCCGCGTTCACCGAGCTGCTGCAGTTCCAGACGGCGCGTGCCCGCGAAGCGCTCGCGGCCGCAGACGCGGCAATTCCCGCATCGGAACGCCGCGCGCAGCGCACGCTGCGCGCGCAGATCGCACTCGCCGGCGCGCTGCTCGACGAAATCGAGCGCGACGGCTATCAGGTGCTGCACCAGCGCATCGCGCTGACGCCGATCCGCAAGCTGTGGATCGCATGGCGCGCCGCACGCCGCCGCTGACCGGCAGCGCAACGCGACGCGCGGCACCCGTCACGTCCTGAGCAGCGGCAGCGCGTCGAAGCGCTGCTGCAGCACGCGCGTCGCGTCGAGCCCCCACCACGGCCCGAGCACGGTCGCATAGAGCTGACGAAAGTCGACCGCGACCGGCAGGTTGCCGTTGCCGTCGAGATGCCCGAGCGCGGGCGCCGCGCCGTACAGCCCGCCCGCCACGCGCCCGCCCATCACGAAATGCGGCGCGGCCGTGCCGTGGTCCGTGCCGTTGCTCTGGTTCTCGCGCACGCGCCGCCCGAATTCCGCATATGTCATCACGAGCGTCTGGTTCCAGCGCCCGAGCTCGATCAGCGCCCCGCGCAGCGCGCTCATCCCTTCCGCGAACTGCCTGAGCAGTGCGGCATGCTGTCCCGGCTGATTCTGGTGCGTGTCGAATCCGTTGAGGGTGAGCCGCAGCACCGCGACGCCATCCTGCGCGCCCGGCCCCGCCGCTTCGCAGGCTGCCAGCACCTGCATCGCGGTCTTCACCGACGTGCCGAACGTGCCGGCCGGAAAGGCCGTCCTGAACTCGCGCATCCCGCCGCGCGGGCGCAGCCGGTCGGCGGCCTTCACGATGTCGTTCTCGACGTCGATGATGTGCGCGAGCGCCGGATTCCGTTCGCGCAGCGACGACGGTTCGGCCAGCCGCGCCGCACGGATGAACTGCGCGGGATTGACGAGCGCGATCGCGCGCGCGCCGTTCGCGAGCGGCCCCATCTCGGCGCTGCCGAGCACGACGCCGTCCGCGGCGAAGCCGGGCGGCACCGGCGCCTGCGCAAACGTGCGCGTAAGCCAGCCTTCGTGCAGGTACTGGTCGGAGCGCGATGCGGTATCCCAGATTTCAATCGAGCGAAAATGCGACAGATTCGGCTGCGGATAGCCGACGCCCTGCACGATCGCGACATTCCCGTCACGCCACAACGGCATCAGCGGCGCGAGCGACGGATGCAGCGCCGTCTGCGCATCGAGCTGCAGCACCTGGTCGCGCTTGATGCCGATGCCGCGCCGGAGCTGGTAGTAAAGCGGATCGGCATACGGCACGACCGTGTTGAGGCCGTCGTTGCCGCCCTTCAGCTCGACGAGGATCAGCACGTTCGCGTAGCCGGCCGCCGCCTGCCGTCCCGCCGCGGCCGTCGCGGCCGCCGCGTGCGCGGGCAGCTGCCACATCGACACGCCAGCCGCGGCGGCGGCGCCCGTCAGCGTCAGAAAATCACGTCGGTTCATCGTGCATCCTTCGGTTCGCTGCGCGGCAGCGTCGCCGCTGCGACGCGCCAGTCGATCGTCGTTTCGGTCATTTCAGTTGATAGGCGGGATCCATCAGCAGCGCCTCGAGATACGCACTGCCGGTCGAATCCGTATCGATCGCCGCGACCGGCGACACGGGCAGCACCGCGTGCTGCAGCTGAAGCTCGGTCGACAGCCCGGCAATCGCCTGCGGCCGCGCCCGATACTGCGCGAGCCAGCGCTCGAGGTCGAACCGCAGGCCGCCGCGCGAGGCTTTGGCCGGTGCAGCGCGCATGCCGGCGACGGGACCGGTGTCCGCAACCGGCACCGCATGCGGACGCGCATTCGGTCCATTCAGCCCATTCGGCGCACTCGCATGCGCGGCCGTCCGCATGCCGGCCGTCTCGGTCGCGCGGAACAACTGTTCGACGAACTGCTTGCGCGCGAGCAGCGTGGTGCTGTTGATCCACATCGCGCCGCCCGGCCAGCCCTTCACGTTCGGCGGATGGAACAGCGTCTGCCCGAGCGTGCGCACGGTGTTCGCAAGCATCTGCGGATCGCCGTACGCGACATCGAAGAGCCGCACCGACCCGACGACGAATTCCGCCGGCGACTTCACGAGCACGCCGCGATTGCGCGGATCCCAGAACGCATCGGTCGACCACAGCGCGGCGAGCGCCGCGCGTATGTCGTAGCCGCTCGCTCGAAACCGCTCGGCCACGCCGTCGAGCGCGTCGGCATCGGGCGTATCGGACACGAACTCGCGCCACAGCTTGCCCGCGATGAAGCGCGCGGTGTCGGGCCGCTTCAACAGGATGTCGAGAAACCCGTCGCCGTCGAACGCGCCGGTCTCGCCGAGTATCGTCTTGTCGCCCGCATCGTGCCATTCGGGCCGCACCGTGAAGCGCAGCGTGTCGGGATCGACGCTCCAGCCGGTCATCGCACGCGCGGCTTCGGTCACGTCGTGCTGCGTGTAATGGCCTTCGCCGAGCGTGAACAGCTCCATCACTTCGCGCGCGAAATTCTCGTTCGGCCGCCCCTTGCGGTTGCTCGCGCCGTCGAGATACTGAAGCATCGCCGGATCCTTCGCGACAGCATGCAGCAGCGTGCCGAAGTTGCCGAGCGCTTCGCGGCGAAACAGCGCATGTTGCGCGGCCATCGTCTGCGGATACGGGACCTTGTCCTTGCCGGACGTGAAGTGCCCGTGCCAGAACAGCGTCATGCGCTCGGTGAGCGGCGAAGGCGTCGCGATCATCTCGTTGACCCACGCCGCGCGCAACGCGTCGTAGCGGCGATTGCGTTCGCGCTGCTCGTCGCGCCGCATGTCGGGCGTCAGCGCCTGCCGCTGCGCGCGGGTCGGCGGCAACTCGGCGAGCCAGTCGGGCCACGTCGTCACGGGCTCGCGGCGCACGTTGCCGAGCACGTCGGCGACGACCTGCGCGCGCGTCATGCCGACGATGCGCGCGACGTCGGCCGGTGCGGGCGTGAAGCCGGTACGGCTCAGGAAGAACAGCGCATCGTCGGCATCGAGTGGCGTCTGCATCGCGCGCGATGCCGCAGCGGCGGCGTTCGCTTTCATCGTCGTGGACTCCCGGAGCGCACCGGCGGTGCGGATGCCGGTTCAACGGCAGCATGCAGGCGAAAGTTGACCGAAAAATTGCTACGGAATCTTTCCGCGGGCGCGGAACGCAAGCGTGTGGGTCAGCGCTTGTACAGCTCGCGAACGGCGTCCTCGATGTGCTGGCGCAGCAGGTGGCGCTCCTCGGGCGTCATGTGCCCGTCGCGGCGGCGCTGTTCGAGATCGGGAGGCACGGCGGAACGGACCGCCGTGTCGGCGGCGCGGTCAGGCTGCGGCGCCTTGCCGCGCAGCATCTTGCGCGACGAGGCGCCCTGCTCGGGGCGCTGCGCATACGCGAAGTTCGACGCATATGGACCGGCAAGTGCGATCGTCAGCATCACTGCAATCCGGGCAGATCGCATGACCGTCCTCGCTTCTCTGGTCGATTTGTTCCCTTCGTCACGCGGCAACCGGTTACCTCTGGTACTTGAAAAACCCTGCGGAATTCGGGTGTACAAAGATGAAAGATGGAGTGCAGGGGAGTATCTACCGAATTTCGGCTTCGAGTAAAGGAATCTCTATAGCGTGCCTTTACTCCGCGCGACACTACGGGTAAATTTTGTAACGGACTGTAACGCGCGAAAATACGCAACCGTGCGCGATTTCCCATTCGCGATAAGATGCCGCTCATGGAAACGAAAAACCCCTCCAAGATTCTCGTCGTCGACGACGACCCGCGCCTGCGCGATCTGCTGCGCCGTTATCTCGGCGAGCAGGGTTTCAACGTATACGTCGCGGAGAACGCGACGGCGATGAACAAGCTCTGGGTGCGCGAGCGCTTCGACCTGCTCGTGCTCGACCTGATGCTGCCCGGCGAAGACGGCCTGTCGATCTGCCGCCGCCTGCGCGGCAGCAACGACCGCACGCCGATCATCATGCTCACCGCGAAGGGCGAGGACGTCGATCGCATCGTCGGTCTCGAAATGGGCGCCGACGACTACCTGCCGAAGCCGTTCAACCCGCGCGAACTGGTCGCACGCATCCACGCGGTGCTGCGCCGCCAGGCGCCGGCCGAGCTGCCGGGCGCGCCGTCGGAAACCACCGAGGTGTTCGAGTTCGGCGAGTTCTCGCTGAACCTCGCGACCCGCACGCTGACGAAGTCCGGCCAGGAAATTCCGCTGACCACCGGCGAATTCTCGGTGCTGAAGGTGTTCGCGCGCCACCCGCGCCAGCCGCTGTCGCGCGAAAAGCTGATGGAGCTCGCGCGCGGCCGTGAATACGAAGTGTTCGACCGCAGCCTCGACGTGCAGATCTCGCGCCTGCGCAAGCTGATCGAACCGGATCCGGGCAGCCCGCGTTTCATCCAGACCGTCTGGGGCCTCGGCTACGTGTTCATCCCGGACGGCGCTGCCTGATCTTTTTCCTTTCCGGTTTCGCCCGTCCACGGCCCGTCCCATGCGTATCGACCGGCGCCTCCTTCAGCTCGCGTTCGGCGGGCTGTTCTGGCGCACCTTCCTGCTGATCGCGCTGCTGATCTCGGTCAGTCTCGCCGCGTGGTTCCAGAGTTTTCGCGTGATCGAGCGCGAGCCGCGCGCGCAGCGCGTCGCGCTCCAGCTCGTCGCGGTCGTGAAGCTCACGCGCACCGCCCTGCTCTATTCCGATCCCGACTTGCGGCGCGCGCTGCTGCAGGATCTGGAGAGCAACGAGGGCGTGCGCGTCTATCCGCGCGAGAAAACCGACAAGTTCAAGCTGCAGCCCGACGAATCGCTGAACCGTCTGATCGAACACGACATCCGCAGCCGGCTCGGCGACGATACCGTGATCGCGCAGTCGGTCAACGACATCCCCGGCGTGTGGATCAGCTTCAAGATCGACGACGACGATTACTGGGTCGCGCTCGATCGCGACCAGCTCGACAACGTCACGGGCCTGCAGTGGGCCGGCTGGGGCCTGTTCGCGCTCGCGCTGTCGCTGTTCGGCTCCGCATTCATCACGAGCCTCGTGAACCGGCCGTTCTCGCGGCTCGCGCTCGCCGCGCGCCAGGTCGGTTCCGGCCAGGCGCCCGAGCCGCTGCCCGAGCGCGGGATGGGCGTCGCGGCCGAGACCAACCGCAGCTTCAACCAGATGGTGCGCGACCTCGAGCAGCTCGAGGCCGATCGCGCGCTGATGCTCGCGGGCATCTCGCACGACCTGCGCACGCCGCTCGCGCGGCTGCGGCTCGAAACCGAGATGAGCCCGTCCGACCAGGCGACCAAGGACGCGATGGTTGACGACATCGAGCAGATGGACCGCATCATCGCGGCGTTCATCGACTACGCGCGGCCGACCCAGCGCAAGCCCGAGCCGGTCGACCTGTCGTCGA
Source organism: Burkholderia sp. SR8 (assembly GCF_052851275.1). Taxonomy (NCBI): domain Bacteria; kingdom Pseudomonadati; phylum Pseudomonadota; class Betaproteobacteria; order Burkholderiales; family Burkholderiaceae; genus Burkholderia; species Burkholderia sp. SR8. The sequence continues at coordinate 166,507 of NZ_JAULUC010000001.1, forward strand.
TCGCGCATGAAGTCGCCGCGCGCGTGTCGAGCGAGGATGGCGTCGAGATCCGCACGCGGCTCGCGCCGAGCGCGGTGATCGAAGCCGACGAAACCGACATGCGCCGCGTGATCGGCAACCTCGTCGAGAACGCGCGCAAATACGGACAGAGCCGCGACGACGGCATCTCGCGCATCACGCTCGAGACGCGCGTGACGCACGCGCGCGTCGAGCTGTCGGTGAGCGACGAGGGTCCCGGCATTCCGGAGGACCAGCTGCCGCTCGTGATGCGGCCGTTCTACCGCGTCGACACGGCGCGCACCAAGGCGGACGGCACGGGGCTCGGGATGGCGATCGTGCTGCGCCTCGTCGGCCGCTATCGCGGCGCGCTGCGCCTGCGCAACCGCAGCCCCGAAGCGGGCCTCGAAGTCACGCTCGAATTCCCCGGCGCCGGCAAGGCGCGCGCGACCGCGTGACGCGTTCGCGCATGCTTCTTGCGCGCCACACTATCGGTGCGGTTGAAAAAAACTATGGGATTCGTTAGTCAAAGTCTATTGAAGTGGTTTGTTAATAGTGTTATAGTCTATCCCATGCTGTCACATCAACGTTGCAGCACCGAGGTAGCTTGACTCAGTCTTCTTCCCAACTCACACAGGAGTATCCGCATGAAAACCGTGGGCGATAAACTCGAAGCATTCACCGTCGTAGCCGCGAAGCCGGGCTTCAACAATCACGAGGAAAACGGCCAGTCGGCGTTCGAGACCGTCACCGAAGCGTCGTTCCCGGGCAAGTGGAAGATCATCTACTTCTATCCGAAGGATTTCACGTTCGTGTGCCCGACGGAGATCGTCGAATTCGCCAAGCTCGCGAAGCAGTTCGAAGAGCGCGACGCCGTCCTGCTCGGCGGCAGCTCGGACAACGAATTCGTGAAGCTCGCATGGCGCCGTGAACACAAGGACCTCGACAAGCTGAACCACTACTCGTTCGGCGACGTCAAGGGCGAGCTGATCGACCAGCTCGGCGTGCGCGACAAGGAAGCCGGCGTGGCCCTGCGCGCGACGTTCATCGTCGATCCGGACAACACGATCCAGCACGTTTCGGTGAACAACCTGAACGTCGGCCGCAGCCCGGAAGAAGTCCTGCGTATTCTGGACGGCCTGCAAACGGACGAACTGTGCCCGTGCAACCGCGCAGTCGGCGGCGCAACGCTGTAAGCGCATCGATGCACGAAGCCCGCGGCGCACGTCCTGCCTGCGGGCTTTTTTAACGGCCAACCCATAGGAGATATCAATGGAATTCATCGATTCGATTAAGGCGCGTATTCCCGACTACGCGAAGGACATTCGCCTGAACCTCGACGGCACGATCTCGCGCTCGTCGCTCGAAGGCAACGATGCGGTCGGCGTCGCGCTGGCGGCGGCCGTGGCGGCGAAGAGCACGGTCCTCGTGAAGGCGATCCGCGAAGCCGGCGTGCTGTCGCCCGAAGAGACGAACGGCGCGCTGACGGCGGCCGCGCTGATGGGGATGAACAACACCTGGTATCCGTATGTCGAAATGGCCGACGACGCCGACCTGAAGACGCAGCGCGCGGAGCTGCGGATGGGTGCGTATGCGTCGCACGGCGGCGTCGACAAGCGCCGGTTCGAGATGTACGCGCTCGCCGCATCGATCGTCGGCAAGTGCCACTTCTGCGTGAAGTCGCACTACGCGCTGCTGAAGAACGAGCAAGGGATGACGACGACGCAGCTGCGCGACGTCGGCCGTATCGCGTCGGTGATCAACGCCGCCGCGCAGGTGATCGCCGCCGAAGGCGAGTAAGCGGTCGCGCCGGGCCCGGGCTTCCGGCCCGCCAAACGAAAATGCCACGCAAGCGCGTGGCATTTTTTCATTCCGGCGGCGCACGTCGGGCGCCGCTTGCGACCGGCGTCACGCCGGCCGGCGGCACTCATGCGCGCTGCTTCACCAGCAGCGCGGCAGCCTGCGCCTCGATACCCTCGCCGCGGCCGAGGTAGCCGAGCTTCTCGTTGGTCTTCGCCTTCACGTTCACGCGCTCGAGCGGCAGCCCGAGATCGGCCGCGATGTTCGCGCGCATCCCGTCGATGTGCGGCGCGAGCTTCGGCGCCTGCGCGATCACGGTGCTGTCGACGTTCTGGATCGTGAAGCCGGCCGCCTTCACGCGCGCCACGCACTCGCGCAGCAGCACGCGGCTGTCCGCGCCCTTGAACGCCGCGTCGGTGTCGGAGAAATGACGGCCGATGTCGCCGAGCGCCGCCGCGCCGAACAGCGCGTCGGTGATCGCGTGCAGCAGCACGTCCGCGTCCGAGTGGCCGAGCAGGCCGCGGTCGTACGGAATCGTCACGCCGCCGATGATGAGGGGGCGCCCTTCGACGAGCTGGTGCACGTCGTAGCCTTGTCCGATTCTGAAATCCATGCGTATTCCGGTTGAGATGAGGTGAAAGTCAGGAAGCGTTCGCGGGGCGCGCGAGAATCGCTTCCGCCAGCGCGAAATCTTCCGGGTACGTGACCTTGAAGTTGCGCAGGCTGCCCTGCACGACACGCGGCGTATGGCCCGCCCATTCGATCGCGCTGGCCTCGTCGGTCAGGTCGTGCCCTTCGCGCTGCGCGCTCAGGATCGCGTCGCGCAGCATGCCGATGCGGAACATCTGCGGCGTCTGCGCCTGCCACAGCGCGTCGCGCGACTCGGTGCGCGCGATCGCGTCGCCGCCGGCCGGCACGCGCTTGAGCGTATCGGCGACCGGCAGCGCGACGATGCCGCCGACCGGATCGTCCTTCAGCGTCGCGACCAGCGTGCGGATCAGCTCTGGCGTGATGCCCGGGCGGGCGGCGTCGTGCACGAGCACCCAGTCGCGGTCGGTCGCGCCGAATTCGGTCAGCTCGAACAGGCCGTTGAGCACCGATGCCTGGCGCGAGCCGCCGCCGCAACGGCGCACCGCGAAGCGCAGGCCCGCGAAGCGGCGCGCATCGAAATGCGTGTCGTCGGGCGCGAGGACGACGAGCGTCTGCGCGAATTCGCTGCACGCGTCGAACGCGGCGAGCGTGTAATGCAGCAGCGCGCGGCCGGCCAGCGTGCGGTATTGCTTCGGCACGGCCGAACCGGAGCGGCTGCCCGTGCCGGCGCAGGGAATCAGGGCGAAAAGTCGGGGAGTCACGAAAGAAAACGCCGGAAAGGTGAAATCGAGAAGCGGATTTTATAATAGGTCTTTCGTCTCGACCGGCGCGCCGTGCGGCGCCCGTGCCCGCCACCCCTGCCGTCCCTATGCCAGACAACGCTTCCACCCCGTTCGCCTCGCCCGTCGCCCGCGTCAAACCGGGCCAGCGGTTCGCCTTCGACGGCGCGCACGGCTCCGCCGACGCACTCGCCATCGCCCGCTATCTCGCCGACAACCGCGACGCGGTCCCGCTCCTCGCGGTGATCTGTGCGAACGCCGTCGACGCGCAGCGGCTGTCGCAGGAAATCCGCTACTTCTCGCCCGATACGCGCGTGCGCCTGCTGCCGGACTGGGAAACGCTGCCGTACGACACGTTCTCGCCGCACCAGGATCTCGTGTCCGAGCGCCTCGCGACGCTGCACGACCTCGGCGAGGGCCGCTGCGACATCCTGCTGGTGCCCGCGACCACCGCGCTGTACCGAATGCCGCCCGCGTCGTTCATGGCCGCGTACACGTTCGCGTTCGCGCAGGGCGAACGGCTCGACGAGGCGAAGCTGAAGGCGCAGCTCACGCTGGCCGGCTACGAGCACGTGAGCCAGGTCGTGCGGCCCGGCGAATATTGCGTGCGCGGCTCGCTGATCGACCTGTACCCGATGGGCTCGCCGCTGCCGTACCGGATCGACCTGTTCGACGACCAGGTCGACTCGATCCGCGCGTTCGATCCCGATACGCAGCGCAGTCTGTACCCGGTGCGCGACGTACGCCTGCTGCCCGGCCGCGAGTTTCCGTTCGACGAAGCCGCGCGCACGGCATTTCGCAGCCGCTGGCGCGAAACCTTCGAAGGCGATCCGAGCCGCGCGCCGATCTACAAGGACATCGGCAACGGCGTGCCGTCGGCCGGCATCGAGTATTACCTGCCGCTGTTCTTCGACGAAACGGCCACACTGTTCCATTACCTGCCGCAGGACGCGCACCTCGTGTTCGCCGGCGATCTCGAAGCGTCGATCCGCCGCTTCACCGCCGACACGAAGCAGCGCCACGCGTTCCTCGCGCACGATCGCGAGCGACCGATCCTCGAGCCGCAGCGCCTGTTCCTGTCCGACGAAGACTTCTTCGCGTTCGCGAAACCGTTCGCGCGCGTCGTGCTGCCCGCGCAGCCGGCCGGCGGCTGGGCGACCGGCCTGCCCGAGCTGACGGTCGATCGCCATGCGGACGATCCGCTCGCCGCGCTGCGCACCTTCGTCGAATCGTCCGGCAAGCGCGTGCTGCTGACGGTCGAATCGGCCGGCCGGCGCGAAACGATCCTGCAACTGCTCGCCGAGCATCACCTGCGTCCGGCGTCCAACGACCACTTCGCGGGCTGGCTCGAAAGCGACGCGCCGTTCGCGCTCGGCGTCGCGCCGCTCGCGAATGGTTTCGCGGTGCCGGGCGAAGGCTACGCGGTCGTCACCGAAACCGAACTGTACGGCGCGCTCGGCCGCCGCGCGGGGCGTCGCCGCCAGGAACAGGCGAGCAACGTCGACGCGATGGTGCGCGACCTGTCGGAGCTGAAGGTCGGCGATCCGGTCGTCCACGCGCAGCACGGGATCGGCCGCTACATGGGCCTCGTGTCGATGGATCTCGGCGAAGGCGAGACGGAATTCCTGCACCTCGAATACGCGGGCGACAGCAAGCTGTACGTGCCGGTCGCGCAATTGCACGTGATCTCGCGCTACAGCGGCGCCGATCCGGACAGCGCGCCGCTGCACGCGCTGGGTTCCGGCCAGTGGGAGCGCGCGAAGCGCAAGGCCGCGCAGCAGATCCGCGACACGGCCGCCGAGCTGCTGAACCTGTACGCGCGCCGCGCGGCCCGCGAAGGCCACGCGTTCGTGCTGGAGCCGCGCGACTACGTGAAGTTCGCGGAGAGCTTCGGCTTCGAGGAAACACCCGACCAGGCCGCGGCGATCGCGGCCGTGATCGGCGACATGACGAGCGGCAAGCCGATGGACCGCCTCGTGTGCGGCGACGTCGGCTTCGGCAAGACCGAGGTCGCGCTGCGCGCGGCGTTCATCGCGGTGATGGGCGGCAAGCAGGTCGCGCTGCTGTCGCCGACCACGCTGCTCGCCGAGCAGCACACGCAGACTTTCGCCGACCGTTTCGCCGACTGGCCGGTGCGCATCGTCGAGCTGTCGCGCTTCAAGACCACCAAGGAAGTGAATGCGGCGATCGCGCAGATCAACGAAGGCAGCGTCGACATCGTGATCGGCACGCACAAGCTGCTGTCGTCGGACGTGCAGTTCAAGCGGCTCGGCCTCGTGATCATCGACGAGGAACACCGCTTCGGCGTGCGCCAGAAGGAAGCGCTGAAGGCGCTGCGCGCGGAAGTCGACGTGCTGACGCTCACGGCCACGCCGATTCCGCGTACGCTCGGGATGGCGCTCGAGGGGCTGCGCGACTTCTCGGTGATCGCGACCGCGCCGCAGAAGCGGCTCGCGATCAAGACCTTCGTGCGTCGCGAGGAAGAAAGCGTGATCCGCGAGGCGATGCTGCGCGAACTGAAGCGCGGCGGCCAGGTGTACTTCCTGCACAACGAAGTCGAGACGATCGAGAACCGCAAGGCGATGCTCGAGGAACTCGTGCCCGAAGCGCGCATCGTGATCGCGCACGGCCAGATGCACGAGCGCGAACTCGAGCGCGTGATGCGCGATTTCGTCGCGCAGCGCGCGAACGTGCTGCTGTGCACGACCATCATCGAAACCGGCATCGACGTGCCGAGCGCGAACACGATCATCATGCACCGCGCGGACAAGTTCGGCCTCGCGCAGCTGCACCAGCTGCGCGGCCGCGTCGGCCGTTCGCACCACCAGGCGTATGCGTACCTGCTGGTTCACGATCCGCAGTCGCTGACCAAGCAGGCGCAGCGCCGGCTCGAGGCGATCCAGCAGATGGAGGAACTCGGTTCGGGCTTCTATCTCGCGATGCACGACCTCGAGATCCGCGGCACCGGCGAGGTGCTCGGCGACAAGCAGTCGGGCGAGATCCACGAGATCGGCTTCCAGCTGTACACCGACATGCTGAACGACGCGGTGAAGGCGCTGAAGAACGGCAAGGAGCCCGACCTCACCGCACCGCTCGCCGCGACGACGGAGATCAACCTGCATGCGCCCGCGATCCTGCCGGCCGACTACTGCGCGGACGTGCAGGAGCGGCTGTCGCTGTACAAGCGGCTCGCGAACTGCGAGCACGGCGACGCGATCGACGGGATCCAGGAAGAGCTGATCGACCGCTTCGGCAAGCTGCCGCCGCAGGCGCACGCGCTCGTCGAGACGCACCGGCTGCGGCTCGCCGCGAAGCCGCTCGGGATCGTGAAGATCGACGCGAGCGAGGCCGCGATCGGGTTGCAGTTCGAGCCGAATCCGCCGATCGATCCGATGCGCATCATCGAGATGGTGCAGAAGCACCGGCACATCAAGCTCGCGGGGCAGGACCGGCTGCGCATCGAGACGCGCTCGCCCGATCTCGCGATCCGCGTGTCGACGATCAAGGAAACGCTGCGCGCGCTCGCACCGCGCGCGGATGCGGCGAGCGCCGTACGGTGACGACAGGCTGACTGACCGCACGACCGCGATGCTGCACCGCATCGCGGCCGGCGAAGGCGGGCCGGCGCGTTTTTGAGTATGATTTTCCCATTCATCAGACGGAGTTTTGCCATGTCCACTCTCGACGCGCCGGCGCCGTCCGCCGCCGACCAAGGCGACGCTTCGCTCGTCAGCCTGCCCTGGATCAAGCAGCTGGTGTCGATGGACACGACGAGCCGCGTGCCGAACCTCGGCCTGATCGAAACGGTGCGCGACGCGCTCGCGGCCAAAGGCATTGCGTCGACGCTCACGCACGATCCGCGCGAAGGCTGGGCAAACCTGTTCGCGACGGTGCCCGCGCACGACGGCTCGACCGACGGCGGCATCGTGCTGTCGGGCCACACCGACGTCGTGCCGGTCGACGGCCAGCAGTGGGACAGCGATCCGTTCGCGCCGGAGCTGCGCGACGGCCGCCTGTACGGCCGCGGCACCTGCGACATGAAGGGCTTCATCGGCGCCGCGCTCGCGCTGCTGCCCGAGATGCAGGCGACGAAGCTCGCGCAGCCGATCCATTTCGCGCTGTCCTACGACGAGGAAATCGGCTGTGCGGGCGCCCCGCTGCTGATCGCCGACCTCGTGAAGCGCGGCGTGAAGCCGTCCGGCTGCATCGTCGGCGAGCCGACCAGCATGCGGCCGATCATCGCGCACAAGGGCATCAACGCGTACCGCTGCTGCGTGCGCGGCCACGCGGCACACTCGTCGCTGACGCCGAAGGGATTGAACGCGATCGAATACGCGGCGCGCCTCATCTGCCACATCCGCGACATCGCCGAGCGCTTTCGCGCCGAAGGTCCGTTCGACGAGCTGTACGACGTGCCGTTCACGACCGCGCAGACGAGCACGATCCAGGGCGGCAACGCGATCAACACGGTGCCGGCCGAATGCCGGTTCGACTTCGAGTTCCGCAATCTGCCGACGCTCGATCCCGAACAGATCTTCACGCGCATCGAAGCGTATGCGCAGGAAACGCTGCTGCCGCAGATGCGTCGCGAGCATCCGAACGCGGCGATCGAGTTCTCGAAGATCGCCGCGGCGCCGGGGCTCGACGCGACCGAACAGGCGGCGATCACGCAGCTCGTGCGCGCGCTGACGGCCGACCAGGACAAGCGCAAGGTCGCGTACGGCACCGAAGCCGGCCTGTTCGAACGCGCGGGAATCCCGAGCATCGTGTGCGGGCCCGGCAACATCGAGCAGGCACACAAGCCGAACGAGTACGTCGAGCTCGCGCAGCTCGCCGCGTGCGAGCAGTTCCTGCGCAAGTTCATCCGCAGCATGTCGGTCGACGCACACTGACTGCCCTCGCCGGCCCGCGTGTGCGGGCCGGCTCCCTGTCGCCACCCCGCCCCTCCGCCACGTCATGTCGAACGAACAACAGGGCACTGCCCATACGACGATCGACGGCGAGCCGATTCCGACGCTCGACGAAATCGCCGCGCAGCACTTCGCGTTGTCACCGTGGGTCGCGCGCACGCCGGTGTTCGAGCGCGCGGACCTGCCGTCCCTCGAGGGCACGCACGTGAACTTCAAGTTCGAGCTGCTGCAGGCGAGCGGCAGCTTCAAGGCGCGCGGCGCGTTCACGCACCTGCTCGCGCTCGACGAGGCACGCAAGAACGCCGGCGTCACCTGCGTGTCGGCCGGCAATCACGCGGCGGCCGTCGCGTATGCGGCAATGCGGCTCGGCAGCAGCGCGAAGGTCGTGATGTTCCATACCGCGAGCCCGACGCGCATCGCGCAGTGCAAGCAATACCGCGCGGAAGTCGTGCTCGCCGGCAGCGCGTCGCAGGCGTTCGATCTGGTGCGGCGCATCGAGGCCGAGGAAGGCCGTTTCTTCATCCATCCGTTCAACGGCTATCACACGATTCTCGGCACCGCGACGCTCGGCTACGAATGGGCGACGCAGACACCCGATCTCGACGCGGTGATCGTGCCGATCGGCGGCGGCGGCCTCGCGGCCGGCATGGCGACCGCGCTGCGGCTCGCGAATCCGCGCGTGCACGTGTACGGCGTCGAACCGGAAGGCGCCGACGCGATGAGCCGCAGCTTCGCGGCGAATCACACGATCAAGATGAGCGCGATGCAGACGATCGCCGATTCGCTGATGGCGCCGCACACCGAGGAATACAGCTACCAGCTGTGCCGGCGCCACGTCGACCGCATCGTCACGGTGTCCGACGACGCGTTGCGCGCGGCGATGCTGTTCCTGTTCTCGCACCTGAAGCTGGCGGTCGAACCGGCATGCGCGGCGCCGCTCGCGGCGCTGCTCGGGCCGCTGCGTGAAACGCTGCAGGGCAAGCGGGTCGGCGTGCTGCTGTCGGGTACGAACACCGATCCCGCGACGCTCGGCATGCACCTCGCGCACGCGACACGGCAGCGCTGAACCGCAGCGCGCCGGCGAGGGTTATCCCCAGTTTATGTTGACAGCCCTGTTGATAACCCGCCGCACACACACGCAAGTCGTTGAGCGCGCAGCATTTTACGCGTGCGCAGTGCGCCGGACGCGAAATAGGCAGATCAGACGGATGCCGGCGCCGAATGCACGTATCGCGACGTGGCCGCGCGGCATCCGGCACGTGATCGGCGCAGCCGCGATCGCGCTGCTCGCCGCATGTGCGGCCCCGGCCCCGCCCTCGCCCGTCGCCGATACTGCCGCCGCATGCGGGCAGCCGCATGCGCACCGGATGCTGCAGGCCGACCTGCTGTTCGGTCGCGATATTGCGGGACGCGGCCCCGTCACCGATACCGAACGCGCGGCCTTCCTCGCCGACGTCGTCACACCGCGCTTTCCGGACGGCTTCACCTACTGGGATACGCACGGCCAATGGCGCGATCGCGCCACCGGCCGGATCGTGCGCGAAGCGAGCTTCGTCGTACGGATCGTCGCCGACGATACCGCCGACACGCACGCAGGGCTCGACGCGATCCGGCGAGCGTACCGCGAGCGCTTCCGGCAGGAGTCGGTCGGCATCACGCTGGTGCCGGCGTGCGCGTCCTTCTGATTCATCCTCCGCTGCTTGCGCGGCGAGCGCGCCGCGTTCAAAACGACACGCAAAAAAACGGGCGCCCGAAGGCGCCCGTCGCATGTGTGGAGAACAGCGTCCCGCTTACTTGCTCTCGAACATGTCCATGATCTGCTGCTTCTCCTGCTGCGTGACGGGCGGCGGCGCGAGGCCTGCCGCGCCGGCCGAGCCGAGCGCATCGTTCGCGCTGATCGCGTTGTCGGCCGGGTTGATGTCGACGCTCGCGACGAAGCCGTTGCCCGGCGTGCGGTCGGCGTAGTACAGCTCGCCGTCGATCGTCGTCAGGCCGTCCGGCATCGGCATCTGCTGCTCGGGCACGCCGTTCAGCGCGGTGCGCATGTAGTTCACCCAGATCGGCAGTGCGAGCTGCGCGCCGAATTCGCGGCTGCCGAGGCTCTTCGGCTGGTCGAAGCCCATCCATGCGACCGCGACGAGCGACTGCTGGTAGCCGGCGAACCAGCCGTCCTTCGCGTCGTTCGTCGTACCCGTCTTGCCCTGCAGGTCGCTGCGGCCGAGCGCATTGGTGCCCGCGCCCGTGCCGGCCGTCGCGACGGTGTGCAGCAGGCTGTTCATCACGTACGCGTTGCGGCCTTCGATCGTGCGCGGCGCGGTGCCGCCGGCGACCACCGGCTGCGCCTTCTGCAGCGGCTGGCCGCGCGCGTCGTCGACTTCGGCGATCAGGTACGGATCGACCTTGTAGCCGCCGTTCGCGAACACCGCGTAGCCGGTCGCGAGCTGCAGCGGCGTGACGAGCCCCGCCCCCAGCGCCATCGGCAGGTACGGCGGCGTCTTCGCCGGATCGAAGCCGAAGCGCTGCGTCACGTACTGCTGCGCGTACTGCGTGCCGATCGACGCGAGGATGCGGATCGACACGAGGTTCTTCGAACGCTGCAGGCCGGTGCGCATCGTCATCGGGCCGTCCGGCTGGTCGTCGTCCTTCGGCTCCCACGCGGTGCCGCCCGGCACGCTCGGCGGGAAGTACAGCGGCGCGTCGTTGATGATCGTCGCCGGCCCCATCCCCTTGTCGAGCGACGCCGAATAGATGAACGGCTTGAACGACGAACCCGGCTGGCGCCACGCCTGCGTCACGTGGTTGAACTTGCTCTTGTTGAAGTCGAAGCCGCCGACGAGCGAGCGGATCGCACCGTCCTGCGGCGCGATCGCGACGAGCGCGCCTTCGACCTGCGGCAGCTGCACGACCTGCCAGCCCGTCTTGCCGTCCTTCATCACGCGCACGATCGAGCCGGGCTTGATCCGCAGCGTCGCGTTCGCGCGCGGGCTCAGCGCGCCCGCCACGAAGCGCAGCCCGGCCGGGCCGATCGTCGTCGTCGCGCCGCCGACGAACTGCACGTCGACCGCGTTCGGCGACGCCGACAGCACCACGGCCGACTGCAGGTCGCCGTTGTCCGGGTGATCGGCAAGCGCGTCGTCGATCGCCTCGTCGCGTTCGTCGCCGGCCGCCGGCAGGTTGATCGAGCCTTCGGGCCCGCGATAGCCGTGACGGCGCTCGTAATCGAGGATGCCGCGGCGCACGGCCTGGTACGCGGCTTCCTGGTCGGCCGAGTTGATCGTCGTCGTGACGGTCAGCCCGCGCGTGTAGGTTTCGTCCTTGTACTGCTGGTACATCATCTGCCGCACCATCTCGGCGACGTATTCGCCGTGCACCGCGTACTGGTTGCCAGGCGTGCGCACGTGGATCTCTTCCTTCACCGCCTGGTCGTACTGCGGCTGCGTGATGTAGCCGATCTCGAGCATGCGCTTCAGGATGTACTCCTGACGCACCTTCGCGCGCTTCGGATTGACGACCGGGTTGTACGCGGACGGCGCCTTCGGCAGCCCCGCGAGCATCGCGGCTTCGGCGAGCGTGATGTCCTTCAGGTCCTTGCCGAAATACACGCGCGCGGCCGCAGCAAAGCCGTACGAGCGCTGGCCCAGATAGATCTGGTTCATGTACAGCTCGAGGATCTGGTCCTTCGTCAGCGCCTTCTCGATCTTGTACGCGAGCAGCATCTCGTAGATCTTGCGCGTATAGGTCTTCTCGCTCGACAGGAAGAAGTTGCGCGCGACCTGCATCGTGATCGTGCTCGCGCCCTGGCGCGCGCCGCCATGCATCAGGTCGGCCACGCCCGCGCGCAGGATGCCGAGGAAGTCGACGCCGCCGTGTTCGTAGAAGCGGTAGTCCTCGATCGCGAGCACCGCCTTCTTCATCACGTCGGGGATGTCCTGGAAGCGCACGAGGCTGCGGCGCTCCTCGCCGAACTCGCCGATCAGCACGTGATCGGCGGAGAACACGCGCAGCGGCACCTTCGGCTGGTAGTTGGTCAGCGCATCGAGCGACGGCAGTTGCGGCGCCATCACGACGAGCGCGTAGCCGACGATCAGCGCGCCGACGACCGCGAGCGTCGCGATGAGGCCGACGAACCACAGCGCGACGCGCGAGCCGAACGAGCGGCGGCCGCCGCCTCCGCCGCCGCGCTGCTGCGTGCGGCGATCGTCGCCGTGGTCGTCATCGGGGTAATAGGCGCCCGACGGCGAACGGCGCAACGTGTAGTGAGGTTCGTTCCGGTCGGAAGGAGAAGACGGTCGTTTGATAATTGGCATGTCGGAATGGCGGGCAGACGGGGTGCCCTCGGACGCATGCGGAAATGCAAGCGGATGAATCAGAGTGGGTGCATCTGGCAACTGTCACGTCGACAGACCGCGCCGCGCGGCGATCCGTTCCCGCGACGTGACAGCGCATTTTAATGAAATCGACCGGGCGGCTTCGCGATTTTTTGTAAAAATTCCCGCGCGAGCGTGGATGGCCGAACGTATTGGCCGCATGCTCGGCCTAAGATGGACGTGCCCCGCGCGCGGGCGCGGCGTTCCTTTCAGACGCGAAAGGTTCGCATGCGGTACGCGCGCGCCGCTTGAACTCCGGCACTTAAGCCGTATTTAAGGGGCCGGCGGTGTAATATCCGCCAGCTCGCGCGGGTCGGATCCGGTTCGCGACGGGCACTGCCGCCGACGCGGCGCCTTTCAACCACGGAGGATTTCATGTCGCTTTTCGACTCTATTTCGCGCACGATCAAAGGCCTGCTGAACGATGCGGCCGACTCGGTACAGGATCCGTCGCGCGACGCACGGCAGATCGTGCGGGAGCTCGACGACAGCATCGGCCGTGCCGAGAATTCGCTGATCGAGATCGAGGCACAGGTCGCGACCCAGCGCAGCAAGCGCGATGCAGCCGACGACAAGGTGAAGAAGTACGAGGACGGCGCGAAGCGCGCGCTGCAGGCCGGCGACGAAGCGCTCGCGCGCGAGGCGCTCGCCGCGCAGGCGAACGCGGAAGCCGAACGCGATGCGCTCGCGGCCGAGCTCATCACGCTCGAACCGTCGGTCGACAAGCTCAAGGGGCAGATCGCCGACATGCGCCAGCGCCGCAACGACCTGAACGCTCGCTCGAACATCCTGCAGGCGAAACAGGAAATCGCGCAGGCGAAGGACGTCGCGGCAAGCGCATTGGGCGGCATCGGCGGCAAGAATCTGTCCGAGGACTTCCAGAAGCTCGAGGACAAGGTCGCGCTGCAGAATGCGCGTTCGGACGCCCGCCTGAATTCGGCCGACACGTCGAGCGGCAAGGCGCTCGACGACAAGCTCGCCGCGCTGAACAAGGGCCCGTCGGTCGAGGATCGTCTCGCCGCGCTGAAGAAGCAGCTCGACACGCCCGCGCAGTAACGGCCACCGCGCCGCGGCCCGCCGGGCGTGCGGCGCGCACCGATCGTCAGGAGACGGGCGCTCGCGCCCGGTTCGACCATGAAGAAATCTCTCGCCGCACTCGGCTTCTCGCTGATGCTGCTGTCGTCCGCCGCATTTGCGGTCCCGTCGCTGCAGCAAGTCGAGCAGTCGATCGCACAACGCGACTGGCAACGCGCCGACACGCAGCTGTCGCAAGTCATCGACGCTCATCCGAACAACGCGCATGCGCGCTACCTGTACGCACAGGTGCTGGACCGCGAAGGCCGCGCGTCCGACGCGCTCACGCAGCTGCAGAAAGCGAAGTCGCTCGATCCGCAATTGCGGTTCACCGACGCGTCGCGCTTCGCGCAGACCGACGCGCGCATTCGCGCCGATGCCGCGCGCGTCGGCGGCAACGCGCCGGCCGCGACACAGGGCGGTTCATTGCAATCGTCGCTCGCGCCCGCGGTGCCGCCCGCGAAACACGGCCCGTCGACCGGCATGTGGATCGGCCTCGGGCTGATCGTCGCGATCATCGCGCTGGTGCTGCGCTGGACGCTGCGGCGTGCGCGCAAGGCCGACAACGGCCGCGCCGACGACGAACGCCGCGCGCAGTTGAAGCGCGCGACCGACGTGCTGAACGACATCCGTCCGCTGAAACTCGATGCGAAGCTGTCGACGGCGCCCGGCGCCGCGGCGCTCACCGGCGAGCTCGAGGCCGTCGAGAACGACGCGCGTACGCTCGTCGAAACGCTGTCCAGCGGCAAGAATCCGGTGCCGCCCTATCGCGTCGACGAACTCGAACAGCGTCATGCGAGCGTGAAGGCCCGCGTCGAAGGCCGCCCCGATCCGGCCGCGCAGCCCGCGGCGCCGGCGAACGGCAGCGGCTCCGTGTACGCGCAGGAAGCCGATCGCGTGACCGGCGCGCAAGGCCAGCCCTATCAGCAGCAGCCGTACCCGCAGCAACCGTATCCGCCGCAGTATCCGCAACAGCAGCCGCCCGTCGTGATCCAGCAGGGCGGCGGGTTCGGCGGCGGCATGGGCGGACTGCTGACCGGCGTGCTGCTCGGCGAAGCGATGTCCGGCGGCCGCGAGCGCGTGGTCGAACGCGACGTGATCGTCGACGACCAGCGCCGGCGCCAGGAAAACAACGATCCGGGCTTCGATTTCGGCCGCGGCGACGATTCGAACTGGAGCGACGGCAACGGCGGCGGCGGTGTCGACCTCGGCAGCAACGACGACGGCTGGACCGACGACAACAGCTGAGCATCAGGCATGCGGGTGCCCGCGCTATCGTGCCGGCCCCGCTCGCCTTCACCGCGCGCTTCCTTTCATTTCACTCGCGCCGGCCCCTGATTTGTCAATCATTTCAAGATGGACTACCGGCAATGGGGCACGTTCGCTATCATGCGGCACATCGGCGTGCCTCCGATCCCATCCGACCCATCAGACGCTTTTGCAGTCTTGCGCGTCGCGGCACGCCCCCCTCGCCCAACCAGGAGAAAGCCGCTCATGAGCATAATCAAGGAATTCAAGGAGTTCGCCGTCAAAGGCAACGTGATGGATCTCGCCGTCGGCGTGATCATCGGTGGCGCATTCTCGAAGATCGTCGACTCGGTCGTGAAAGACCTCATCATGCCGGTGATCGGCGTGCTGACCGGCGGCCTGGATTTCTCGAACAAGTTCGTTCTGCTCGGCACCATCCCCCCGTCGTTCAAGGGTAATCCCGATTCGTTCAAGGATCTGCAGGCTGCGGGCGTCGCGGCGTTCGGCTACGGCTCGTTCATCACCGTGGCGATCAACTTCGTGATCCTCGCGTTCATCATTTTCCTGATGGTGAAATTCATCAACAAGCTGCGCAAGCCGGAAGAAGCCGCACCGGCCGCGACGCCGGAAGACGTGCTGCTGCTGCGCGAGATCCGCGATTCGCTCAAGCAACGCTGAGCATCGCGCCACGCTGAAGCTGCCGGGCCCGCCATGTGCGGGCCTTTTTCATTTTTCACGGGCACGCATCGTGCGTCGTCGCGAGCGGACCTCTCTCACTTTTTTGTGACGCGCGAATGCACGCGCGGGAAAAGCAGGTCTATGATGGAGACTAAACGACAGTACGGGCGCCAAGACGCTGGCTGTGTCGATCATCGTGGCATGCGGGTCGACGGGAGACATTGATCGTCGTACCGCACGAGTGCAGCATTTTCGTGTGCTATAAAGGATCGACATGCGGCGTACATAGCCGGGAGTGGGTCGCATGAAAGTGCCGCATTTCTTGCAATTGTTTTTGAGGCGAGTGTTTATGTCCTTCCCGAAAAAACGTCGACGTGCGCAACAGGATGGCCAGGAGTCGTTCCTCGCGGTCTTGCGTCATTCGAAACCGTTCGCACAGCTCGACACCAAGATTGCCCGCGCCCGTGCACAGGACGAACCCGTCCTCTATGCGCATGTGCTGCCCGGCCTCGACGTGCTTCTGTGCAGCGTGCGCGGCGCGCAACCGCCCTATCCGGCCATCGCCGAATTGCGCAAGCGCTGCATCGAATCGATCGCCAACGCGCTCGAACAGCCGCTCGACGGCCTCGAGAACGGCGGCTACTGGTACGAAGCGAACGGCTTCGGCTTCCTCGTGTTCGCAAGCCGCGCCCGTGCGCGCATCCTGCCCGAATTTGGTGCAGGCACGAAGGCGAGCCTGCGCGGCGGGCTCGGGCGCCAGAACGCCGGCGACACGACACCGCGCTCCCTCGGCTGACGATACCGACACGAAGGGCCGCCTCCGGGCGGCCCTTCGGCCATTCAGGCTTCCCGTTTCGCCATTGCCGCGCTCACTGCGTCGCGCCGCGCCCGTTGCCGGGCCGCACGATGTCGATGAACGCGGCGAAATCGGCGCCGGCCAGCCCCTGCGCGGCGCCCAGCCGCAACACCTGCTGGACCGTCGCCGACACCGGCATCACCGCGCCGGTGTCGCGCGCCGCATCGGCGATCGCATCGACATCTTTCTGGAACGTCGCGAGCGCGCCGATCGGCGGATGGCCGCCTGACGTCATGCGCGGCACGAAGGTCTGCAGCAGCACCGAATCGGCCCAGCCGCCCGCAAGCGCGTCGGCCAGACGCGCGGCATCGATGCCGCTTGCCTGCGCGAGGCCGACCGCTTCGGCGATCGCGGTCACCGTCGCGGTGACGATCGCCTGGTTGCACAGCTTCGCGGTCTGGCCCGCGCCCGCGTCGCCCATGTGCGTGATGCGCGACGCGTAAGTGTCGATCAGCGGTCGCACCGCGTCGAGGTCGGCCGCACGGCCGCCCGCCATCACCGCGAGCGTGCCGGCCTGCGCACCGGGCACGCCGCCCGACACCGGCGCATCGACCCAGCCCACGTCGAGCGCGGCCGCGCGCGCCGCGTAGTCGCGCGTCGCGGCAGGCGCAATGCTCGAATGATCGACGATGCGCTTCAGCCGCCGCGCGTTCGCATCGCCGGCCAGCAGCCCGTGCTCGCCGAACACGACGTCGCCGACCGCACGGCCGTCGAGCACGCACACGAATACCGTGTCGACGCGCTCGGCCAGTTCGCGCGGCGAGTCGACCACCTGCGCGCCGTCCTGTTCCAGCGCCTCGGCCTTGCCGCGCGTGCGGTTCCATACGCTGACCCGGTGGCCCGCCGCCAGCAAATGCCGAATCATCGGCGCGCCCATCAATCCCGGTCCGCAAAATCCGACTTCCACGATGTTCCTCGTCTCCAATTGGGGTTGCACTTGCCGCCCATCATACCTATCACTCAAGAAGCCGGACATGCGCGGCGCCGCGGCGGGCCCGCGTCTTGCATCGGCCGCACACACCGGACACACACCGACATCCCAGGGAGCGCATCATGAGCGACCACGTCTACAAGCTGATCGAACTGACCGGCTCGTCGCGGCAATCGTGCGACGACGCCATCCGCAACGCGATCTCGAAAGCCGGCAAGACGCTGCACAACCTGCACTGGTTCCAGGTGACCGAAACGCGCGGCCACATCGAAGGCGACCAGGTGATCCACTGGCAGGTCACGCTGAAAGTCGGCATGCGCATCGACGACTGACGCGCCGCGCGTCACGCGCGGCGCCCTGACCGCCGGATGCGCGCAACGCGCCTCCGCGCGGCGCCGCGTCCGCCTCTCTCACCCCGTCCGGACCGTCGTGCAGGCCCGGCCGGCGGGCATCTGCGGGTATCCATCTCTTGACGCTGGCTCAGGTTCATATTAAAAACGATATATTCCCCCGCCCCCTCGATCAGCCCGGACATATAAAACGGAGATATCATGAGTCAGCAACGCGAGGCGATCGACACGTACCTCTTGCGCGTCTTGCACACCTTGTTGATGGAGCGCAGCGTCACGCGCGCGGCCGTCAAACTGAACCAGTCGCAACCGGCGATCAGCGCCGCGCTGCGGCGCCTGCGCGACATCACCGGCGACCCGCTGCTCGTGCGCGGCAAGTCCGGCATGGTTCCGACCGAATACGGGCTGCGCCTGCTCGAGCCCGTGCAGAACGCGCTGCGCGAAATCGAGCGCATCAAGTTTCAGCAGCACAATTTCGACCCGGCCACGTCGATCCGCTGCTACCGGATCGGCTGCCCCGATTACCTGAACGTGCTGTTCGTGCCGACGGTCGTCGAACGCTTCCGCCAGGCCGCGCCGAATGCGACGCTCGAGTTCCACTCGCTCGGCCCCGCATTCGACTACGAGCTCGCGCTGGAAGACGGCAAGCTCGACATCGTCGTCGGCAACTGGCCCGAGCCGCCCGAGCAGCTGCACCTGTCGAACCTGTTCGTCGACGAAATCGTCTGCCTGATGAGCAACACGCACCCGTTCGCAAAGCGCGGCGGGCTCACGCTCGACCAGTACCTGAACGCGCCGCATCTCGCGCCGACGCCGTACTCGGTCGGCCAGCGCGGCGCGATCGACGTGCATCTCGCGCGCGAACGGCTCAAGCGCCACGTGGTCGTCACGCTGCCGTACTTCAACCTCGCACCGTACGTGCTCGTGAAGTCCGACCTGATCTTCACGACGACACGCCTGTTCGCCGATCATTACGCGAAGTTCCTGCCGCTGTCGGTCGTGCCGGCGCCGCTCGACTTCCCGCCGATGCAGTACTACCAGCTGTGGCACGAACGCTGCCACTACTCCGACGAAGTGCGCTGGTTGCGCGGCCTCGTCGCCGAAGCGACGCGCACGCTGATCGAGCCGTAAGCGCAGACGGCGCGCACCGCGCGCAGGCCGCGCCGGTCGATGCCGGTCGCGCCGTCGCGCGGTGGCCCGCTGCGTTGCGCGGGTGACGGCCGCAACGGCCGCGCCGCCGTGCACCCGCCGTGCACCCGCCGTGCACCCGCCGTGCACCCGCCGTGCACCCGCCGTGCTCCCGCCGGCACCCGCCGGCACCCGCTGCGCGCCGGCCCCGCCGGCGCGTCAGTGCGACGCTTCCACGAGCGCCTGCGCGAGCACGTTGTGGCGCTCGATGACGGGCGGCAGATCGAGCGTCGCGAGGCGCCCTTCCCGCACCACCACCTTCCCGTTCACCACCGTGTACGCCGTCTGCGATGGCGCGCAGAACACGAGCGCCGCGACCGGATCGTGCAGCGCACCCGCGAACAGCGGCTGGCGCAGGTCGAACGCCGCGAAATCCGCGGCCATGCCGGGCTTCAGCGCGCCGATGTCGTCGCGGTTCAGCACCTTCGCGCCGCCGAGCGTCGCGATCTCGAGCGCCTCGCGCGCGGTCATCGCGTCGGGCCCGAAGCCGACCCGCTGCAGCAGCAGCGCCTGCCGCACTTCCGCGACCATCTGCGCGCCGTCGTTCGATGCGGAGCCGTCGACGCCCAAGCCGACCGGCACGCCGGCAAGCCGCATCTTCTTCACCGGCGCGATGCCGGAGGCGAGCCGCATGTTCGAGCACGGACAGTGCGCGACGCCGGTGCCGGTGCGCGCGAACAGACCGATGCCCGCATCGTCGAGCTGCACGCAGTGCGCGTGCCACACGTCGTGGCCGACCCAGCCCAGATCTTCCGCATATTCGGCGGGCGTCATCCCGAACTTCTCGCGGCTGTACGCGATGTCGTTGACGTTCTCCGCCAGGTGCGTGTGCAACGACACGCCGTAGTCGCGCGCGAGCACGGCCGCGTCGCGCATCAGCCCGCGGCTCACCGAGAACGGCGAGCACGGCGCGACGACGACCCGCAGCATCGCGTAGCGGCCTTCGTCGTGATAGGTCTCGATCAGACGCTGCGCGTCGCGCAGGATGTCGGGCTCGCGCTCGACGACCGAATCGGGCGGCAGTCCGCCGTCGCGCTGGCCGACGCTCATCGCGCCGCGGCTCGCGTGAAAGCGCATGCCGATGCGCTGCGCGGCGCCGATGCTGTCGTCGAGCCGGCTGCCGTTCGGATAGATGTACAGATGATCGCTCGACGTCGTGCAGCCCGACTGCAGCAGCTCGGCCATCGCGGTCAGCGTCGACACCTCGATCATCTCGGGCGTCAGATGCGCCCAGATCCGGTACAGGTTCGTGAGCCAGCCGAACAGCTCGGCGTTCTGCGCGGCCGGCACCGCGCGCGTGAGGCTCTGGTACATGTGGTGGTGCGTGTTCACGAGCCCCGGAATCACGAGGTGACCGCGCAGGTCGAGCACTTCGTCCGCCGTCTCGGGCAGCTCGGCGCTCGGGCCGACCGCGACGATCCGGTTGTCTTCGATGTAGAGCCCCGCGTCGCGCAGTTCGCGGCGCGTGTCGTCCATGGTCACGAGCACGTCGGCGTGCTTGACCAGCAGGGTTTTCGGGCGGGATGAGGATGGGTGCGGCGCGCGTGCGCCGGCGTGCTGCTCGAGGTTCATGCGTTCTCCGCGTCGTTCTGCCCCCGGGAGCCGCTCCCGGAGGCCGTCACAAAGCCGTTCGAACGCTGATTCGCGGCACGCCCCGGTGCCTGCGTCCGTTCGAACGCGCTGGCCCGGTTACCCGGCGTGAATGCCGTCTTCGGGGTACGCGCGGGCTCCAGCCCGACGCGCACGGCGGCAGCATCGCCCAAGCGCGCGCCGCGCACAATGCGCGATCCGGAATACCGTGCTTCACGGATTCGATATGTTACGCCGCACGCCGCCCCGCCGGCCGCGGCAACCGGCGGCAATCCGCGGCAGTCCGCGTCGGCAAGCGCGTGCGGGCCGGCCGTCGACAGCCGTTCATGCGCGGCGCATTATCTTTGATATCGCGCCCGTATTTGCGCGGGGAACCTTTTTACAATGCCTGCACGGCGCTCGCTTCAATCTCGCCGACGGGTATGTAGCCACGTGACGTGGAGCCTCGATCCGCCGCACAGTCAATGGATCGAGCTGCCGCCGAACCTCGCATTCACACAAGGACAACTGCGAATGGGAAAGCTCACTACCCACGTACTCGATACGGCACACGGTCGCCCCGGCGCTGCCATCAAGGTGGACCTCTACGCGCTGGACGGCGAATCGCGCCGCGCGATCAAGACCGTGCTGACCAATAGCGACGGCCGCTGCGACGAACCGCTGCTCGAAGGCGCGGCACTCGCCGCCGGCGAATACGAACTCGTGTTCCATGCCGGCGACTACTTCGCGTCGCTCGGCGTGAAGGTGCCCGAACCGCGCTTCGTCGACCGCGTCGTACTGCGCTTCGGCATCGCCGACACCGCATCGCACTACCACGTGCCGCTGCTCGTGTCGCCGTGGTCGTACAGCACGTATCGCGGCAGCTGACACACGCATCGGCGCCCGCATCAAAGACAACGAATTGAGTCTGGAGGAGTTTCATGGAAGGCTTCATCACCGACTGGCTGAACCTCGCGCTGCGATGGCTGCACGTCATCGTCGCCATTGCGTGGATCGGCGAGTCCTTCTATTTCGTCGCACTGGACAACAGCCTGAAACCGCCGACCGACGCGAACCAGCGCAAGCGCGGCGTGTTCGGCGAACTGTGGCACGTGCATGGCGGCGGTTTCTACAACATGCAGAAGTACACGGTCGCCCCGCCGGAAATGCCGGATGACCTGCACTGGTCGAAGTGGCCGTCGTACACGACGTGGCTGTCGGGCTTCTCGCTGTTCTTCGTGCTGTACCTGCTCGCACCGAACACGTACCTGATCGACAAGAGCGTGCTCGACATGGGCCCGGTCGTCGCCGTCGCGTCCGCACTCGGCTTCCTCGCAGCCGGCTGGATCGTCTACGACTCGCTGTGCCGCATCCTCGGCACCAATGATCGCGTGCTCGGCATCTGCGTCGGCGTCTACGTCGTGATCGCCGCGTACCTTGCATGCCACATCTTCGCGGGCCGTGCGGCGTACCTGATCGTCGGCGCGATGCTCGCGACGATCATGTCGGCGAACGTGTTCTTCGTGATCATCCCCGGCCAGCGCAAGATGGTCGACAAGATGCTCAAGGGCGAAGAGCCGAACCCGATCTACGGCAAGCGCGGCAAGCAGCGTTCGGTGCACAACACGTACTTCACGCTGCCGGTCGTGTTCGCGATGCTGTCGAACCACTATGCGATGACGTACACGAACAAGTTCAACTGGGTCGTGCTCGTGCTGATCATGCTGGCCGGCGCGCTGATCCGCCAGTTCTTCGTGATGCGTCACCGCGGCCAGCAGCTGTGGTACCTGCCGATCGGCGGCGTCGCGCTGCTGTCGGGCGCACTGGTGTGGACGATGCCGAAGCCGGTCGCACCGGAAGCGCAGGCCGCGAACGCACCGAAGATCGTGATCAACGACATCATGCCGATCCTGCAGCAGCGCTGCGTCGAGTGCCACTCGGCGAAGCCGACGCTGATGGGCAGCGCGCCCGCCGGCGTGATGTTCGATACGCCGGACGAAGTGTCGAAGAACGCGCAGCGCATCTACGAACAGGCCGTGCGCCTGAAGGCGATGCCGATCGGCAACGTCACGCACATGACCGACGACGAGCGCGTGAAGCTCGCCGCCTGGTTCGAGGGTGGCGCGAACAAGTAAGCCGCCTCGCGCCGGCCGTTGCTTGCCGGCGCAATCCTCTCCGTTCGCGGGCCCGGGTCAAACCGGGCCCGTTTTTTTTGCGTGCACCGGATGCGTATCGCCCGTTAGCCGCGCAATGCGTCGCGCTGCAGCGCGACGAGCGCATCGAGCGCGCGCGGGCCGTCGTCGGCCGGCACGAAGATGTGGTCGTGATACGCCGCGGCCATCACGTTGCAGCTGATGCCCGCGTCGCCCAGCGCCCGCGCGAATGCGGCCGTCAGCCCGACCGCCGCGAGATCCGAATGCACGGTCAGCGTGATCCAGGCGGCCCGGAACAACACGGGCCAGCCGCGACGCTGCGCCGTCTCCTCGTCGACCACGACCGTCATGCCCTCCGCCTCGCGGAACGTCGCGATCGTTTCCGACAACGATATGTCTGCATCGCCGGGCAGCGCGACGAATGCGAAGACGCCGCGATGCAGTTCGGGCCGCATCGTGCGCAGCAGGATCGTGAGGTCGCTTTCAGGTGTGTTCATTGGAGAAGGCGTCAGGGACCGGACGGCAGGCGTGACAATGCGGGCACGATAGCACGCAGGCGACGCCGCGACTCGCCGGCGGCGTCATGCGCGCGTCGGCGTACGCACGATCCTGCATCTCGCGTTCCGCGACGGCGAAGCGCTCGTCCGGCCGGCGGCCGCCATGCTTGCCGGTGTGCGGGGCGACGCTACCAAACGCGTCGAGCAGCGCCGGCGCAGCGCCGCGTTCGCGAGCCAGCACGGCGCGCTCCGGCCGCTGCGCATTGACTGCGCGGGCAGCATCGCACGTCACGCATGAACAGGAACCGCTCACCGCACCGGGATCCGCGCGGCAGACATAAAAAAACCCGCGCGAATCGCGCGGGTTTCGTCAGCGGAACGGTACCGCTGAAATCCGGCTCAGGCCGTCACTGCATCGAGTGCATCCTCGGTGAGCCACAGCGATTCCGGCAGGTCCTGTTCGTTCAGGTTCAGGCCGTCGCCGCCGCGATCGACGACGATGAAGTCGCTGACGCCGCCCAGCGCGATCAGCGGGTGATGCCACACGCCCTTCGCGTAGTTGACGCCCTGCCACCCGCTCGTCACGAACGCGCGGATCTTCGACGGATCGAGATCGCCGGCCGGCGCGACGACGACGAGATACGGCTGCTCGTTCAGCGGCACGAACGCCTGGCTGCCGAGCGGATGGCGCTCGAGCATCTTCACCTCGAACGGCAGCGTGCGCGGCTGGCCGCGGAACAGGTTCACCAGCGTGCGGCCGTTTTCATCCGTCACGTCGACCTTGGCGAGATCGTGGAAGCGGATCGTCGTACCAAGGTTGATCGGAATCTGCTTCGCACCTTCGGTCTCGATCACGTCGCCGAACGGCGCGAACGCTTCCTTGGTCAGCGGTTCGATGGCAAGCGTCTTCATTTGTCGAGCGTCCCCCACAGGCGCAGCCGCGACACGCCGCCGTCCGGAATGATGTTCAGGCGCACGTGGGTCACCGGGCCCAGCGATGCGATCTCCTGTTCGAAGTAATGCTGCTTGTCCATCTGCAGCTTCTGTTCGCCGAGCAGCGCCGGCCAGAACATCGATTGCGTGATCAGCGAGCTGTCGGTGCCGCCGGACACGTACGCAGCCTGGATCGAACAGCGGTCCGGATAGTTGCCCTTGAAGAACGCGGTATCGACTTCGATCCGGCGGATCACGCCCGGCTGCGCGAGCGCGATGATCGCCCAGTCGTTGCCCGGTTCGCGGCGGCGGCGGGTTTCCCAGCCGTCGCCCATGTTCACGCCGCGGCCCGGCAGCAGCAGGTTCGACGCGACGCCGAAGTGCTGGTTGTTCGCGGCCACCACGTAGCCGCCGTTTTCCATCGCCGCGAGATCGAACTGTTCGGTCGCGCTCGCGCCGGCCCAGTCGAGCTGAGGCTGACCGTACACGCGCAGACGCGCGATGCCGCCGTCCGGGTAGATGTTCACGCGCAGATGCGTGAACGCACGCGCATCGCCCGCTTCCACGTAGTGATGGCTGTTGCCCTGCAGCGTCGTCGACGGCACGATCTCGACCCATTCGGTCGCATGCGTCGGTGCGCCGTCGGCCACGAACGCGGCCTCGATCGACGCGGCCGGCGGGAAGTTGCCGGTGAAGTGGCTCGTGTCGATGTCGAAGCCCTTGATCACGCCCGGCCGCGCGAGCTTGACGATGCACCAGTCATAGCCCGTCGTGCGCTTGCGGCGCGTCTCCCAGCCGTCCATCCACTTGCCGTGATCGTCGTACTTGCCGGGGATGAACACCGCCGGCTCGGGGTTCAGCATCCGTTCCTTCGGCGCGAAGAAGTCGTCGCTGGCCTCGAGCGCCTGCGCGCCGAGACGCGGGTCGGCAAGGTTCACGTAGCGCCGCGTGAATTCGGGGGCGTCGGGATCGAGAAGCGGAACAGCCATGATGTTTCCTTGTTTCAGTGATGCGATCGGGCCGCTGCGACGCAGCAGGCCGGGTTGCGGTGTCAGGCGTCGATCAGATCGTCGAGGCGAAAGCGTGCGATCCGGTAGATCTGGTCGAGGCTCGCGCGCAGCTCCTCGGCGCGCGAATGGTTCACGCGCGACTCGAAGTTCGCGATGATGCCGTGCCGGTCATAGCCGCGCACCGCGAGGATGAACGGGAAGCCGAACTTCTCGCGATACGTGCGGTTCAGCGTCAGCAGCTTGTCGAACTCTTCCTGCGTGCACTGGTCGAGCCCCGCGCCGCTCTGCTCGCGCGTCGACTCGGCCGTCAGCTCGCCGCGCACCGCGGCCTTGCCGGCCAGCTCCGGGTGAGCGTTGATCAGTGCGAGCTGGCGCGCCTCGCCGCCCGTTTCCACCGCGTCCGACATCGTCTCGTGCAGCGCATCGATGCTCGCGAACGGCCGCTTGCCGGCGGCGACCTCGGCCACCCACGGCGAATGTTCGAAGATCCCCGACAGCGCCGCGACGAATGCGCTCGGCGCCATCGTGTTCAGTTGCTCCAACGTGTAACGCATCGCCTTCATGCTTTCCCTTCGTTTCGATGATTGGGCTGATACGGATGATGTTCGCGCCAATGCCGCGCGATATCGACACGGCGCGTCACCCATACGCGATCGTGCTTCTCGATGTGATCGAGGAAACGCTGCAGCCCGCGGAAACGCCCCGGCCGGCCCAGCAGTCGGCAGTGCATGCCGATCGACAGCATCTTCGGCGCTTCGTCGCCCTCCGCATACAGCACGTCGAACGCATCGCGCAGGTAGTCGAAGAAGTGGTCGCCGGTGTTGAAGCCCTGCGGCGTCGCGAAGCGCATGTCGTTCGTGTCGAGCGTGTACGGCACGATCAGCTGCGGCGTCGTGCCGCCGCCGGACACCTGGACGTCCATCCAGAACGGCAGGTCGTCGCCGTAGTTGTCGGAGTCGTACAGGAAGCCGCCGTATTCGGCGACGAGACGATGCGTGTTCGGGCTGTCGCGGCCCGTGTACCAGCCGAGCGGACGCTCGCCCGTCACGCGCTCGATCGCCTCCATCCCGAGCCGCATGTGCTCGGCCTCGAGCTCGGGCGTCATGCTCTGGTAGTGAATCCAGCGCCAGCCGTGGCACGCGATCTCGTGGCCGAGTTCGACGAACGCACGCGCAAGCTCCGGATGACGCTCGATCGCCATGCCGACACCGAACACGGTCAGCGGCAGCCCGCGCTTCTCGAACTCGCGCAGGATGCGCCACACGCCGGCACGCGACCCGTATTCGTAGATCGACTCCATGCTCATGTGGCGGTCCGGATACGCGGCCGCGCCGACGATTTCGGACAGGAACTGCTCGGAACCCGGATCGCCGTGCAGCACGCAGTTCTCGCCGCCCTCTTCGTAATTCAGCACGAATTGCACGGCGACGCGGGCGCGCCCGGGCCAGTTTGCCTGCACGGGATGGCGGCCGTAGCCGATCAGGTCGCGAGGATAGTTGGGATCGAGTGACATGGGTTCGAAGTGCGGCGAAAGCTTGCTGAAATAATGGGTTCGCATCGACCCGCGCGGGTGCCGGAGGCCGGCCGCACGGGCCGATGCGATGACGGCCCAGTGTAGCGAAAAGGCTCATACGCGCCCATACAGCGGCGCAGATAGTGCGGGTCAGACGGAGTGTATGTGCGGCTGCGGCAAATGCGGGACCGGTTCCGGCGCGGCGTGCCCGCTGCGCGGGGCGGCGGCCGGCGCGGCGGCCGCCGCGTCGTCCGGCGGGCTGAAGCGCGCGAATTCGCCGTCATAGCGCTTCGGCAGCGGCCGCGCATAATCGCCGCGCTTCGCGGTCGCGAGGCGCAGCGACACGAGCGCCTCGGCCCACTTCACGGCTGCGGTGACGCCTTCGACCACCGGCGCGCCGATCTGCTGCTCGATCTCGTGCGCGAATTCGGCCATCCCCGCGCAGCCGAGCACGATCGCGTCGGCACCGTCCTCGTCGAGCGCGCGCCGGCATTCGTCGACGATGATCCGCCGCGCGGCCGAACCGGGCCGGTCGAGCTCGAGCACCGCGACGTCGGTCGCGCGCACGTTGCGGCAGAACCGCTTCATCCCGTAGCGTTCGGCGAGATGCCACGCCATCCCGCAGGTGCGCGCGAGCGTCGTCACCACCGAGAAACCCGGCGCGAGCACGCTCGCCGCATGCATCGCCGCCTCGGCGATCCCGAGCACCGGCCCGCGCGCGACCTCGCGCGCCGCATACAGGCCGGGATCGCCGAAGCACGCGATCACGTACGCGTCGAAGCCGTCGCGCTCGCCCTGCGCGATCTCGGCGAGGAGCCCGGGCGTCGCGAGCGCCTCGTCGTAATAGCCTTCGATCGACGGCGGCCCCATCGGCGGGCTCACCGCGACGATCGCCGTGCCGGCAGCCGCGACTTCGCGCGCGCAGCGGCCCATCGCATCGGTCATCCGCTGCGTCGTATTCGGATTGATCAGCTTGATCTTCATCGCGCACTCCTCAAGCCTTCGTGCTGACGAGCAGCCGGTAGAACGCGAAACCCAGCCCCGCGCCGATGAACCACGAGAAATTCGCGGCCGCCTGCCAGCCCGGCACCATCACGCAGATCACGGCGATCACCGCGGCCGGCAGCAGCGCGGCGAGCGCGCGGCGGTTCACGCCGCCCGTGTACCAGTAGGTGCCGCTCTCCGACATCGTGTACAGGTCGTCGCGCACGAGCCGGCCGCGCTTCACGAGATAGAAGTCGGCGATCAGCACGCCGTACAGCGGGCCGATGAACGCGCCGAGCACGTCGAGCGTGTAGTGGATCACCGCCGGGTTGTTGAAGAGGTTCCACGGCGTGATGAAGATCGACGCGACGGCCGCGAGCATCCCGCCCGCGCGCCAGCTGATCAGCCGCGGCGCGACGTTCGAGAAATCGAACGCGGGCGACACGAAGTTCGCGACGATGTTGATCCCGATCGTCGCGATCGTGAAGGTCAGCGCGCCGAGGATCACCGCGGTCGGATGGTCGATGCGCCCGACCGTCTCGACGGGATCGGTGATCAGTTCGCCGAACACCGGCAGCGTCGCGGCCGTGGTGATCACCGTGACGAGCGAGAACGCGAGGAAGTTGACCGGCAGCCCCCAGAAGTTGCCGCGCTTCACGTCGCCGAACGAACGGCAGTAGCGCGAGAAGTCGCCGAAATTCAGCATCGGCCCGGAGAAGTACGACACGACGAGCGACACGGCCGTGATCATCACCGGAATCACTTGCGCACCGTGATACTTGACGCCGCCGAGGTTGATGCCGATGTTGCGCCAGCCCGCACGCCACACCATGTAGCCTGCCAGGATGAACATCACGACGTACACGGCCGGACCAGCAAAGTCGATGAACTTCTTGATCGTCTCCATCCCGTTCCAGAACACGAACGCCTGCAGCACCCAGAGCAGCATGAAGCCGGCCCAGCCGACCGCCGACAGCCCGAGGAAGCCGTAGCGATGGACGTCCGCGTACGGCAGCCACTGCGGAAAGAACTTCAGCACGACGATCACGAGCGCGCTGGATGCGAGATAGGTCTGGATGCCGTACCACGCGATCGCGATCAGCCCGCGGATCACGGCCGGCACGTTCGCGCCGAGCACGCCGAACGTCGCGCGGCACGCGACCGGATACGGCACGCCGATCTGCTGGCTCGGCCGCGCGATCAGGTTGCACAGCCGGTTCACGATCGTGATGCCGACGATCAGCGCGATCAGCACCTGCCAGCTCGTCAGCCCGAGCGCGAACAGGCTGCCCGCGAACACGTAACCGCCGACGCTGTGCACGTCCGACATCCAGAACGCGAAGATGTTGTACGAACCCCACGTCTGATTCTTTAGGGGTGCCAAATCTTCGTTATACAAACGTCGACTGTAACCATCCGGCAACGTCGAACCGCCGCCCTCGCCGCCTTCTTCCGCCGGGTAGGCGCTGTCGTGCGCCACACTGAACTGAGCCATGACTTCTCCTTGATGCGGCCATGCAGCCGCTCCACCGTCATCGATATCGCTCCGGATCGTCGCCCGGAGTCGGACTGGCGGCCGGCGGCGCGAACCGCCGGCCTGCATTGCTCTTGTCGTGTGGCGCGCGGCCCGGTTCGCGTCGCCGCTCAGGCGCCGCCGAACACTTCGCGCAAATCGACCTGCCCTTGCGCGGGCCGGTCCAGCATCTTCAGTTCGACGTGCTGCAGGTGGTGCGCCATCAGCGCCGCCGCCCGCTTCGCGTCCCCCGCTTCCAGCGCGGCCAGGATCTCGTCGTGGTCGTCGAACGAGCACGGGCTGCGGCCGTGCGATTCGTACAGCGCCGACATCAGCGTCGAGCGTGCGACGAGCCCGTCGAGGCACTCGCAGAGCGTCGCATTGCCCACCAGCGCGGCAAGCGCCGTATGGAATTCGCCCGACAGGCGGATCCACGCCGCGAAATCGTGCCGCTCGAACGCGCGGCGTTCCTTGTCGATCAGCGCCGCGACGCCCTTCAGCCGCTTCGCGCCCGGCCCCGTCGCGAGCCGCTCGACGACGGCCAGCTCGATGATCCGGCGCATCTCGAACACCTCGTGCACGTCCTGCAGCGTCGGGCTCGCGACGAACGCGCCGCGGTTCGGCTCGAGATCGACCAGCTTGTCGGCCGCGAGCTGCGCGAGCGCCTGGCGGATCGTCCCGCGCTTCACGCCGAATACGTCGCAAAGCTGCGCCTCGGTCAGCTTCGCGCCGGGCGCGAGCCGGTGCTCGAGGATCGCGGTGCGGATCCGCTCGGCGATCGCTTCGGGGCCGGCACCGCCGGGCGGATGGGAATCGGGCGCGTTCATGGTGTGCATCGTGTGATGGTCCTCATCCTAGGACGGACATAAAGATTGTCAACAATTCTTTTCGAGAAGTGCGCACAATCGGCGTGCATTCCGTGGTGCCGGATCGGTGCGCGATGCGCAAAATCCAGGCACGGCAAGCCTTCCGAGCTTGACCATGGCGGCTTACGGTGTATACCCGCCCGTCCGTTTTGTTGACAAAAATGGTGCACGACGCGCGATAAAGTCGATCGAAGGCGTCGAGAATGTTCGACCGTTAGTTGCACGCTTACTTAAAGAAAAAGGCGGGGAGATCCCCGCCTTTCGATGGTACGCGCCAACCCGGTTCAGCCGAGATGCGGATAGTCGGACAGCGTCAGTCGGAAGCCGTGCGCGTTCGCGACGAGCTGCGCGTGCGCGCCGAACGGCAGCGTCAACAGATCGGGCACGTGACCGAACTGCAGCCCGGTGACGACCGGGATCCCGATTACCGAGCGCACCTGGTCGATCATCGCCTGCATGTCGTAGCCGTTGTCGTATTCGAACGGCCGCGCGCCGGTGAACTGGCCGAGCACGAGCGCCTGCTGCCGCGCGAGCAGCCCCGACAGGTGCAGCTGGTAAATCATCCGTTCGATCCGGAACGGCTGCTCGTTCACGTCCTCGATGAACAGGATGCCGCCGTCGATGTCCGGCATGTACGGCGTGCCGACCAGCGACGTGAGGATCGCGAGGTTGCCGCCCCACAGCGTGCCCGTCACGTTGACAGTCTGCACCTGCGGCGCTTCGGCGACGATCGTCGTGGTCGGCTGCGCCAGCGTCTGCCAGAAATGCTGCATCGTGAAGTCGCTAGGCGTCTCCGCGCCGAAGTCGGCCGACAACATCGGTCCGCCGAAGGTCTTGATGCGCGCCTTCGCGTACAGCGCGAGCTGGATCGCGGTGAAATCGCTGTGCCCGACCAGCGCGATCGGCCGGTCGCGCAGGCGGCGCTCGAGCCCGCGATAGTCGAGGCCGTGCAGGATGCGCGCGGCGCCGTAGCCGCCGCGCACTGCGAGCGCGATGTCCGGCAGCGGGCGTTCCGGGTCCGCCAGACGGTTCAGGTCGCCGGCGCGCTCGCCGTCGGTGCCGCCGAAACGCTGGAAGCGCCGCTGCGTCGCCTCGAGATTCTCGATGCGATGCTGCGCGCCGCTCAGGCGCTCGAGCGCGCGATTGATCGCGTCGGGATCGTGCGGATAACCGGACGGCGCCAGCAGGCGGATGGTGTAGGACGCGGCGGGCTGGAAGGACATGGCGGAAAGTATCGGGTTCGTCAAACCTGCTTAGAGGGACTGAACCGTTTCCGGTTCATCGAAGCGCACGGCCGCGCCTCGCTCGGGGCAACGGCCGCGGCCGAGACGATCATGCCGCGCCGGGTTCGGCGTCGCGGGCGAGCCGCGCTTCCCGCAGCGCGCGGCGGCGCTCCGCGAAGAACGACTTCAGCGCGGCGCCGCATTCGTCGGCGAGCACGCCACCGGCCACTTCGGTATGGTGATTGAGCTGCGGATTCGCGAACGCGTCGATCACGCTGCCGCAGGCGCCCGTTTTCGGGTCGGCGGCACCGTAGACGACGCGCGCGATCCGGGCGTGCATGATCGCGCCCGCGCACATCAGGCACGGCTCGAGCGTTACGTACAGCTCGCAGCCGGGCATCCGGTAGTTCTGCAGATGCTGTGCGGCCATGCGCAGCGCGGCCATTTCCGCGTGGGCCGACGGATCGTGGCCGCCGATCGGGTGGTTGAAGCCGCGCGCGATCACTTCGTCGCCGCGCACGAGCACCGCGCCGACCGGCACTTCGCCGGCCGCCCGCGCCTCTTCCGCGGCGGCCTGCGCGAGGCGCATGAAATGCACGTCGCGCGCCGACACCGGCGCAGCTTCGGGAACGGGAGAATCGGAAGGCGCCGCGGCGTTCGCTGCCGCGTCGTGCAGCGCGTCGGCGCTCACATCGGCCCCGCTTCGGCGGGCGCGTCGTCGAGCCCGCGCTCGCACAGACGTTCCGCGATGCGCCGGCAATAGTCGCGCGGCATCACCATCGGGCCGCCGCGCAGCGATTCGAGCGCCATGTCGAGCGCGAGGATCTTCGCCTGCAGCCGGCAGCGCGCGGCCCGGTCGCTGACCGCCTGCAGTTCGTCCTGCAGGTTGCGCAGCGCGCGCAGTTGCTCGACGGCCGGCGGCACGAAGCCTGCATTCTTCAGGATACGGTTGGCCACCCGCACCTCCTCGGGTACGAGCAGGTCGTCATCCAGCGCCTGCGGCGCGCCGGTACCCGGCAAATCGTCGAACTCGCCCCGCGCGGCGGCGGCGGCGATACGTTGTTCGACCAGTGCGTCAAGCAATCTCATCAGTCAATCGGAACAAATGCGGCAGGCGAATTCTAGCAGGGTGACGTGCGTATGACAGGCCCTTCGAAGGTATGCTCGACATTGCGTTTTTTAGGGGCCGAATCGGCGCGCATGCGTGACGATCGCCGCGACTTGCCGCTGTGCTGCGCCGCAGCAGGCTCCGCGCGGATTTGACGCCGTTCGGCGCCGTCCGGGCGGCCGACGTCCGGCGCCATTTTTTTATTTTGATCCGGCACGAACCGCCGGCCCCGCCACTCGTCGAAATCGCCGGAATCGCCGAATTCACCGTTTCGCGGCTGTCCC
This sequence comes from Burkholderia sp. SR8, assembly GCF_052851275.1. Classification (NCBI taxonomy): domain Bacteria; kingdom Pseudomonadati; phylum Pseudomonadota; class Betaproteobacteria; order Burkholderiales; family Burkholderiaceae; genus Burkholderia; species Burkholderia sp. SR8. The sequence goes on from NZ_JAULUC010000001.1 coordinate 198,929, forward strand.
GTCACGCGGCAACCGCGTGCGGGCGCTCGCGCGGGAACGGCCGGAACATCATCGCGACGACGAAGGCGCCGACGCCGATCGCGAACGATCCGACGTACAGCCAGCCGTAGCTGCCCAGCGCATCGACGATCAGGCCGCCGGCGACCGGCCCCGCCGCCATCCCGAGGCTGCCGGCCGTCGCGCAGCCGCCGATCACGGTGCCCATCATCCGCAGCGGGAAATTCTCGCGCGCGAGCACCGCGTAGAGCGGCATCACGCCCGCATAGATGAAGCCGAACAGCACCGCGACCGCGTAGAACCCGTCGAGCGTGCGCACGAAGTAGTAGCCGAGCGCGCCGAACGCCTGCGCGAGCAGCCCGGCCACCAGCATGCGCTTCGCGCCGAGACGGTCGCCCAGCAGCCCGAACGCGATGCGCCCGCCCATGCCGGCCAGCCCTTCGACGCTGTAGATCGACACCGCGGCAATCAGCGGAATGCCGCAGGTCACCGCATAGCTGACCGTATGAAAGATGGGGCCGGAGTGCGTCGCGCAGCAGAAGAAGTTGGTGAGCAGCAGCACGATGAACTGCGGCGAGCGCAGTGCGGCGCGGACCGACAGCGGCGCGGCCGCCGCACCGCCCGCGAGTGCCGGTTCGGCGTGCGGCCCCGGGTGAGCCGCGTCCAGCGCGGGCGCGCGCCGCACGAGCAGCGCTGCCGGGATCATCACGAGCGCCGCCAGCGCGGCGATCAGCAGCATCGACGTGCGCCAGCCGTGGGACGACACGAGCCATGCGGCGAGCGGCGACATCGTCATCGGCGCCATTCCCATGCCGGCCGACACCAGCGACACCGCGAGGCTGCGGTGCGTGTCGAACCAGCCGGTCACGCACGCCATCATCGGCGCGAATATCGCGGCCGTCGCGCTGCCGACGGCCAGCCCGAACAGCAACTGGAACGCGAGCAGCGACGGCGCGCGGCTCGCGAGCGCGAGGCTCGCCGACAGCAGCACGGCCCCCGTCACGACCACCGCGCGCGTGCCGATGCGGTCCGACAGGCTGCCCCAGCCGATGCTCGCGAACGCCATCGCGATGAAGCCGAGCGTCATCGCGGTGGAAATGCCGGTCATCGACCAGCCGGTGTCGCGTGCAATGGCGCGCAGGAACACGGGCAGCGAAAACATCGCGCCGATCGCGATACAGCCCATCAGGCCGCCCGCGGCGACGATCACCCAGCGGTAGCGGGAATCATGCATCTGGCATCTCCTTTCTCTCGGTCGGACAGGAATCGACGACGAACCGCGCCGCGTTCGCGCGTTGCGTCGCACAGCGCCGTCGATACCTCGATACCGATACGACGAACGACGCACCGGAAAATCGACACGCGCGGCCCGCGCTGACGCGAAAATCCCGTTGTCGGCCGGTCCGGGCGGCCGACAACGGGCAGATCGACACCCGCCGGCCGCCGCCCCGCTTTTCCGGAATCGGAAAGTCGAAAGCAGAAATAGTTGGTTTGGGCGCGCGGGCCCGCTCACTACACTCGAGTCCTCTTGTCATAACAAGTCGACCGATGACCCCACCCAACGTCGTGCCGCTGTCGGCGCCGCCGCTGTACGTACAGATCAAGGACACGCTGCGCGCGCGCATTCTCGACGGCACCTATGCGCCGCACAGCCGGATGCCGTCCGAGCACGAGCTCTGCGCGATGTTCGACGTGAGCCGCATCACGGTGCGCCAGGCGCTCGGCGATCTGCAGAAGGAAGGGCTGCTGTTCAAGCTGCACGGCAAGGGCACGTTCGTGTCGAAGCCGAAGGCGTTCCAGAACGTGACGTCGCTGCAGGGCTTCGCCGAGGCGATGTCGTCGATGGGCTACGAGATCGTCAACCAGCTGCGCACGTTCCGGACCGTGAAGGCCGACCGCCATCTCGCGACGAAGCTGAGCGTGCCGGAAGGTGCGCCGCTCGTCGAGATCCATCGCGTGCGGCTGCTGAACCGCGAGCCGGTGTCGCTCGAACAGACGTGGGTGCCCGAAGCGCTCGGCAAGCGGCTCGCAGGCGCCGATCTCGCGACCCGCGACATCTTCCTGATCCTCGAGAACGACTGCGGCGTGCCGCTCGGCCATGCCGACGTGTCGATCGACGCGATCCTCGCCGACGATGAAATCGTCGCTGCGCTGCGCGTCGAGGAAAGCAGCCCCGTGCTGCGAATCGAGCGGCTCACCCATGACGCAGCGGGCGCGCCGATCGACTACGAATACCTGTACTTCCGCGGCGACGCCTTCCAGTACCGGCTGCGCATCGACCGGCAGAAGGCGCGCCAACCTGCAAGGAACCCGCAATGAATACCCATGTACTCGAATATGACATCGTCGTGGTCGGCGGCGGCACGGCCGGCCCGATGGCGGCGATCAAGGCCAAGGAGCGCGACCCGTCGCTGCGCGTGCTGCTGCTGGAAAAGGCCCACGTGAAGCGCAGCGGCGCGATCTCGATGGGGATGGACGGCCTCAACAACGCGGTGATCCCCGGCCACGCGACGCCCGAGCAGTACACGCGCGAGATCACGATCGCCAACGACGGGATCGTCGACCAGGAGGCCGTGTACGCGTATGCGACGCACAGCTTCGCGACGATCGAGCAGCTCGACCGCTGGGGCGTGAAGTTCGAGAAGGACGGCACCGGCGACTACGCGGTGAAGAAGGTCCACCACATGGGTTCGTACGTGCTGCCGATGCCGGAAGGCCACGACATCAAGAAGGTGCTGTACCGGCAGCTGAAGCGCGCACGCATCGCGATCACCAACCGGATCGTCGCGACGCGCGTGCTGACCGACGCGCACGGCCGCGCGAGCGGCGTGCTCGGATTCGACTGCCGCACGGCCGAGTTTCACGTGATCCGCGCGAAGGCCGTGATCCTGTGCTGCGGCGCGGCCGGCCGTCTCGGGTTGCCGGCGTCCGGATACCTGATGGGCACGTACGAGAACCCGACCAATGCCGGCGACGGCTACGCGATGGCGTATCACGCGGGTGCCGCGCTCGCGAACCTCGAGTGCTTCCAGATCAATCCGCTGATCAAGGACTACAACGGCCCGGCGTGCGCATACGTGACGGGCCCGCTCGGCGGCTTCACAGCGAACGGCAAGGGCGAACGCTTCATCGAGTGCGACTACTGGAGCGGCCAGATGATGTGGGAGTTCTACCAGGAACTGCAAAGCGGCAACGGCCCGGTGTTCCTGAAGCTCGACCATCTCGCGGAAGAAACGATCCAGACCATCGAGCAGATCCTGCACACGAACGAGCGGCCGAGCCGCGGCCGCTTCCACGCGGGGCGCGGCACCGACTACCGGCGCCAGATGGTCGAGATGCACATCTCCGAGATCGGCTTCTGCAGCGGCCACAGCGCGTCCGGCGTGTACGTGAACGCGCGTGCGGAGACGACCGTGCCGGGACTCTATGCGGCCGGCGACATGGCGGCCGTCCCGCACAACTACATGCTCGGCGCGTTTACGTACGGCTGGTTCGCCGGGCAGAACGCGGCCGACTACGTGGCCGGCCGCGAGCACGCGCCGGTCGACGACGAACAGGTGGCGACCGAACGTGCGCGGGTGCTCGCGCCGCTCACGCGCGAGCGCGGCCTCGCGCCTGCCCAGGTCGAATACAAGCTGCGCCGCATGGTGAACGACTATCTGCAACCGCCGAAGGTGACGCGCAAGATGGAAATCGGTCTTCAACGTTTTGACGGAATCATTGAGGATATCGAAGAAATCAAGGCCACCCATCCGCATGAACTGATGCGTGCGGCCGAAGTGCGTGCGATCCGAGACTGCGCCGAAATGGCCGCGCGCGCGTCGCTGTTCCGCACCGAGAGCCGCTGGGGGCTGTACCACCATCGCGTCGACTTCCCGCAGCGCAACGACGCCGACTGGTTCTGCCACACGTGGCTGCGCAAGGGCGCCGACGGCACGATGCGCAGCGAGAAGCGGCCGGTCGAACCGTACGTCGTGCCGCTCGCCGACGACGAGCGCAGCGCGTACGCGCACCTGCGCATCCGCGAACCGGCCGCACTCGCGGCCGCACTCTGACTTCGAGGAGCCCTACCGTGCCCCATACCCCGCACGACATCTTCCTGCGCAGCAGCGCGCCCGTGACGATCGACGAGGACCGCTGCATCGCCGACAAGGGCTGCACCGTGTGCGTCGACGTGTGCCCGCTCGACCTGCTCGCGATCGACGTGACCAAGGGCAAGGCCTACATGCAGTTCGACGAATGCTGGTACTGCATGCCGTGCGAACACGATTGCCCGACCGGCGCGGTCAAGGTCGACATCCCGTATCTGCTGCGCTGATCCCGCGCGCCGCCAGCGCGGCGCTTTTCCACTACCGGACTCACGACACATGAAACCCACGCTACGGATGTTCCGCCTGTTCGCCGTCTCGCTCGCGCTGTCGGCCACGGGGCTCGCGCACGCCGAAACGATCCGCGTCGCGATCGGCACGCAGGATACGACGATCAACTGCGCGACCGGCGGCCTGCTGATCCGCGAACTGCACCTGCTCGACAAATACCTGCCGCACACCGGCAAGTACCGGAACGTGAAGTACGACGTGCAGTGGAAGGACTTCACGTCGGGCGCGCCGCTGACCAACGAGATGGTCGCCGGCAAGCTCGACTTCGGCGCGATGGCCGACTTCCCCGGCGCGCTGAACGGCGCGGCGTTCCGCAAGGCCGGCCGCAACAGCGTGTTCATCACCGTGCTGGACGGCAGCATCGAGGGCAGCGGTAACGGCATCGTCGTGCCGACGCATTCGCCGGTGCGCTCGCTCGCCGATCTCAAGGGCAAGACGATCTCGGTGCCGTTCGCGTCGACCTCGCACGGGATGCTGCTGCGCGCGATCAAGGCCCAGGGCTGGAATCCCGACACCGACGTGAATATCGTCACGCAGGCGCCCGAAGTGGCCGGCAGCGCGCTGAAGGCCGGCAAGATCGACGCGCATGCGGACTTCGTGCCGTTCGCCGACCTGTTCCCGTATCGCGGGATCGCGCGCAAGATCTACGACGGCGCGCAAACCCATGCGCCGACCTTCCACGGCGCGCTCGTCGATGCCGACTACGCGCAACGCTATCCGGAGGTGGTCGTCGCGTACCTGCGCGCCGCGCTCGAAGCGAACCGGCTGATCGCGCAAGACCCGGAGAAATACAGCCTGCTGATCGAGAAGGTCACCGGCATCGAGGCGCCGGTCGACTACCTGTATCACGGCCCGCTCGGCATCCAGACCCGCGACCTCACGTGGAAGCCCGAATACCGGCAGGCCGTCGCCACCGCGATCGATACGCTGAAGCTGCTGAAGAAGACCGACACCGCGCCCGATCCTGCAACCTTCATCGACGACCGCTATATCCGCGCGGCGTTCAAGGCGTCGGGGCTCGACTACGACGCCGCGCTGAAGCACTACGGCAAGCAGCCGCTCGTCGCGAACGACGCGGCGACCGGCAAGCCGATCCGCGACTTCAACGACGTCGCGCAGGTGTGGCTCGCCGGCGCTCAACCCGTGCGCCACTATGCGAGCCCCGCGGCCGCCTTCGCCGCGCTCGGCAAGCTCGGCCCGGATGCGAAGGTACGCGCCGTGTTCGTGCACGACCATGCGAGCGGACTGAAGCTGTTCGCCGACCAGGCGTGGTACGTGAAAGACGCGCACGGCGTGCTGAGCGCGTTCCTGCTGAAGACGGGCGCCGATGCGTACGCGAAGCAGGTATCGGGTGCCGTGGTCGACTACGCAGCCGCGAAGACCGGCGCCACGCAGGCACTCGCATCACGCTGAACGTCCCCTTCCCTTCACCGCTACCGGATACTCGCATGGCCGCCACCCTCGAGCTTGCCAAACGCCGTCTCTCCGCGTCGCCGCGCGCCGGCGACACCCGCACCGCACACGCCGCCGCGCGCGGCCGGCCGGCATCGCTGCGCCGCCGCGCATCGCGGATCGCATCGCTCGCCGCCTGCATCGCGCTGTGGCAGGCAGCGGTCCAGTGGCGGCTGTCGCTCGGCATCGTCACGTTCGCGAACGTGCCGGCGCCTGCCGACGTCGGCCCCGCGTTGTGGTCACTGCTGCATTCGCCGAAACTGCCGATGCACCTGTTCGCGAGCATCACGCGCGTGCTCGCCGGGTTCGTTGCGGCGGCATGCGCCGGCGTCGGCCTCGGGCTCGCGATCGGCCGCTATCGCGCGCTCGAGGACACGCTGCTGCCGCCGCTCGAAGTGTTGCGGCCGATTCCGGCGGTCGCGTGGATTCCGCTCGCGATCCTGATGTTTCCGTCGTCCGAACTGAGCATGATGTTCATCACGTTCATCGGCGCGCTGTTTCCCATCCTGCTGAACACCGTGCACGGTGCCGAGGCCGTCGATCCGCGGCTCGTCGCGACCGCGCGCAGCCTCGGCACGCGCGGCGTCGCGCTCTATGCGGAAGTGATCCTGCCGGGCGCCGCGCCCGCGATCTTCACCGGCCTGTCGATCGGGATGGGCACCGCGTGGTTCTGCCTCGTCACCGCCGAGATGATCGCGGGCCAGTACGGCATCGGTTATTTCACGTGGGAGTCCTACACGTTGCAGAACTACCCGGACATCGTCGTCGGAATGGCGGTGATCGGCCTGCTCGGCATGGGCAGCAGCCTGCTCGTCAAGCGGATCGGCACCGCGCTCACGCCGTGGTACGCGCCGCGCGGAGGCCGGCAATGAGCGCGGCCGGTGTCGCCGCGGACGCCGCGCCGGGCCGCGTCGGCGTGCGCGCGCTGACGGTCGAGCTCGGCCCGCCGCATGCGCGTGTTGCGGCGCTCGATGCGCTCGACGTCGACATCGCGCCCGGCGAGTTCGTCTGCGTGCTCGGGCCGTCCGGCTGCGGAAAATCGACGCTGCTCGGCGCGCTGGCCGGCCACGTCACCGCGACGCACGGCGAGATCGTCGTCGACGGCGAACCGGTGGAGCGCCCGCATCCCGATCGCGGGCTCGTGTTCCAGCAGCACACGCTGTTTCCTTGGAAACGCGTGATCGACAACGTCGCGTTCGGCCTCAAGATGAAAGGCGTGCCGGCGCACGAACGCCGTCGTGAAGCGGCCGCGCTGCTTGAACTCGTCGGGCTCGGCGGATACGGTGCGCACTACCCCGCGCAGCTTTCCGGCGGCATGCAGCAGCGCGTCGAGATCGCGCGCGTGCTGATCAACCGGCCGCGCATCCTGCTGATGGACGAACCGTTCGGCGCGCTCGACGCGCAGACGCGCCGCATGATGCAGACGCTGCTGCTCGACATCTGGTCGCGCATCGGCACCACCGTGCTGTTCGTCACGCACGACATCGAGGAAGCGCTGTTTCTCGGTGACCGCATCCTGATGCTGTCGCCGCGGCCCGCGCGCATCGTCGCCGACATCCGCGTGCCGCTCGCGCGGCCGCGCACCGACGACAGCACTACCGAGCCCGCATTCGTCGACATCAAGCGGCGCTGCCTCGCGCTGCTGCGTGACGCCGCGTGACGACGCGCCCTTCTACTGTTCCGACTTTTCGCTCATGACCGCCTTCTCCCCCGCTTTTCCGTTGCCAGGCTCGCACGATCGCGATCCCGATCTCGCCGCGCTCGTCGCGCGCGTTGCGGCGCCCGACGCCTCGGTGCGGCGCATCGCGCTGCTCGAACTCGCCGATCTCGAGGATCCCGACGTCGTGCCGACCTTCGTTGCCGCACTGCGCGACGATCCGTCCGCCGACGTGCGTGGCGAAGCCGCACGCGTGCTGGCCGCGTGGGAACGGCCCGACGTCGTCGACGCGCTGTGCCACGCGCTGCTCGATGCCGCCGACGACGTGCGGGCGACGGCCGCGCAAAGCCTGTCCGAACTGAAGGATGTCGCGTCCGGCGCCGTACTGTGCCGCTGGGCCGAACGTGCCGAGCCGTTCGTGCTCGGCGCCGTACTGCGCGGCTTGCGCGAACTGCGCGACCCGCACGCGTTCGCACCGGCGCTGCGCGCGCTCGCCGCGCCGGCACCGGCCGTGCGCGCCGAGGCCGTCGCCGTGCTCGGCTGGCTCAAGGATCCGCGCGCGCTGGCGCCGCTCGCTCGCGCCGCCACGGCCGACGCGCATGCGGACGTGCGGCGCATCGCGGTCGGCGCGGTCGGGTTTGCGACATCGAGCGACGCGGCCGTCGCGACCGCATTGCTTGCGGCCCTGCGCGACGCCGAATGGCAGGTCCGCGAGGAAGCGGCCGCGACGCTCGGCAAGCTGCGCGTCGCGATCGCACGCGATCCGCTCGTCGCCGCGCTCGACGACGACTACTGGCAGGTGCGCCTGCGCGCGGTGCGCGCGCTCGGCCAGTTGCGCGATGCCGCGGCGGCACCGGCCGTCGTCCCGTTGCTCGCGCATGCGATCAGCAACCTGCGCAAGGAGGCCGCGCTGTCCCTCGGCGAACTGCGCGACCCTGCGACGCTCTCCGCGCTGCATGACGCGCTGGACGATCGCGATCCCGAGGTGCGCAAGGCCGTGCGGATCGCGATCGCACAGATCGAAGGAGACGCGCGATGATGGCGCCGACCGAGATCGTGCTCGATCATGCCGCGCATGCGTTGATGCTGCGCTGGCCGGACGGCGACACGCAGCGCATCGGCTACGCGCGGTTGCGCGGCGATTGCCCGTGCGCGGCATGCCGGAAAATCCGGCTCGTTGGCGGCCGGGTCGACGCGCACGCGGACCTGACGCTGGACGGCGTCGAACCGGCCGGTTACGGCATTCGTTTGCTGTTTGGCGATGGACATGCGCGAGGGATCTATCCGTGGCCGTACCTGGCGGGACTCGGCGGGAACGCCACGGATGCGGCGGGGATCGGGTCGCGCGAACCGGTTACGCGCGTCCATTCCACGGGCTGATGCGGGCCGCCGGCAAATCGGTTCGGATTGTGTCGCGCGTGATGGCGTTGCAGCGTTCCGCGCAGCGGGGCCGGAAGCGAGATACCGGTACGCGATTCAGCACGACGCGCCCGCAACCGTCAGCGGCCAGCATCCGATGACGTCGTAATGCGTCCTGCCGAGCCAGCTGTGGATCAGCACGAATTCGGACACGATCCACGAAATCGGCTCGATCGGGTACTGGCCGAGCCTTCGTTCGCCGTACAGCAACGTCACGTGAGGCGTGAAACGCGCGCTCGACACGCGCAGCCCCGCTTCGCCGAGCGCACCGCGAAGCCGCTGCCGAAACGCGACCAATGCGTCGAGACCCGCGCCGCCCGTCACCACCAGCGGGCAATGCCCGGGACGTCCGTTGAAACTGACGCACCGGTCGAAGGTCACGCGAAACGACCGCCCATCGATGCGTCGGGCCGCGGCACACGCGCGTGTGAGCGTGGCGCCCGGCACGCAGGCAAAATCGCCGAGCGGATACAGCGTGACGTGCAGCCGCTCGGCATCCAGCAGCCCGCTGCTGCCGCGGTTCCCGCCATGCAGCAGCCGCGCGATGGCGGCAAGCTGCGCGGCCGTATCCCGGTCCGGCATCGCCGCGAAGAAAAAGCGGTGCTCGGCAACCGGGGGATGCACGTCGAATCCGGGAAGGCTCAGCTGGGTCACGGCAGCATGGTCGATACGCCTGTGAACGAGCGTCCATTATCATTAATCGGACGAATTCGCGCACGGCGCAAAAAAACGCCCGGCAGGTTTCCCTGCCGGGCGCTTTACATCGTCCGATGCGGCGATCGGCTACCGGTGTGCAGCTCGGTGCCGGATCATTCCCACTCGATCGTCGCCGGCGGCTTGCCCGAGATGTCGTACACGACGCGGTTGATCCCGCGCACCTCGTTGATGATCCGGTTCGACGCGCGGCCGAGCAGCGCGTACGGCAGGTGCGCCCAGTGTGCGGTCATGAAGTCGGTGGTCTGCACCGCGCGCAGCGACGTCACGTAGTCGTACGTGCGGCCGTCGCCCATCACGCCGACCGACTTCACCGGCAGGAACACCGCGAACGCCTGGCTCGTCAGGTCGTACCACGTCTTGCCGACGTCGGCCTCGCCGCACAGGCCCGCTGCCGCATCCTGTGCGGTAGCGGTCGTGCCGCGCAGCTCCTCGATGAAGATCGCATCCGCGCGACGCAGCAGGTCCGCGTATTCGCGCTTCACTTCGCCGAGGATCCGCACGCCGAGGCCCGGGCCCGGGAACGGATGGCGGTACACCATCTCCGGCGGCAGGCCGAGCGCAACGCCGAGTTCGCGCACTTCGTCCTTGAACAGGTCGCGCAGCGGCTCGAGCAGCTTCAGGCCGAGCGTTTCCGGCAGGCCGCCGACGTTGTGGTGGCTCTTGATCGTCGTCGCCTTCTTCGTCTTCGTGCCGCCCGACTCGACCACGTCCGGGTAGATCGTGCCCTGCGCGAGCCACTTCGCTTTCGACAGCTTCTTCGCCTCGGCCTGAAACACCTCGACGAACTCGCGGCCGATGATCTTGCGCTTCGCTTCCGGATCGGTCACGCCGGCCAGGTGGCCGAGGAACTGCTCCGATGCGTCGACGTGCACGACCTTCGCATGCAGGCGGCCCTCGAACATGTCGAGCACCATCTTGCCTTCGTTCAGGCGCAGCAGGCCGTGGTCGACGAACACGCAGGTCAGCTGGTCGCCGATCGCGCGATGGATCAGCGCGGCCGCGACGCTCGAATCGACGCCGCCCGACAGGCCGAGAATCACTTCCTCGTCACCGACCTGCTCGCGGATCTTCGCGACGGCTTCCTCGATGTGGTTCTTCATGATCCAGTCGGGCTTCGCGCCGGCGATCTGCAGCACGAAGCGTTCGATGATCTGGCGGCCCTTCACCGTGTGCGTGACTTCCGGGTGGAACTGCACCGCGTAGTAGCCGCGCGCCTCGTCGGCCATGCCGGCGATCGGGCAGCTGGGCGTCGACGCCATCAGCGCGAAGCCCGGCGGCAGCTCGGCAACCTTGTCGCCGTGGCTCATCCACACCTTCAGCATCCCGTGGCCTTCGGCGGTCTGGAAATCCTCGATGCCGTCGAGCAGGCGCGTATGGCCGTGCGCACGCATTTCCGCGTAGCCGAATTCGCGATGATCGCTCCACTCGACCTTGCCGCCGAGCTGCACGGCCATCGTCTGCATGCCGTAGCAGATGCCGAGCACCGGCACGCCGAGATCCCACACGGCCTGCGGCGCGCGCAGCTGGTGGTCTTCGTAGGTGCTCGCGTGGCTGCCCGACAGGATCACCGCCTTCGGCGCGAACTCGCGGACGAACTCGTCGGACACGTCGTTCGGGTGGATTTCGCAGTAGACGTGCGCTTCGCGCACGCGGCGCGCGATCAGTTGGGTGACTTGCGAACCGAAGTCGAGAATCAGGATTTTGTCGTGCATGGCTGCGGACGGGATGAAGATGATAAGAAAAGCAGCGCACGAAGCGCTGCGTCAAAAGCATGGACGGCGGCGTCGGGCGGCAGGCGGCTCGCGCGACGCATCGCCGGTCAATCCTGCGACGGCGGACGCGCGTCGAACGCGACGCTGCCCGACGCGCGCTCGGAAGCGGCCGACGTGCCTGCCGCGGCCGGCGGCACGGGCGCTGCCGGACGGCCGACCACCGGCTCGACCCGCTGCGGCGGTACGGCGGCCGGCGCCGGCTCGGCCGGACGCTTCGCGCGCTCGACCTCGGGCGCCAGCGCCCGTTCCGCGCGTTCGCGCCGCCGCACGGCCGATGCGAGCCGCACGCCGCCGAGACCGAGCACGATCAGCACGATGCCGGCCATCGCCGACAGCACGCGGCCGGCGGCCGCGAGCGCGGGACCGTTGCCGGTGCCGAACGACCACACGACCGTCAGCACGCCGATCAGCCAGTTCACATGGCCGACCGCACGCGCGACGGGCGCCGTGAGGTCGCCGTTGACCGCTGCATGGAACGCGAGCCACGCGAGCCCGAGCAGCGCGATGCCGAACGCCTGGCCGAGCATCGCCGGCTGGATGTTCGCCAGCTGCAGCGCGTCGAACAGCGCCTGCCAGGGCGTCAGCACGAACAGCACGCCGAACGCCAGCAGCAGCACGGCATCGACGACCAGCACGGCGCGCAGCAGCGGTTTCATCGGCGCTCAGTCCACGTGGTAGTTCGGCGCTTCCTTCGTGATCTGCACGTCGTGCACGTGCGACTCGCGCATGCCCGCCGCGGTGATCTGGACGAATTCGGCCTTCTCGTGCAGCTCGTCGATCGTGCGGCAGCCGCAGTAGCCCATGCTCGCACGCACGCCGCCGACCAGCTGGAACAGGATCGCGTTGACCGAGCCCTTGTACGCGACGCGGCCTTCGATGCCTTCCGGCACGAGCTTGTCGATGTTCGCCGAGTTGTCCTGGAAGTAGCGGTCCGCCGCGCCGTCCTTCATCGCGCCGACCGAGCCCATGCCGCGATACGACTTGTACTGGCGGCCCTGGTACAGGAACACGTCGCCCGGCGCCTCTTCGGTGCCCGCGAACATGCTGCCCATCATCACCGCGTTCGCGCCGGCCGCGAGGGCCTTGGACACGTCGCCCGAGAAGCGCACGCCGCCGTCGGCGATGCACGGCACGCCGGTGCCCTTCAGCGCTTCCGCGACGTTCGCGATCGCGCTGATCTGCGGCACGCCGACGCCCGCGACGATCCGCGTCGTGCAGATCGAGCCCGGGCCGATACCGACCTTGACCGCGTCCGCGCCGTATTCGACGAGCGCCTTCGCGGCGGCTGCCGTCGCGATGTTGCCGCCGATCACCTCGACGTGCGGGAAGTTTTGCTTGACCCAGCGCACACGCTCGAGCACGCCCTTGCTGTGGCCGTGCGCGGTATCGACGACGATCACGTCGACGCCGGCCTGCACCAGCAGCTCGACGCGCTCTTCGTTGTCCGGACCGACGCCGACCGCCGCGCCTGCGCGCAGCTTGCCGTGTTCGTCCTTGCACGCATCCGGGTGTTCGGTCTGCTTCGTGATGTCCTTGACGGTCATCAGGCCGCGCAGTTCGAACGCGTCGTTGACGACCAGCACGCGCTCGAGGCGGTGGCTGTGCATCAGCGCCTTCGCTTCGGCGAGCGGCGTGCCTTCCTTGACCGTGACGAGACGCTCGCGCGGCGTCATGATCGACTTGACCGGTTCGTCGAGACGCGTTTCGAAGCGCAGGTCGCGGTTCGTGACGATGCCGACGAGCTGCGGGCCTTCGACGACCGGGAAGCCCGAAATGCCATGCTGGCGCGACAGCGCGATCACGTCGCGCACCTTCATCTGCGGCGGGACCGTGATCGGGTCGCGCACGACGCCCGATTCGAAACGCTTGACCTTCGCGACCTCGCGGGCCTGCTCGGCCGGCGTGAGGTTCTTGTGCACGATACCCACACCACCCTGCTGCGCCATCGCGATCGCGAGGCGACCTTCGGTGACCGTGTCCATCGCGGCGGACACGAGCGGCATGTTCAGGGAGATGTTGCGGGTCAGCTTGGTCTTCAGGCTGGTGTCGCGCGGGAGAACGTCGGAGAAGGCGGGAACGAGGAGCACGTCATCGAAAGTGAGTGCTTTTTGGATCAGACGCATGGCAAATCCTATGGGCGCAAAAGCGAATTATACGCGAAGCGCTGCGATTTTTCACAACACGAACAACGGGTTAGCCGTTTTCCGGCGTCCGGGGGCCGAATCGTTCGGATCGCCGTTCGGTTCGTTTTCGATCGCCTTTCGTTTCGCCCCGGCATCGGCCCATTCGCGCAACCGGGCGGAATCGGCCGGAAATCTGCCGGAATCCGCCGGAATCAGGGCGGCCGCATTTCGTTGCAAGGTAGACCGCAGGGCCCGCCGCCGGCGCGATGCCGATGCCGCTCCGCGTGCGCTCGCGGCCCTGTTCGCCGCTACGCCAGCGCGGCCGCCGCCCACGCGATCATCGCCGCGCCGGCGCCGATCGCGACGGCGCCGACGATCCGCGCGACGCGTTCGCCGGCCGGCGCCAGCCGCTCGGCGGCGATCGCCACCGTTACGGCGGTCATCACGCGCAGATCCATCATGCCGACCGCGAGCGAAATAGCCATCAGGTTCCCGCAGCAGGCGCCGCACCGCAGCGCAGCGCGCACGCCGTGCCAGCATGCGAGCGCGACACCGGCTCTCGGCGACAGCGCACCCTCGTCGTCCGGCGCATGCCGGCAGCAAGCCAGCCGCCGCATCTTCCAGCCGGAAAACTGCAGCATGCCCGCGCCGAGCACGACGGCACCGGCGGCAAACGGCAGTGCGGCGGCGAGCGCGGGCAGCCGCGCCGCCGCGGCCGCCAACGCGGTGCCGGCCGGAAACACCAGCGCACCGACCGCCATCCACACGGAGAAATACCCGGCGCCCGCGACCGCGACGAGCGATGCCGCACGCGCCCCGCGCAACGCACCGGCACGCTGCCGGTATCGCCACAGCACCGGCGCCAGCACCGGCAGCATCATCGTCACCGTCATCGCGCCCCACATGCCGGCAAACGCGGCAAACGCGTGCGCGGCGCGCCATCCGCATGGCCGGAGCCATCCGGCCGACAGCGTCCAGCCGCCCGCCATCGGCATCCCGCCCGGCGCGTCCATCGACGCGTGGTGCGCGACGGTCGCCCACACCGCGGCGGCGAACACCGCGCCGAGCACGGCGCCGAACCTGCGCCGGCCGCCGTCCGCAGCACCGGTCGCCGCCGCTTTCGTCGCTGGTTCCGTCACCGCGTTCGTCACCGCTTTCGTCGCCGCGCTCATCGCCCGCCCCCTCGCCCGCCGGCCCGGCGCTCAGCCGCGCGCGTACTCGTCGTGGCGGCGCCACCACACGCCCGTCTCGTTGCGCCCGAGCGGCGCGCGATCGAGCCACTGGTACATCCCCCACAGCGCGTCGAGCCCGCGCGCGTACGTCGAATACGTGTGGTAGACGACGCCGTCGTCGCGCACGAACGCGCTCATCCCCGGCCGGTCGCGCGCGTACGTGGCAGCGTCGGTCCCGCACGTCGCGGCGAACTGCGCGACGGCGGCCGGCGGCGGGTCCAGGTCCATCGCGTGGCCGGCCCGTGCGTAGTTGTATTCGACGTCGCCGGTACGCTGCTGCGCTTCGGTGAACGACACGTTGAAGTCGAAGTTGAATTCGCCGCCGTCCGACGACGCCCACGGAAAGCGCCAGCCCATCCGCTGCCGGTACGCGAGCAGCTTCGCGAGCGGCGCGCGCGATACCGCCGCGAGCGTCACGTCGTGGTTCGCGAGATGCACCGCAAAGCCGTCGAAGCCGTCGGCGAGCGCCGAGCACGACGGGCAGCCGGCCTTGTAATCGGGGCCGAACATGAAGTGATAGACGAGCAGCTGCGAGCGGCCGCCGAACAGATCGTCGAGCGTCGCCGGACCGTGCTCGGTATCGAACCGGTAGGTCTTGTCGACGCGCACCCACGGCAGCGCCTGGCGGCGTCGCGCGAGCTCGTCGCTCTGCCGCGTCAAGGTCTTTTCTGCATCGAGCAGCGCACGGCGTGCCGCCAGCCATTCGTCGCGCGTTCCGGTCAGATGGTTCGTCATTTCGGGTTCCTCCTTTCGACAGGGATCCGGGCACGGCGCTTTCGCCGTGTGCGTGGTGCTAGATTAGGGCCGGGCATCGGACCGGAGGGAGTGACAACTGTGTCGGGATTCGGATGGATTCGCTGATCACCGCCGCCGCGCGGGCGCTCGCGGCAGGCGACCCGCTCGGCGCGCTGAACCGCGTCGCGCTGCGCGACGACGCACCGGCGCTCGCGTTGCGCGGCATCGCGATGGCGCAGCTCGGCGATTTCGAGCGCGCACGCACGCTCATGCGCGCCGCGGCCCGCGCATTCGGCGCGAAGGAAGCCGTCGCGCGAGCGCGCTGCGTCGTCGCGGAAGCCGAGATCGCGCTGGCGTCGCGCGACCTCGGGTGGCCGTCGCGCGCACTCGACGCCGCGTGCGCGACGCTCGATGCGCACGGCGACCGCGCGAACGCCGCGCATGCGCGCTATCTCGGCGTGCGCCGGCTGTTGCTGATCGGGCATCTAGACGACGCCGAGCGGCGGCTCGCGAATCTCGACCCCGCGCCGCTGCCGGCCGCGTCGCGTGCCGCCCACGAACTGGTCGCGGCCGGCATCGCGATGCGCCGCATCCGCCCGCACGCGGCGCGCTCGGCGCTCGCGCGTGCCCGCGCAGCGGCGCGGGACGCCGGCATCGCCGCGCTGACGGCCGAAGTCGAGACGGCCGCGCGCGTGCTCGATACGCCGGCAGCGCGGCTGATCGCGCGCGGCACGTCGCGCCTTGTGCTGCTCGATGAGGTCGAGGCGCTGCTGGAATCGAACGCGCTGGTCGTCGATGCATGCCGTCACGCGGTGCGCGACGCGCGCACGACCGTGTCGCTCGCGCGCCGCCCGGTGCTGTTCGTGCTCGCGCGCATGCTCGGCGAAGCGTGGCCCGGCGACGTGTCGAGAAACGCGCTGGTCGCAGCGGCGTTTCGCGCGAAGCACGCGGACGAATCGCATCGCGCCCGGCTGCGCGTCGAGATCGGCCGCTTGCGCGCGATGCTGCGGCCGCTCGCGAACATCACCGCGACGCCAGGCGGCTTCGCGCTCGAACCGCTCGGCCCGCGCGAAACCGTCGTGCTCGCGCGCCCGGTCGACGATCGCCATGCGGCCGTGCTCGCGCTGCTCGCGGACGGCGAGGCGTGGTCGAGCTCCGCGCTGGCGCTCGCGCTCGGCGCAAGCCAGCGCACCGTGCAGCGCGCACTCGACGCGCTGGCGGACGCGCACAAGGTGCAGGCGCTCGGGCGCGGCCGCGCGCGCCGCTGGATGACGCCGCCGCTGCCCGGATTCGCGACGACCTTGTTACTCCCCGCGCCGCTGCCGGGCGACTAGGATGGGTACACCAACGACGAGGTGACAAACATGAAACGCTCCACCGCAGACATCCTTCGCGAATACGGCCCGTTTCCGGGCGGCAACGGCGTGCACGGCGTCACGTTCGACGGCCGGCACGTATGGTTCGCGTCCGGCGACAAGCTGAACGCGCTCGATCCCGAACAGGGCACGACCGTGCGCGCGCTCGACGTCGCCGCACATGCGGGTACCGCGTTCGACGGGCGCCATCTGTACCAGATCGTCGAGGATCGCATCGAGAAGATCGATCCCGACTCGGGCCGCGTGCTCGCGACGATCGCCGCGCCCGGCGGCGGCGCCGATTCCGGGCTCGCGTGGGCCGAGGGCACGCTGTGGGTCGGCCAGTACCGCGAGCGCAAGATCCATCAGGTGGATCCGCAATCGGGCGCCGTGCTGCGCACGATCGAATCGAACCGCTTCGTCACCGGCGTGACGTGGGTCGACGGCGAGCTGTGGCACGGCACCTGGGAAGCGGACGAAAGCGAGCTGCGGCGGATCGACCCGCGCACCGGCGACGTGCTCGAGCAGGTCGACATGCCGCCCGGTGTCGGCGTGTCGGGGCTGGAGTCCGACGGCCGCGATACGTTCTACTGCGGCGGCGGCAACAGCGGCAAGCTGCGCGCGGTGCGCCGCCCTGCGCGGACGCCAACGCCGGCCGAGCCGGTCGAGCGCTGATCCGCCGAGCGTCGACGCCACCCGCGCCCGCCGCACCGCCGGCTTCCGGCAAACAACGGAACCCTGTCGCGGCGGCGCCGTCGGCCGCCCCCTCCCGAACGCGACCCGCTCCGAGTGCAGGAATGAACAAGACGCGACCGCGCCGCCGTCGTTAACATGCGCGCTCGTCAGTCATTTGTTCGGAGCAGTCGATGCAGCGCGGTGTGGTCTATGGCGTCCTCGCGGGCGCGTTGTGGGGGATGGTGTTTCTCGTGCCGCGGCTGCTGACCGACTTCTCGCCGCTGCTGCTGAGCGCGGGCCGCTACGCGATGTACGGCCTCGTGTCGCTGGCGGCGGCGCTGCCCGCCGCCCGCTCGCTGCTCGCGCGGCTGACCCGCGAGGATCTCGTCGCGCTCGCGCGGCTCGCGCTGATCGGCAACGTCGCGTACTACATGCTGCTGTCCGCGGCCGTGCACCTGGTCGGCATCGCGCCGAGTTCGCTGATCGTCGGTGTGCTGCCCGTGACCGTCACGCTCGCGGGCCTCGGCGACCACGGCGCGGTGCCGCTGCGGCGCCTCGCCGCCCCGCTCGCGCTGGTGATCGCCGGCATCGTCTGCATCAACGTCGACCTGTTCACGTCGGAAGCCGCGCACGCGACGACGCTCGGCCAGAAGCTCGCCGGCCTCGCATGCGCGAGCGGCGCGCTCGCGAGCTGGACCTGGTACGCGGTCGCGAACGCGCGCTACCTGCAGCGCCATCACCATTTCGGCGGCAACGAGTGGTCGGTGCTGTGGGGTGTCGTGACCGGCGCGATCGGCGGCCTCTGCTGGCTCGCGATCCTCGCGCTGCCGGCCGGCATGGTGCAGGCGGCCGTCCCTGCATCGCGGTGGCAGCTGTTCTGGCTGCTGAACCTCGCGCTCGCGATCGGCGCGTCGTGGCTCGGCAACGGGTTGTGGAACGCGGCATCGAAGCGGCTGCCGCTGACGCTGTCGGGCCAGCTGATCGTGTTCGAGACCGTATTCGCGATGCTGTACGCGTTCGTCTACGATCACCGGATGCCGCGCGCGCTCGAGATCGCGGCGCTCGCGCTGCTGCTCGCGGGCGTCTACGGGTCGGTGCGCCGCCACGGCAATACGCACGGCGACGCCACCGCGAACGTCACGGCCCACTGAGCGCGGGCCCGTGGGGTCCGACGAATCGGAACGGATGAGGTGATGCGGCGCAGAAGCGGCGCGTCAGCGCGCGTCCTTGTGCATCCACTTGCGGCCCTCGATGGAGCCTTCGCGGCGGGTCTTGTCGACGCGCCGCTGGCGCGCGAGCTTCGGATCGACGATCAGCGGACGATAGATCTCGACGCGGTCGTGATCGGCGAGCGGCGCATCGAGCGGCGCGAGCTTGCCGAACACGCCGGTCTTCGCGTGCGCGAGATCGATCTCCGGATGCAGCGCGAGCACGCCGCTCGCGTCGATCGCCGCACGCACGGTCGCGCCTTCGGGCAGCGACACCGGGATCAGCGTCTGGCGATCCGGCAGCGCATAGCAGACTTCGATCGACAGCATCGCGTCACCCCTTCCCGTAGCGCTGGTCCGCGCGTTTGACGAACGAATCGACGAACGTGTTCGCGATATGGCTGAACACGGGCCCGATGATTTTCTCGAGCAGGATGCTCGAGAACTCGTAGTGCAGCGCGAATTCGATCTTGCACGCATCGGCGCGCAGCGGGATGAAGCGCCACGAGCCCGTGAACTTCTTGAACGGGCCGTCCGCGAATTCCATGTCGATCCGCGTCGGACGCTGCTGGATGTTGCGGGTCGCGAAATGCTGCTTGATACCCTTGAAGTTGATGTCGATGCGCGCTTCCATCCCGCTGTCGTCCTGACGGCGAATCTCGACGCCGCCGCACCAGGGCAGGAAATTGGGGTAGTCGGCCACGTCGGTGACGAGGTCGAACATCTGTTCCGCCGAATGGCGGATCAATACGGTTTTCTGGACATCTGCCATAAATCGCGCGGCATCGCTTGAGGTGGAAACGCCAAGCCGGGCGATTCCCGCCCCGCTTTGCTAAAATCGTGATTTTAAACGAGTTGGCCCGATCCTTTCATGAGCATCATCGACAACAGGAAAGCGCACTTCGATTATCACATCGAGGAACGCTACGAGGCGGGTCTCGTGCTCGAGGGCTGGGAAGTCAAGGCGCTGCGCGCCGGGCGCGGCCAGATCAAGGAAGGCTACGTCGTGGTGAAGAACGCCGAGATCTTCCTGATCGGCACCCACATCAGCCCGCTGCCCGAAGCCTCGACGCACATCAAGCCCGACCCGGTGCGCACGCGCAAGCTGCTGCTGCACCGCGAGGAAATCAAGAAGCTGATCGGCAAGGTCGAGCAGCGCGGCTACACGCTCGTGCCGCTGAACTTCCACTACAAGGGCGGCCGCGTGAAATGCGACATCGCGCTCGCGAAGGGCAAGAAGCTGCACGACAAGCGCGAAACCGAGAAGAAGCGCGACTGGGAACGCGAAAAGGCCCGCATCATGCGCGCCGGCACCTGATACGCCAGACCCGCATCGCAAACGACACGGCCCGCTCGACGCGGGCCGTGTTGCCTTGTGGCGTGCGATCGGTATGAGCGCCGGCAGGACCGACGGTCACCGTCCCCGATGAATCGCTGCTTCGCGCGGATGTCACGATGCAAACGGGATTGCACTTCCGTTGCGCGACGATTCGCCGCATGGCCGGCACATCGGCGGCACGTAGCCGTGCACATCTTCAGCACATGCTCGGCGCGACGCCGGCGCACAACCCGCGCACCCTGCTACCGCCGGCGCACGGACCACGCCCGTGCGTTCAGCCCTTCGCGCCCGCGGCCGGCGCCGCGTTCTTCACGATCGTCAGTGCCGACGCGATCGCGGTGCCGAGGTCCGACAGGTTCGCCGGCACGATCAGCGTGTTGCCCTGCTTCGCGAGATTCGAAAACGCGCCGACATACTGCTCGGCGACCTTCAGGTTCACCGCATCCATCCCGCCCTGCGACTGAATCGCGTTCGCGATCTTCTGGATCGCCTGCGCGTTTGCTTCGGCCACCGCGAGGATCGCGGCGGCCTCGCCCTGCGCCTGGTTGATCGCGGCCTGCCGCTCGCCCTCGGACTTCTGGATCGCCGCCTCGCGCGCACCGGACGCGAGGTTGATCTGCTCCTGCTTGCGGCCTTCGGACGCGGCGATCAGCGCGCGCTTTTCCCGCTCGGCGGTGATCTGCGCCTGCATCGCATGCAGGATCTCCTTCGGCGGCGTCAGATCCTTGATCTCGTAGCGCAGCACCTTCACACCCCAGTTCGCGGCGGCCTGGTCGAGCGCCGACACGATGTTGTGGTTGATGAAGTCGCGCTCCTCGAAGGTCTTGTCGAGCTCGAGCTTGCCGACCACCGAGCGCAGCGTCGTCTGTGCGAGCTGCGTGATCGCAAGCACGAAATTGCTCGACCCGTACGACGCCTTCATCGGATCGGTCACCTGGAAATACAGCACGCCGTCGACCTGCAGCTGCGTGTTGTCGCGCGTGATGCAGACCTGGCTCGGCACGTCGAGCGGAATTTCCTTCAGCACGTGCCGGTACGCGATCCGGTCGACGAACGGCAGCACGATGTTCAGGCCGGGCGACAGCGTCGCGTGATAGCGCCCGAAGCGTTCGAGCACCCATGCATGCTGCTGCGGCACGATCTTCACCGTCTTGGACACGATCACGATCGCGATGACGAACAGGACGCCCCAGATGATCAGCGAATCCATGAAGTATTTCCTCCTTGTTGTATCAGTGGACGATCAGCCCGCGGGCTTCGCGATGACGACGAGACAGTTGCCGCGCACGGCACTCACCTGATAGACGCGCGCGTCGCCGCGCTCGCCGGTCGCGAGTTCGACGTCCCAGTCGGCGCCGCGATACTGCACGCGCGCGCGGCCGTCGTGCCACGCGTCGACCGTGACGGTCGCGCCGATATCGAGATTGACGTCCGGATTCGTCGACGTGTCGCGCTTCTGCTTGCGTCCGAGCCCCGAACGACGCAGCACGATCATCGCGACGATCGCGACCGCGGCCGCCGCGCCGACCTGCACGTGCGGCGCGACACCGGCGAGCTGCAGCAGCCCGCCCGCGAGAAAGCCGAGCGCGATCATCAGCAGATAGAACGTGCCGGTCAGCAATTCGGCCACGACCAGCACGCCGACTCCGACCCACCAGAACAGATGCCCCGACATCATTGTGGTCTCCAGAAAAACGTCCCGCGATGCTCACTATATTCGCTGCGCGCGCAGCTGTGCGAAGCGGTCGGCACGCGAGCGATGGCCGCGAGTACCGACGAAAAAAAACACCCCGGTGCTTACCGGGGTGTTTATAGCACGAACCTTGCATTTTGCCTTCAACGAAAGCGCGGCGGACCGCCCTTTCGCCGAAGTTGCATGACCGATCGTTACTTGCGGTTGGCGAGCGCCTGCCACGTATCGATGATCGTGTCCGGGTTCAGCGAGATCGACACGATGCCTTCGTCGGTCAGCCATTGCGCGAAGTCCGGGTGATCGGACGGGCCCTGGCCGCAGATGCCGACGTACTTGCCCATCTTGCGGCAGGTGTCGATCGCACGCTTGAGCAGGAACTTGACGGCCGGGTCGCGTTCGTCGAAGTCGACGGCCAGCAGTTCCATGCCCGAGTCGCGATCGAGGCCGAGCGTGAGCTGCGTGAGGTCGTTCGAACCGATCGAGAAACCGTCGAAGTGCTCGAGGAACTCTTCGGCGAGGATCGCGTTGGTCGGGACTTCGCACATCATCACGAGACGCAGGCCATTCTCGCCGCGCTTCAGGCCGAACTTCTCGAGCAGGCCGACGACGCGCTCCGCCTGCTTCACGGTCCGCACGAACGGCACCATGATCTCGACGTTGGTCAGGCCCATCTCGTCGCGCACACGCTTCAGTGCACGGCATTCCATCTCGAACGCCTGCGCGAAGTCGTCGGCGATGTAGCGCGATGCGCCGCGGAAGCCCAGCATCGGGTTTTCCTCGTCCGGCTCGTAGCGCGAACCGCCGATCAGCTTCTTGTACTCGTTCGACTTGAAGTCGGACAGACGCACGATCACGGGCTTCGGATAGAACGCCGCGGCGATCGTCGCGACGCCTTCGGTCAGCTTGTCGACGTAGAACTGGCGCGGCGACGCGTGACCGCGCGCGACGCTCTCGACCGCCTTCTTCAGATCCTGGTCGATGTTCGGGTACTCGAGGATCGCCTTCGGGTGCACGCCGATGTTGTTGTTGATGATGAACTCGAGACGCGCGAGGCCCACACCGCCGTTCGGCAGTTGCGAGAAGTCGAACGCGAGCTGCGGGTTGCCGACGTTCATCATGATCTTGACCGGGATTTCCGGCAGTTCGCCGCGCTGCACTTCCGTGACTTCCGTCTCGAGCAGCCCGTCGTAGATCTTGCCTTCGTCGCCTTCCGCGCACGACACGGTGACGAGCGCGCCGTCCTTCAGGATGTCGGTCGCGTCGCCGCAGCCGACGACTGCCGGCACGCCGAGCTCACGCGCGATGATCGCCGCGTGGCACGTGCGGCCGCCGCGGTTCGTGACGATCGCCGATGCACGCTTCATCACCGGCTCCCAGTTCGGGTCGGTCATGTCGGCCACCAACACGTCGCCCGGCTGCACGCGTTCCATTTCCGACGGATCCTGGATCACGCGCACGGGGCCCGCGCCGATCTTCTGGCCGATCGCGCGGCCCGTCGCCAGCACCTGCGACTGACCCTTCAGCTTGAAGCGCTGCTCGGCCTTGCCGCTCGCCTGGCTCTTCACCGTTTCCGGACGCGCCTGCAGGATGAAGATCTTGCCGTCGCGGCCGTCCTTGCCCCACTCGATGTCCATCGGACGCTGGTAGTGCTTCTCGATGATGACCGCGTACTTCGCGAGCTCGATCACGTCTTCGTCGGTGATCGAATAGCGGTTGCGCTGCTCGTGCGGCACGTCGACCGTCTTCACGCGGCCCGGCTCGCCCGGCTGCGTGAATTCCATCTTGATCAGCTTCGAGCCGATCGAGCGGCGGATGATCGGGTACTTGTCCTGTGCGAGCGTCGTCTTGAACACATAGAACTCGTCCGGGTTCACGGCGCCCTGCACGACCGTTTCGCCGAGGCCGTAGCTCGACGTGATGAACACGGCGTCCTTGAAGCCCGATTCGGTGTCGATCGTGAACATCACGCCGGCCGCGCCGACGTCCGAGCGGACCATGCGCTGCACGCCGGCCGACAGTGCGACCTCGGCGTGCGTGAAGCCCTTGTGCACGCGGTATGAGATCGCGCGGTCGTTGTACAGCGACGCGAACACGTGCTTCATGCGGTCGAGCACGTCTTCGATGCCGACGACGTTCAGATACGACTCCTGCTGACCGGCGAACGATGCATCGGGCAGATCTTCCGCGGTCGCGGACGAACGCACGGCGAACGACAGCTCGCTCGGCGAGCCGCTCTTCAGGATTTCGAACTGTGCGCGGATTTCCTGCTCGAGGCGTGCCTGCAGCGGCGCGTCGACGATCCATTTACGGATTTCGGCACCGGCTTCGGCGAGCGCCTTCACGTCGTCGATGTCGAGCGACTCGAGACGCTTGGCGATGCGATCGGTCAGATCGTTGTGCTTCAGGAAATCGCGGAATGCGAGCGCGGTCGTGGCGAAACCGGTGGGTACGCGAACGCCTGCCTCGGAAAGCTGGCTGATCATCTCGCCGAGCGACGCATTCTTGCCGCCCACGATCTCCACATCGGTCATCCGCAACTGCTCGAACGGGATTACATACGCCTGGTCCTTTGCGACGTTTGCTGCGTTAGTCATACAAGCCCCTAAGTGTGAAAAAAATGCTCGATTGCGCAAGTGGGCTTGGACGCGGGCGCTTGCAAAAAGGCGCGGCGCGTCTTGCGCAACCTGTTGGAGAAACAATCGCAGCGGCGAAAAACCTTCCGACCCGATTTGCAAAAAACCCGGCAGAAGGGCGATATATTCAGACGAATCGCCGAACTTGCCGGGAGTTTTCGTTCAATGGCGACAAGCCGAAGGTGCCGTCGGCACCGTGCCCCCGCAATTGCTTATCCAACAGGTTGCCGCTATTCTACCGTGCCGGCTGCCGGATGTGGCGCGACCTTGTCACTGCGTGTGGAGGCGAACCTCCAGCGGTCCGCGCAACCGCCCTTCACGTTCGACGCCCAGATTCATGCTGCCTACCGTTTTCATCGTCTCCGACGGCACCGGGATCACTGCCGAAACCTTCGCGCACTCGATCCTCTCCCAGTTCGACCAGAAATTCCGCCTCGTGCGCGTGCCGTTCGTCGACTCGCTCGACAAGGCCTTCGCGACGGTCGAGAAGATCAACGAGGCAGCCGTGCACGACGGCCGCCGCGCGATCGTGTTCACGACGCTCGTCGACAGCGAGTCGAACGACATCGTCAAGCGCTCGAACGCGCTCGTGCTCGACATGTTCCAGCGCTTCGTCGAGCCGCTCGAGCAGGAACTGGAACTGAAGTCGAGCCACGCGATGGGCCGCGGCCACCAGAACGCCGATACCGAGGAATACAAGACGCGGATCGAGGCGATCAACTTCTCGCTCGCGCACGACGACGGCCAGTCGAACCGCAACCTGTCGGAAGCCGACGTGATCCTGGTCGGCGTGTCGCGCAGCGGCAAGACGCCGACGAGCCTGTATCTCGCGATGCAGTACGGCGTGAAGGCAGCAAACTATCCGCTGATTCCGGAAGACTTCGAGCGCGGCAAGCTGCCGTCGGCGCTGTCGCCGTACAGCGAGAAGCTGTTCGGGCTGTCGATCGACCCGCAGCGTCTGTCCGAGATCCGCAACGAGCGCCGCCCCGGCAGCAAGTACGCGGCGCCGGAGAACTGCCGCTACGAGATCAACGAAGCCGAGGCGATGATGCGCCGCGAAGGGATCAAGTGGCTGTCGTCGACGCACAAGTCGATCGAGGAGATCGCGACGACGATCCTGCAGGAAATCCGCCTCGACCGGCAGTCGTACTGACGCGTCGCCCGCCGGCGCGGCCGCGAGGCCGCCGCCCACAGCAACAAGGCCGCGTCGAACGCGGCCTTTTTCATGGTACGGGAACATCGGCGCACAACGCAGTGCGCGCGCCGTCACGTCACGCGCGCCGCTGCTGCCGCACCTGCTCGAACAGGCACACCGCCGCCGCGGCCGCGACGTTCAGCGATTCCATGCCGCCCGGTTGCGGGATCGTCACGCGGTGCGTCGCCGCATCGCGCCAGAACGCCGACACGCCGGCGCCCTCGTTGCCGAACACCCACGCGACCGGCCCGCCCAGGTCGCAATCGTAGACGGCCTGCGCGCCGTGCGAATCGGTCAGCGCGACCGGCACGTCGAGACGTTCGGCGAGCGCGTCCGGTTCGACGTCTTCGTGGATCGACAACAGGAAATGCGCGCCCATCCCCGAACGCAGCACCTTCGACGACCATGCATACGCAGTGCCGGGCGCGCAGAACACGTGCCGCACGCCGGCCGCCGCCGCGCTGCGCAGGATCGAACCGACGTTGCCGGCATCCTGCACGCCGTCGAGCACGACCGACGTGTGCGTGACGCGCTCGGGCAGCGGCTGCGCGGGCCGGTCGACGAGCAGCAGGAAACCGACGCCGCTGACCACGTTCGACAGTTGCCCGAACAAGGCGTCGGGCAACGTGACGACCCGCTGCGCGTCGATGCGCGCGACGATCGCCTGCGCTTCGGGATGCGCGAGCGCGCCTTCGGTCGCGACGCACAGCTCGGGCGTGGCGCCCGTGTCGAGATACGCGCTGGCGAGATGGAAACCTTCGAGCAGTGCGTGGCCGCCGCGGCGCTGCTGAGACGTCGAGCCCGCGAGCGCCTTCAGGCGTTTGTACAGCGGGTTGTCGCGGGAAGTGATGCTCTTCATCGAATCAGGTCAAGTGCCGCGCGCACGGGCGCGAACGAGCGCCGATGCGCTTCGCACGGGCCGTGCTCGCGCAGCGCGGCAAGATGTTTCTCGGTGCCGTAGCCCGCGTGCACGTTGAAGCCGTACACCGGGTAGCGTTCGTGCAGTTCGACGAGCATCCGGTCGCGCGTGACCTTCGCGAGAATCGACGCGGCCGAAATGCTCGGCACCAGCGCGTCGCCGCTGACGATCGCCTCGGCGCGCACCGTCAGCGTCGGGCAGCGGTTGCCGTCGATCTGCGCGAGCGTCGGCACGACCGACAGGCCCTCGACCGCGCGCTTCATCGCGAGCATCGTCGCGTGCAGGATGTTCAGCGTGTCGATCTCGTCGACGCTGGCCGACGCGACGCAATACGCACGCGAGCGCGCGACGATCAGCTCGTACAGTGCATCGCGCTTTTTCGCGGACAGCGCCTTCGAATCGTCGAGCCCGTCGATCGGCTGCGCGGGATCGAGAATCACCGCGGCGGCCACGACCGGCCCCGCGAGCGGGCCGCGGCCCGCTTCGTCGACGCCGCACACGATCTCGTCGGGCCGGGTGAAGTCGAAACCGCCCTGCACGTCGTCGGACGCGCGGCGGCGCGGAGCACGCGCTATCGTCATGCGCGCCCCTTGCGTTGCTCGATCACGCGCACGACGGCCTCGGCCGCTTTCGCGGCCGTGTTCTGCCGCAGCGACACGTGCATTTCGGTGAAGACTTCGGTCAGCGTGCGGCGGTTCGCGTCGTCGCGCAGCTGCGTGAGCGTCGCATCGGCGAGCGCCTCGGGCGTCGCGAAATGCTGCAGCAGCTCGGGCACGACGAAACGCCCGGCCAGGATGTTCGGCAAGCCGACGTACGGCAGATAACCCTGCCGGCGCATGATCTGTCCGGTCAGCCAGGGCACCTTGTACGAGATCACCATCGGCTTCTTCAGCAGCGCCGCTTCCAGCGTGACGGTGCCGCTCTTCACGAGGATCGCGTCGGCGGCCGTCATCGCGACCTGCGAACGGCCGTCGGTAATCGTCAGCGCGAGCTGCGGATGCGCGTCGACGAGCGGCTGCAGCAGCTCGCGCAGCGCGGGCGTCGCCGCCGGCATCACGAACCGCACGCCGGGCTCGCGCTGCTGCATCAGCGCCATCGCCGCGAAGAACGTCGGGCCGATCAGGCCGATCTCCGAGCGCCGGCTGCCCGGCAGCACCGCGATCACCGGGCCGTCGGCCGGCAGCCCGAGCGCGATGCGCGCGCCGTGCGTGTCGGGCTCGAGCGGAATCTCGTCGGCGAGCGGATGACCGACATACGTCGACGCGACGCCGGCCTTGTCGAGAATCGCCGGTTCGAACGGAAACAGGCACAGCATGTGGTCGACCGACTTCGCGATCTTCTTGATCCGCCCGCCGCGCCACGCCCAGATCGACGGACACACGAAGTGGATCGACGGGATGCCCGCGTCGCGCGCGGCCTGTTCGACGCTGAAGTTGAAGTCGGGTGCGTCGACGCCGATGAACGCGTCCGGCCGCTCCGCGAGCAGCTGCCGCTTCAGTTCACCGCGAATCCGCAGGATCTCGGGAATCTGCCCCAGTGCCTCGACGTAGCCGCGCACCGTCAGCTTGTCCATCTGCCAGTGCGAGTCGAAGCCGTGCGCGAGCATCCGCTGCCCGCCGATCCCGTAGTACCGGGTCGACGCGGGCAGCCGCTCCTGAAGCCCGCCGAGCAGCGATGCCGCGAGCAGATCGCCCGACGGCTCGCCGGCCACCATTGCGAGCCGGAGCTGATTGGTCGGGAGCGACATCGCTTAGCGGATGATGCCGCGTTGGGACGCGTCGACGAACTCGACGAGCGCGGTCACCGCCGCGTCGCCCTCGCCGCCCGCGGCCGCCAGTTCGCGCAACTGCACCTTCGCTTCCTCGAGCGACAGGCCGTTCTTGTACAGCAGCCGGTACGCGCTGCGCAGCGCGGAGATCGCGTCGGGCGAGAAACCGCGCCGGCGCAGGCCTTCGACGTTGATGCCGTGCGGCTCCGCCTTGTTGCCGGCCGCGATCACGAACGGCGGCACGTCCTGCACGAGTGCCGACGCGCCGCCCAGCATCGAGTGCGCGCCGATGCGCACGAACTGGTGCACGCCGGACATCCCGCCGATGATCGCGAAGTCGCCGATCTCGACGTGACCGGCCATCTGCGCGTTGCTCGACAGGATCACGTTGTTGCCGACGCGGCAGTCATGGCCGATGTGCACGTAGGCCATGATCCAGTTGTCGTCGCCGAGCGTCGTCACGCCGACGTCCTGCACCGTGCCGGTGTGGATCGTCGTGAATTCGCGGATCGTGTTGCGGTTGCCGATCACGAGCTTCGTCGGCTCGTCCTTGTACTTCATGTCCTGCGGACGGCCGCCGACCGACGCGTAATGGCCGATGCGGTTGTCCTCGCCGAGCGTCGTGTGACCTTCGATCACGCTGTGCGAGCCGATCGTCGTGCGCGCGCCGATCGTGACGTGCGGCCCGACGATCGCGTACGGCCCGATCTCGACGGACTCGTCGATCTGCGCGCCCGGTTCGACAATCGCGGTGGGATGAATCCTGGTCATGCGCCGTTGCCTCTCGATGTGATGTGTCGCGTTGCTCGCGTTGCGTTACTCATGCGTGCCGCGTCGCTCAGGGCGCCGCGTCGGCCGTCTTGACCGTGCACATCAGCTCGGCTTCCGCCGCGACCTTGCCGTCCACTTCCGCCACCGCCTTGAACTTCCAGATACCGCGAATGTAGCGTTCGAACGTCACGTTCAGAATCAGTTGATCGCCCGGTTCGACCACGCGCTTGAAGCGCGCGCCGTCGATGCCGACGAAGTAGTACAGTGTGTTTTCCGGATCCTTCGGCTGCTCTTCCGCGAACGTCAGCAGCGCGGCCGCCTGCGCGAGCGCTTCAAGAATCAGCACGCCCGGCATCACCGGCCGCTTCGGGAAATGCCCCTGGAAGAACGGCTCGTTGATCGACACGTTCTTCAGCGCTTTGATCCCCTTGTGCGGCTCGAGTTCGAGCACGCGATCGACGAGCAGAATCGGATAGCGATGCGGCAGCAGCGTGAGGATCTTGTGGATGTCGAGATTGATTTTTTCAGTGCTCATGATGGTTCGTCTCACGCAGAGGCTGCGCGGTGGTGATGCAAAGGCTGAAGCGGGCCGCCGCGCGGCCCAGTCTGGCGAACCGGGCCGGTTGCGCTGGCCGTGCCCGATTCGTGGTCTCGCATGGTGTCGGTCAGGCGTCCGTGCCGCCCTGGGCGGCCAGCGCGGTTTCGAGCGCCTTGATGCGGTCGCGCAGCTTGTCGAGGTTGCGCACGAGCGCGGCGCTCCTGTTCCATTCGCCGTGGTCGACGGCCGGGAATGCGCTCGTGTAGATGCCGGCCTTCGGCAGCGACTTCGACACGCCCGACTTCGCGGTGATGATCACGTAGTCGCCGAGCGTCACGTGGCCGGCGATGCCCGCCGCGCCGCCGATCATGCAGTGGCGGCCGATCGTCGTGCTGCCCGCGATGCCCGCGCTGCCGGCGATCACCGTATAGGCGCCGATCCGGCAGTTGTGGCCGATCTGGACCTGGTTGTCGATCTTCACGCATTCCTCGATGACGGTGTCCGCCATCGCGCCGCGATCGATCGTCGTGTTCGCGCCGATCTCGACGTCCGGGCCGACGGTCACGCCGCCGACCTGCGGGATCTTGACCCAGCTGCCGGTGCGCGCGTCGCCGTCGCCGACGAAATCCGGCGCGAAGCCGAAACCGTCGGAGCCGATCACGGCACCCGAGTGGATGATCGCGCGCGGCCCGATCTTGCAGCCGTGGTACACCGATGCGTTCGGATAGATGTGCGAGCCCGCGCCGATCGTCGTGCCGCGGCCGACGAACACGTTCGCGTCGAGCTGCACGCCGTCCTCGATCACCGCGCCGGCCTCGACCGTCACATGCGGACCGATCACCGCGGTCGCGGCGACCTGCGCGGCCGGATCGATCGTCGCGCTCGGATGCACGCCGGCCGCGCGCGGCGGCGTGGCGAGATCGATGAACATTTGTGCGACGCGCGCGAAGTACGCGTACGGATTCGGCGTGACAATGAAATTGCCGGGGCCTGCCGACCCGCCATTGGCGGCCGCACGCAGCTTTTCGAGATCCTTCGGCGCGATCAGCACCGCGCCGGCGCGGGTCGTCTCGACCTGCGACAGGTACTTCGGGTTCGCGAGAAACGCGAGTTGCTGAGGGCCTGCCTGGTCGAGCGGCGCGAGGCCGCTGACCGTGCACTGGGCGTCGCCGGCGATCTCGCCGCCGAACCGCTTTACGAGTGCCTCGAGCGTCAATGCCATTCGTCGTCTGCTCCGTTCAGTTCGTCGAGCCGGACGCGAGCGCCTTGAGCACCTTGTCGGTGATGTCGATGCGCGGGCTGACGTACACGGCTTCCTGCACGATCAGGTCGTAATTCTGCTGCTCGGCGATCTGCTTGATGACCTTGTTCGCGCGCTCCAGCACCGCCGCGAGCTCCTCGTTGCGGCGCTGGTTCAGGTCTTCGCGAAACTCGCGCTGCTTGCGCTGGAAGTCGGTATCGAGCTGCGCGAGATCGCGCTGCTTCTGCGCGCGATCGGCCGCCGACAACGACGCACCGTTCTTGTCCAGCGAGTCGGACATCGACTTCAGGCGCGCCGCGAGGTCCTGCAGATCCTTGTCGCGCTTCGCGAACTCGGCTTCGAGCTTCGTCTGCGCCGCCTTGGCAGGCGCGGACTCGCGCAGGATCCGATCCGAATTGACCGCCGCGATGCGGGCGACGTCCTGAGCGTGTGCCGTCGCCGCGCCCAAGGCCAGCGCAACGGTCAGCGCACACATCACTCGTTTCGAAAACTTACCGGTTAGCAAAATTACCCTCTCGTTGCTGTTGTCATGCGTTCGATCAGAACGCCGTCCCGATCTGGAACTGGAATTTCTGGTACTGGTCGCCTTCGTGCTTCTGCAGCGGGAAGCCGAGGCTCAGCTTCAGCGGGCCGATCGGCGAGATCCACGCGAGACCCACACCGTAGCCGTAGCGCAGGCCGTTCGCGCCGGTACTCGTGCCGCCCGGCGCGTTGCCCCACACGTTACCGCCGTCGAGGAACGTGAACACGCGCAGCGTGCGGTCGTAGCCGGTGCCCGGCAGCGGGAACGTCAGCTCGATGTTGCCGACCACCATCTTCGAACCGCCGATCGGGTCGTTCGTCTTCGTGTCGCGCGGGCCCAGCGAGCTCGGCTCGTAGCCACGCACGGAGCCGATACCGCCCGCGTAGTAGTTCTTGAAGATCGGGTACGGGTTGCCGATACCGTTACCGTAGCCGCCCTGCAGATTCAGGCCCAGAATGAAGCCGCGCGAGAACGAATAGTAGTACTGCGCCTGCAGGTCGGCCTTGTAGTACTGGATCTTGCCGACCGGCACGCCGTACTCGACGTTCGCCTGCGTGAAGTAGCCGCGGCTCGGGATCAGCGCGCTGTCACGCGCGTCGCGCGACCACGCGACGGTCAGCGGCACCGTGTTCGACACGCGGC
Source organism: Burkholderia sp. SR8 (assembly GCF_052851275.1). NCBI lineage: Bacteria > Pseudomonadati > Pseudomonadota > Betaproteobacteria > Burkholderiales > Burkholderiaceae > Burkholderia > Burkholderia sp. SR8. Next base: position 230,932 of record NZ_JAULUC010000001.1, read on the forward strand.
CGAACTCGTTCACGTAATCCTGGTAGCTCTGCGGCGTGTTCGAGTCGACGTCGAGGCGGTTCTGCTCGAAGCCCGCGCCGAAATACACGGTGTCGACTTCCGAGAACGGAATGCCGAACTTCAGGTTGCCGCCCGCGCTGATGATCCGGAAGCTCGAGCTGGTCGAGTAGTAGAGCGGCTGGTACGTGCGGTAGTACACGTCGGTGATCCGCTTGATGCCGTCGACCGTGAAGTACGGGTCGACCTGCGTGACGGTCAGCGTGCGGTAGCTCTTCGCGGTGTTCACGTTCACCGACAGGCTCGTGCCGGAGCCGAACACGTTGTCCTGCGACACACCGGCCGACAGCACGACCTTGTCCGTCGACGAGAAGCCCGCGCCGAGCGTGATCGCGCCGGTCGGCTTTTCGTCGACCTTCACGTTCACGTCGACCTGGTCGTTCGTGCCTTCGACCGGCACCGTCGTCACGTCGACGTTGGTGAAGTAGCCGAGACGGTTCACGCGGTCCTTCGACAGCGCGAGGCGGTTCGAATCGAACCACGAGCTTTCGAGCTGGCGCATTTCGCGGCGCACGACTTCGTCGCGCGTGCGCGTGTTGCCGACCACGTTGATGCGGCGCACGTACACGCGGCGGCTCGGATCGACGACGAGGTTCAGGTTCACCTTGTGGTTCGCCTGGTCGATGTCCGGCTGAGCGTTGACGGTCGCGAATGCGTAGCCGTATTCGCCGAGCTTGTCGACGATCGACTTCGTCGTCTGCTGCAGCTTTTCGGCCGAGAAGCGATCGCCCGGCTTGATCTTGATCAGCTTGTTCAGTTCGGCTTCGCGATCGAGCAGGTTGCCCGACAGCTTGATGCCCGACACCGTGTACGGCTCGCCTTCGTGCAGCGTGACCGTCAGGTACATGTCCTTCTTGTCCGGCGAGATCGACACCTGGGTCGACTCGATGTTGAACTCGAGGTAGCCGCGGTTCAGGTAGTACGAGCGTACGGCCTCGAGGTCGCCCGTCAGCTTTTCCTTCGAGTACAGGTCGTTCTTCGTGTACCAGGAGAACCAGTTCGGCGTCGACAGCTGCATCTCGTCGCGCAGCGTGCTGGTGCTGAACGCCTTGTTGCCGATGAAGTTGATCTGGCGGATCTTCGCGCTCGGGCCTTCGGCGACCGCGAACAGGATCGACACGCGGTTCGCGTCGACCGGCGTGATCGTCGTCTTGACCTCGGCCGCGTAGAAGCCGCGCGTCAGGTACTGACGCTTGAGCTCCTGCTCCGCCTTGTCGACGAGCGCCTTGTCGTAGTAGCGGCCGTCGGCCAGACCCACCGCGCGCAGCGCCTTCGTCAGGTTGTCCTTGTCGAATTCCTTCGTGCCGGTGAAGTCGATCGACGCGATGGCCGGACGCTCCTGCACCTGCACGATCACGACGTTGCCCTGGGTGGCGATGCGCACGTCGTTGAAGAAGCCCGTCGCGTACAGCGCGCGGATCGCTTCGGATGCCTTGTCGTCGGTGAAGGTATCGCCCTGCTTGATCGGCAGGTACGCGAACACCGAACCCGCTTCGACGCGCTGCAACCCCTCGATCTTGATGTCTTGCACCACGAACGGTGCCGCTGCATGCGCCGCGAGGCCGTGCGCGGCGAGCGCGGCCGCTGCAACTGTCTTAGGTACAAAGCGATGAGGTTTGAACAACGTGCATCCCCAATATTTAGCTGCATCAAATCAGGCGGCGGCCGACCGGCCGCCGCCTGACGCTTCAGAAATGGATTAACCGAGCCAGGTCGTTGAACAGCGCGATCGCCGACAACGCGACGATGCAGATCAACCCGGCTCTTTGCAGAATCAGCTGCCAGCGCTCCGAGACGGCTTTCCCGGTCGCGGCTTCAACCAGATAATATAACAGATGCCCCCCGTCCAAAACGGGAATCGGCAGCAAGTTCAGCACCCCGAGGCTAATGCTGACAAGGGCGAGGAACGACAGGAAGGCCGACGGACCGAGCCGCGCGCTCTTGCCTGCGTAGTCGGCGATCGTCACCGGGCCGGACAGGTTCTTCAGCGACGCATTGCCCGTGATCATCCGGCCGAACATCCTCAGCGAATACACGGCGATGTCCCACGTGCGGTGCGCGCCGAGCCGCAGGCTCTCGAGCGGCCCGTAGCGCACGTCGACCGACGGCGTGTGCATCGACAGCGCCGCGCCGATCCGGCCGATCTGCTGCCCCGTCTCGTCGTCGCGCTGCGCCTGCGGCACGATCTTCACGGTTTGCGTCGCGCCGCCGCGCTCGACCTGCAGATCGACTGCCTCGCCCGCGTGGTGCTTCACCGTGTCGATGAAGCGCGACGCGCCGCCGATCGGCTTGCCGTCGAGCGTGAGCAGCTTGTCGCCGGCCTTCAGGCCTGCCTGCTCGGCCGCGCTCCCCGGCTGCACCGACGCGACCGACAACGTGCCGCCGCCGGTCTCGAAACCGAGGTGCATCATGAAATCGTCGTCGAGCTGGCTTTCGGGAACATTGCGCAGGTCGACGCGGAAGTCGAACGTCGACGCACCGCCGTCGCGCGCGCCGAGCACGACCTCGCGATGATCGAACGCGGCGGACAGCAGCTTCCAGCGCAGGTCCGACCACGAGCGCACCGGCACGGCGTCGCCGCCGTCGGCATCGCGGATCGACACGACCGTCTCGCTGCCGTCGAAGCCCGCGCGAGCCGCCACCGTGCCGGCGGCCGGCGGCGCGAGCACCGCGGCCGGCTCGGTCACGCCGGTCGCGAATACGACGGAAAACAGGACGATTGCCAACAGGAAGTTCGCGATCGGGCCCGCGGCGACGATCGCGATGCGCTTGAACACCGATTGCCGGTTGAACGCCTGGCCGAGCTCCTCGGGCTTCACGCCCGGCCCCGGCTCGCGCTCGTCGAGCATCTTCACGTACCCGCCGAGCGGCAGCGCGGAAAGCGTCCATTCGGTGCCGGTCCGGCGGCTGACCCAGCGCGCGACGGGCTGGCCGAAACCGATCGAGAAACGCAGCACCTTCACGCCGCACCAGCGCGCGACGCGATAATGTCCGTACTCATGCACGACGACCAGCACCCCGATCGCCACCGCAAACGCGATCAGTTCGACCAGCACGTTCATGAGCACCTCATTCAGACAGTACGCTCCACGCGTGGCGCAGGCGCTTTCGCAATGATCTCGGCGGCGAGGCGGCGTGCCTCGGCATCCGCCGCCAGGACGTCGTCGAGCCCGTTCGGGTTGCGGTTCGGCAGCGCATTGAGCACCGCGTCGACCGTCGCCGCGATCGCCATGAAGCCGATCCGGCGCTCGAGAAACGCTTCGACCGCGATTTCGTTCGCCGCGTTCAACGCGGCGCTCGCGATACCGCCCTCTTCAAGCGCCTTCAGCGCGAGTGCGAGACACGGGAAGCGCGCGTAGTCGGGCTTCTCGAACGACAGCTGCGCGATCTGCGCGAGGTCGAGCTGCTCTACACCCGCGTCGACGCGCTCGGGGAATGCCAGCGCGTGCGCGATCGGCGTGCGCATGTCCGGGTTGCCGAGCTGCGCGAGCACCGAGCCGTCGCGGTACGACACGAGCGAGTGGATCACGCTCTGCGGATGGATCAGCACGTCGATCCGGTCGCCAGGCAGGCCGAAGATCCAGTGCGCCTCGATCACCTCGAGGCCCTTGTTCATCATCGTCGCGGAATCGACCGAGATCTTGCGGCCCATCACCCAGTTCGGGTGCTTGCATGCCTCGTCCGGCGTCACGTCGACGAGCGTGGCCGGCTCGCGCGTGCGGAACGGGCCGCCCGACGCGGTCAGGATGATCTTCGAGATGCCGCCGTGCTCGCGCTCGTCGCGCGGCATGCACTGGAAGATCGCGTTGTGTTCGCTGTCGACCGGCAGCAGGATCGCGCCATGGTCGCGCACCGCGTCCATGAAGATCGCGCCCGACATCACCAGCGATTCCTTGTTCGCGAGCAGGATGCGCTTGCCGGCGCGCGCGGCCGCGAGGCTCGGCGCGAGGCCGGCCGCGCCGACGATCGCGGCGACGACCGTGTCGCAGCCGTCGCTCTTCGACACGTCGACGAGCGCCTGCGGCCCGTACAGCACCGTCGTCTTGCTGCCCGCGGCGCGCAGCCGGGCCTCGACGTGCGCGGCCGTCGCCGCATCGCCGACCACCGCGACTTCGGGGGCGAAGCGCAGGCACTGCTCGACGAGCTTGTCGCCGTTGCGGTGCGCGGTCAACGCGTAGACCGAGAAACGCTCGGGATGGCGCGCGACCACGTCGAGCGTGCTGTCTCCGATCGAGCCCGTGGAACCGAGCAGTGTCAGACGTTTTTGCATAACAGAAATAGTGGTTTAACCAAGCAGCAGCATTGCGAGCGGCAGCACGGGCAGCAGCGCGTCGACGCGATCGAGCACGCCGCCGTGACCGGGCAACAGGCCGCTCGAATCCTTCACGCCCGCCTGCCGCTTGAGCAGCGACTCGAACAGGTCGCCGATCACGCTGTAGATCACCAGCAGCGTCAGCGCGGCCCACGCGCCGGGCAACCCGTAGCGTGCGGCGAACGCGGAAAACAGGGTCGGCTCGAACCAGTGTGCGGCCATCGCGACGCCGGCGACGATCATCACGGCCAGCCAGCCGCCGACCGCGCCTTCCCAGCTCTTGCCGGGACTGATCGTGATGGCCAGTTTACGCCTTCCGAAGGCCTTGCCCGCGAAGTATGCGCCGATATCGGCGAGCCAGACGACGAGAAGCAGCGACAGCACGAACGGAACGCCCTGCGCGCGCGCCGCGACGAGCGCGTGCCAGCAGGCCGCGAACACCACGAGGCCCGCCGCGAGCAGGAACGGGCGCCAGACGCCGCCCGCGAGCGCGGGCTTGCGCCGCAGCGAGAACGGGCCGACCAGCAGCCAGAACACGCCGGCCGCCATGAAAAGGGGACGGGACGAAGTCGCGTCGACGCCGAGCGGCGCGGTGGCCGCGAGCGCGAGCGCCGCGACGATCGCGTAGACGACGGAGCCGGCCGCGCCGAGCTTCAGCAGGCGCGCCCATTCCCATGCGGCAAACACGAGCACGACGCCGATCAGCGCGCCAAAGCCGCCGAGCGGCGCGAACAGCGTCACCGGCAGCAGCACTGCCAGCATCACGACCGCCGTGATCACACGGGTCTTCAGCATGAAAGGGAATCGGCGTTCTGCGATTGCGGTTCGAGCTGGGCGCTGGTGCGCCCGAAACGGCGCTCGCGCTCGGTATACGACGCGATCGCGTCGGCGAGCGCCGCGCCGTCGAAGTCCGGCCAGTATTTGTCCGTGAAGTAGAACTCGGCATACGCGAGCTGCCACAGCAGGAAATTGCTGACGCGCTGCTCGCCGCCGGTGCGGATGAAGAGATCGGGCTCCGGCGCATAGGCCATCGCCAGGTGCGGCGCGAACGCGTCTTCGGTCACGTCGACCTCGCGTCCCTCGCGCACGGCCTGCTCGACGAGTTTCTTCGTCGCCTGCAGGATGTCCCAGCGGCCGCCGTAGTTCGCGGCGATCGTCAGGGTGAGGCGGGTGTTGCGCGCCGTCTTGGTTTCGGCGCGGCGGATCAGCTCGCGGATGCGCGGCTCGAAGCGCTCGAGATCGCCGACCACCCGCAGGCGGATGCCGTTCGCGTGCAGCTTGCCGATCTCGCGCTCGAGCGCGGTGATGAACAGGCGCATCAGGAACGACACCTCGTCGTTCGGGCGGCGCCAGTTTTCCGAACTGAACGCGAACAGCGTCAGGTATTCGACGCCGGCGCGCGCGCAGCCTTCGACCACTGCCCGCACGGCATCCACGCCGCGGGTGTGCCCCGCGACGCGCGGCAAGCGGCGTTCGGTCGCCCAACGGCCGTTGCCGTCCATGATGATCGCGATATGACGCGGCACGGCGCCGACGTCAGGCACGCGAACGGTAGAGCTGGTATAGGTCATGGCCGTTGAGACAGTAATGCGGGAAGAAAGCGGCGCGCGAGGACGGTCGTCAGACCGTCATGATCTCGGCTTCCTTGCTCTGCACGAGCTTGTCGACTTCGGCGACGTGCTTGTCCGTCAGCTTCTGCACGTCGTCGCTCGCACGGCGCTCGTCGTCTTCCGAGATTTCCTTGTCCTTCACGAGCTTCTTCAGCGCTTCGTTCGCGTCGCGGCGCAGGTTGCGGATCGCGACCTTGGCCGTCTCGCCTTCGCTCTTGACCACCTTGGTCAGCTCGCGGCGGCGCTCTTCCGTCAGCGCGGGCATCGGCACGCGGATCAGGTCGCCGGCCGTTGCCGGGTTCAGGCCCAGATCGGCTTCGCGAATGGCCTTCTCGACCTTCGCGACCATGTTCTTTTCCCACGGCTGCACGCCGATCGTGCGCGCATCGACGAGCGTCAGGTTCGCGACCTGCGAGATCGGCACCATCGACCCGTAGTAGTCGACCTGCACGTGATCGAGCAGACCGGTATGCGCACGGCCCGTGCGGATCTTCGCCAGATCGTTCTTGAACGCTTCGATCGAGCGCTGCATCTTCTGCTCTACGCCCTTCTTGACATCAGCGACACTCATTTCAACCTCCGAACCTTCAAACCTTCAATGAACGCGGGCCCCGCCCGGCGCGCCACGCGCCGCGGCGGGCGACCCACGCCGCTTGCCCGCATCCGCGGGAGTTTACACGTGGACGAGCGTACCTTCGTCCTCGCCCAGCACGATGCGCTTGAGCGCGCCCGGCTTGTTGATCGAAAACACGCGGATCGGCAGCTTCTGGTCGCGGCACAGCGCGAAGGCCGTCGCGTCCATCACCTGCAGATTGCGGCTGATCGCCTCGTCGAAGCTGATCGTCGTGTAGCGCGTGGCCGACGGATCCTTCTTCGGATCGGCAGAATATACGCCATCGACCTTGGTCGCCTTCAATACGACCTCGGCGCCCACTTCCGAACCGCGCAGCGCGGCGGCCGTGTCCGTCGTGAAGAACGGGTTGCCCGTGCCGGCCGCGAAGATCACGACCTTGCCTTCCTCGAGCTGGCGGATCGCGCGGGGCCGGATGTACGGCTCGACGACCTGATCCATGCGCAGCGCGGACTGCACGCGCGCGACGATGCCGGCGTGGCGCATCGCGTCCTGCAGCGCCAGCGCGTTCATCATCGTCGCCAGCATCCCCATGTAGTCGGCCGTCGCGCGGTCCATGCCGGCCGCGCCGCCCGCGACACCGCGGAAAATGTTACCGCCGCCGATCACGACCGCGAGCTGTGTGCCGAGACGCACGACTTCGGCGATATCCGCCACCATCCGCTCGATCGTCGCGCGATTGATGCCGAAGGCATCGTCGCCCATCAGCGCTTCGCCGGAGAGTTTGAGGAGGACGCGTTTATAGGCATTGGACATAGGGGCTTCCGAGCGACGAGAGGATGACAACCACGAACTGTAGGGGCGAAATACTGATTCGGGCAAGCACCGACGGCCGGACCGGGGTTCCCGGCCGGCCGGCGGCGCCGCCGGCCGCGGCGGAGCGGACGCCCGCCGCGGATACTGCCTGACTGCTTACTGCTGCTTTGCTGCTGCGACCTGCGCGGCCACTTCGGCGGCGAAGTCGTCCTGGCGCTTCTCGATGCCTTCGCCGACGACGAACAGCGCGAACTTCTGCACTGCCGCATTCGCTGCCTTCAGCATCTGCTCGATCGTCTGCTTGTCGTTCTTAACGAACGTCTGGTTCAGCAGCGACACTTCCTTCAGGTACTTCTGCACGCTGCCGTCGACCATCTTCGCGACGATTTCAGCCGGCTTGCCCGATTCGGCAGCCTTCTGCTCGGCGACGCGGCGTTCCGTTTCGATCAGCTCCGCCGGCACGTCCGCCGACGACAGCGCGACCGGCTTCATCGCGGCGATGTGCATCGCGACGTCCTTGCCGACCTGCTCTTCCGCGCCCGTGTACTCGACGATCACGCCGATGCGTGCGCCGTGCAGGTACGTCGCGATCTTGTTCGCGGTTTCGAAACGCACGAAACGGCGGATCGAGATGTTCTCGCCGATCTTGCCGACCAGCGCCAGACGCACTTCGTCGACCGTCTTGCCGTCGAGCGGCAGCGCCGACAGCGCAGCCACGTCGGCCGGGTTCTTCGTCGCGACGAGTTCCGCAACCGTCTTCGAGAACGCGAGGAAGTCGTCGTTCTTCGCGACGAAGTCGGTTTCGCAGTTCAGTTCGACGAGCGCGCCTGCGTTGCCGCCGACGAACGATGCGACGACGCCTTCGGCCGTCACGCGCGATGCCGCCTTGCTCGCCTTGTTGCCGAGCTTGACGCGCAGCAGCTCTTCAGCCTTGGCCAGGTCGCCGTCGGCTTCCGTCAGCGCCTTCTTGCACTCCATCATCGGTGCGTCGGTCTTTGCGCGCAGTTCTGCCACCATGCTTGCGGTAATTGCCGCCATCATTCGCTCCTTGAGTCTGTATTCACAACGCCGCCCGCTTGGACGCGAACGGCCGAAAATCGTTTCCGGACCCGCGCCGCTTCGGCGCGATCAGGTCCGGCGCACAAGCTTAAAAAAAGGGGGCCTGTTGAGAGCCCCCTTTTTGCGCCGGCTCGGGGCCAGTTACGCGTTTTCCTCGACGTACTCGTCGTCGCCACGCGCTGCCTGGACCACTTCGTTGACCGCGTTCGCACGGCCTTCCAGGATCGCGTCGGCCACGCCTTCAGCGTACAGCGCAACTGCCTTGCTCGAATCGTCGTTGCCCGGGATCACGTAGTCCACACCTTCCGGCGAGTGGTTCGTGTCGACCACGGCGATGACCGGCACGCCCAGCTTGTTCGCTTCCGTGACGGCGATCTTGTGGTAGCCGACGTCGACGACGAAGATTGCGTCCGGAATGCCGCCCATGTCCTTCACGCCGCCGATCGACTTCTGCAGCTTGGCGATTTCGCGTTCGAACAGCAGCGCTTCCTTCTTGCTCATCTTCTCGAGCTCGCCCGCCTCGACTGCCGCTTCCATGTCCTTCAGGCGCTTGATCGACACCTTCAGCGTCTTGAAGTTGGTCATCATGCCGCCGAGCCAGCGTGCGTTGACGTACGGCATGCCCGCACGCTGCGCTTCCTGGGCGATCGTGTCACGCGACTGGCGCTTCGTGCCGACGAACAGGATCGTGCCGCGGTTCGCTGCCAGCTGGCGCACGTACTTCTGTGCGTCCGTGAACATCGGCAGCGTCTTTTCGAGGTTGATGATGTGAATCTTGTTGCGGTGACCGAAAATGAACGGAGCCATCTTCGGGTTCCAGAAGCGCGTCTGGTGACCGAAGTGGACACCCGCTTCCAGCATTTGGCGCATCGTAACTGCCATGTAAATTCTCCACGAGGGTTGGGTCTTAAGCCGGCTGCCGTACCGCCGCGCGAACGCGCCCTGAAGGCTCTTCGTTCCGCGCGGCCGGCACCCTGGTTGCGCCGGCTTGCGATTCGGCACGTGCGAAACTGCGCGTGCCGCAAGCCTTTCATCGCGATGCCGCACCACATCGCCCCAAAACGGAGCATGTTCGGCATTTGGATGTCGACTTAGCCAGAGAGTATAGCACGCCGATTTGTCGGCTCTCAAGTCGCGCACCACTATCGCTAGCCGCGCGGCAGCCGGGCGGACAATCCGCGAAAACCCGCACCGGCACCGCCCGCAGGGGCTGCGAGGCCCGCCATAAGGTGCGATAATCCGTCAATTCACCGCATTCCAGGCATACCTCGATGGCTATTACGCTCAAAAACGAACACGACATCGCCGAGATGCGCGTCGCCTGCCGTCTCGCGAGCGAAGTGCTCGATTTCATCACGCCGCACGTCGTCGCGGGCATCACGACCGCCGAGCTCGACCGGCTCTGTCACGAATTCATGCTCAACGAGCAGGGCACGATCCCAGCGCCGCTGAACTACCAGCCGCCCGGCTACCCGCCGTACCCGAAAGCCACCTGCATTTCGGTCAACGACGTGATCTGCCACGGCATTCCGGGCGAGAAGGTGCTGAAGAACGGCGACGCGCTGAACATCGACATCACCGTGATCAAGAACGGCTACTTCGGCGACACCAGCCGGATGTTCATCGTCGGCGAGGGCTCGATTCTCGCGAAGCGCCTCGTGCAGACCACCTACGAGTGCATGTGGCTCGGCATCGACCAGGTCAAGCCGGGCGCGCACCTCGGCGACATCGGCTATGCGATCCAGAAGCATGCGGAAGCGCAGGGCTACAGCGTCGTGCGCGAATACTGCGGCCACGGCATCGGCACGGTGTTCCACGAAGATCCGCAGGTCGTCCACTACGGCCGCCCGGGCACCGGGATCGAGCTGAAGGCCGGGATGATCTTCACGATCGAGCCGATGATCAACGCCGGCAAGCGCGACATCCGCACGATGCCCGACCAGTGGACGGTCAAGACGCGCGACCGCAGCCTGTCCGCGCAGTGGGAGCACACGGTGCTCGTCACCGAGACGGGTTACGAAGTGCTGACCGTGTCGGCCGGCACGCCGGCGCGCCCGGTGTTCGCGCAACCGGCCGCCGCGGTCTGAGCGCCGTCGCGCGCCCCCGATCCACCCGCCCCTGACCTGAACGGCCGCCCATGAGCGCTCACGCCGCCCCCTCGCCCGAAGCGCTGTCGCGGCGCGCCGAATTCAAGGCCGCCAAGACCGACATGCTCGCGCGCTTTCGCAGCGCAACGAACGTCGCAGCGCTGATGCACGCGCTGTCGAAACTCACCGACGACGCGCTCAAGCGCGTGTGGGACGACTGCGAACTGCCGGCGACGCTCGCGCTCGTCGCGGTCGGCGGCTACGGGCGCGGCGAGCTCGCGCCCCACTCCGACGTCGACATCCTCGTGCTGCTGCCCGATACGCACGACCCGGCGCTCGACGCCCGCATCGAGCGCTTCATCGGGATGGCCTGGGATCTCGGGCTCGAGATCGGCAGCAGCGTGCGTACGGTCGCGCAATGCATCGAGGAAGCGTCGCAGGACGTCACCGTGCAGACCTCGCTGCTCGAGGCGCGCCGCATCGTCGGCAGCACCGCGCTGTTCGAGCGCTTCACCGTGCGCTATCACGAGGCGCTCGACGCGCGCGCGTTCTTCACCGCGAAGGTGCTCGAGATGCGCCAGCGCCACGCGAAGTTCCAGGACACGCCGTACAGCCTCGAGCCGAACGTGAAGGAAAGCCCCGGCGGGCTGCGCGACCTGCAGACGATCCTGTGGATCGCGCGCGCGGCCGGCTTCGGCAGCAGCTGGCGCGAGCTCGACACGCGCGGCCTCATCACCGAGCGCGAAGCGCGCGAACTGCGCCGCAACGAAGGATTCCTGAAAACGCTGCGCGCGCGGCTGCACGTGCTCGCCGGCCGCCGCCAGGACATGCTCGTGTTCGACCTGCAGACGCAGGCGGCCGAGAGCTTCGGCTACCGGCCGACGCAGGCCAAGCGCGCGAGCGAGCAGCTGATGCGCCGCTACTACTGGGCCGCGAAAGCGGTCACGCAGCTCGCGACGATCCTGATCCAGAACATCGAGGCGCAGCTGTTCCCCGCGACGAGCGGCATCACGCGCGTGCTGTCGCCCGATCGCTTCGTCGAGAAGCAGGGGATGCTCGAGATCGTCGACGACGGCGTGTTCGAACGCCATCCGGACGCGATTCTCGAGGCGTTCCTGCTGTACGAGACGACCCGCGGCGTGAAGGGGCTGTCCGCCCGCACGCTGCGCGCGCTGTACAACTCGCGCGAGATCATGAACAACACGTGGCGCCGCGATCCGCAGAACCGCCACACGTTCATGCAGATCCTGCAGCAGCCCGAAGGCATCACGCACGCGTTCCGGCTGATGAACCAGACGAGCGTGCTCGGCCGCTACCTGCTGAACTTCCGCCGCATCGTCGGCCAGATGCAGCACGACCTGTACCACGTGTATACGGTCGACCAGCACATCCTGATGGTGCTGCGCAACATCCGCCGCTTCGCGGTGGCCGAGCATGCGCACGAGTACCCGTTCTGCAGCCAGCTGATCGGCAATTTCGAGCGCCCGTGGGTGCTGTATGTCGCGGCGCTGTTCCACGACATCGCGAAAGGCCGCGGCGGCGACCACTCGACGCTCGGGATGGCCGATGCGCGGCGCTTCTGCCGCGAGCACGCGATCGCCGGCGACGACGCGGCGCTGATCGTGTGGCTCGTCCAGCATCACCTGACGATGAGCCAGGTCGCGCAGAAGCAGGACACCAGCGATCCGGAAGTCATCAAGCGCTTCGCGGAAGTCGTCGGCAACGAGCGGTATCTGACCGCGCTCTACCTGCTGACCGTCGCCGATATCCGCGGCACGAGCCCGAAGGTATGGAACACGTGGAAGGGCAAGCTGCTCGAGGATCTGTACCGCATCACGCTCGCGGTGCTCGGCGGCGCGAAGCCCGACGCGCATTCGGAACTGAAATCGCGGCAGGAGCAGGCGCTCGCGCTGCTGCGCCTCGAGACCGTGCCCGACGACGCGCACCGCGCACTGTGGGATCAGCTCGACGTCGGCTTCTTCCTGCGTCACGACGCGGCCGACATCGCATGGCAGACGCGCGTGCTGTACCGGCACGTGAACGCCGAGACCGCGATCGTGCGCGCGCGGCCGTCGCCGATCGGCGACGCGCTGCAGGTGCTCGTGTACGTGAAGGATCGCCCCGACCTGTTCGCGGGCATCTGCGCGTACTTCGACCGCAACGGGCTGTCGGTGCTCGACGCGCGCGTCAGCACGACGCGGCACGGCTATGCGCTCGACAACTTCATCGTCACGCAGACCGAACGCGACGTGCGCTATCGCGACATCGCGAATCTCGTCGAGCAGCAGCTCGCGATGCGTCTCGCCGAAACCGCCCCGCTGCCGGAGCCGTCCAAGGGCCGCCTGTCGCGGCTGTCGCGGACGTTTCCGATCACGCCGCGCGTCGACCTCCGGGCCGACGAGCGCGGCCAGTACTACATCCTGTCCGTGTCCGCCAACGACCGGCCGGGCCTTCTCTATTCGATCGCGCGCGTGCTGGCCGAGCATCAGGTCGGCGTCCACGCGGCGCGGATCAACACGCTCGGCGAACGCGTCGAGGACATCTTCCTGCTCGACGGTGCCGGCCTGTCCGACAACCGCCTGCAGATCCAGCTCGAAACCGAATTGCTGCGCGCGATCGCAGTCTGAATGAATCCCAGCGTTTATGCGCACCAAACTGACCGTCAAGAATCCGAAGCCGGCGTCGCCGACCCGCGCCCCTGTCCGCTCCGGCAGCCTCGTCGCCCGCAAGCCGGTGCGCCCCGCCGCGCCGGCCGCGGCCGACAAGCCGCCGCGCCCGAAGAAGGCTGCCGCGCCGGCAGCCGCCGGCGAACGCGCGTTCAAGCCGCGCGGCGCGGAACGGCCCGGCGCGGATCGCGCGCCGGCGAAGCGCGCGCCGCGTGACGGCGGTACCGAGCGCAGCGACGCCCGTCCGTATCGCAGCACCGACGATGCACGGCCGCGCCGTGCAGCCGGCGAAGGCGCGGCGCGTGCGCCCTATCGCGACAAGCCAGCCGGCGAAGGCGCGCAGCGCAGCTTCGGCGAGCGCCGTGCGCCGTCCGACCGCCCCGCACGTCGCAGCGACGACGATGCGCGCCCGCGCCGTGCAGGCAGCGAAGGCGGTGCACGCGCGCCCTATCGCGACAAGCCAGCCGGCGAAGGCGCGAAGCGCAGCTTCGGCGAACGCCGCACGCCGTCCGACCGCCCCGCACGTCGCAGCGACGACGATGCGCGCCCGCGCCGTGCAGGCAGCGAAGGCGGTGCACGCGCGCCCTACCGCGACAAGCCAGCCGGCGAAGGCGCAAAGCGCAGCTTCGGCGAACGCCGTGCGCCGTCCGACCGCCCCGCACGTCGCGGCGACGACGACGCACGTCCGCGCCGCGCAGGCGCCGAAGGCAGCGCACGCGCACCGTACCGCGACAAGCCAGCCGGCGAAGGCGCAAAGCGCGGCTTCGGCGAACGCAGCAGCAGCGAGCGCCGTTCGACCGGCGCCGCGCTGAAGACCGCCCAACCGGTCAAGCGCCGCGCCGCCGACGTCGATCACGGCGACGAAACGGGCCTGATGCGCCTGTCGAAGCGGATGTCGGAACTCGGCCTGTGCTCGCGCCGCGAAGCCGACGAATGGATCGAAAAGGGCTGGGTGCTCGTCGATGGCGAACGCATCGACACGCTCGGCACGAAGGTCCGCCCGGACCAGAAGATCGAGATCGACGAACGCGCGAGCGCCGCGCAGGCCGCGCAAGTGACGATCCTGCTGCACAAGCCGGTCGGTTACGTGTCGGGTCAGGCCGAAGACGGCTACGAGCCCGCGTCGGTGCTGATCACGCGCGCGAACCAGTGGAGCGGCGACCGCTCGCAGATCCGCTTCTCGCCGCAACACCTGCACGCGCTCGCGCCGGCCGGCCGGCTCGACATCGACTCGACCGGCCTGCTCGTGCTCACGCAGAACGGCGTGATCGCGAAGCAGCTGATCGGCGAACAGTCGGACATCGACAAGGAATACCTGGTGCGCGTGCGCTTCGGCGAACGCCTGATCGACATCGACCAGCACTTCCCTGCCGAATCGCTCGCGAAGCTGCGCCACGGCCTCGAACTCGACGGCGTCCCGCTGAAGCCCGCGATGGTGAGCTGGCAGAACGGCGAGCAGCTGCGCTTCGTGCTGCGCGAAGGCAAGAAGCGCCAGATTCGCCGCATGTGCGAGCTGGTCGGCCTCGAAGTGATCGGCCTGAAGCGCGTGCGGATGGGGCGCGTGATGCTCGGCGCGCTGCCGCAGGGGCAATGGCGCTACTTGTCGGCCGACGAGTCGTTCTGATCGCCGGCACGCATTGCGTGCCGCGCAGTGAAAAAACCCGCGCGAGCGGGTTTTTTTGTTTCCGGGGCGGCGACGGTGCAACGCGCCACGCGCCGCCATGCGCCGCCGCGTGCCGGCCGGTCAGTCGTCCTCGGTCGGATCGAGCCCCGGGAACAGCACCTCGGTGAAGCCGAACCGCGTGAAGTCGGTGATCCGCATCGGATACAGCTTGCCGATCAGGTGATCGTATTCGTGCTGGACGACGCGCGCGTGGAACCCTTCCGCGACACGGTCGATCTTCGTGCCGAACTGGTCGTAGCCGCTGTAGCGGACCTTCGCGTAGCGGCTCACCACGCCGCGCATGCCCGGCACCGACAGGCAGCCCTCCCAGCCCTCTTCCATGTCCGGCGGCATGTACTCGAGCTTCGGGTTGATCAGCACGGTCTCGGGCACCGGCGGCGCATCCGGATAGCGGTTGTTGCTGCCGAAGCCGAAGATGATGATCTGCAGCCCGATGCCGATCTGCGGCGCGGCGAGCCCCGCACCGTTCGCGTGGTGCATCGTCTCGAACATGTCCGCGACGATCTCGTGCAGGTCGGGGGTATCGAACCGCTCGACCGGCTCGGCCACTTCGAGCAGGCGCGGATCGCCCATCTTCAGGATCTCGCGAATCATGGCGTGTTGCCCTCCAGGAGTTGGTGCAGTCCGTCTTCGTCCAGTACCGGGATGCCGAGTTCCTCGGCCTTCGCGAGCTTGCTGCCCGCTTCGGCGCCCGCGACCACGTAATCCGTCTTCTTCGATACCGACCCGGCGACCTTCGCGCCCGCCGCTTCGAGCATCTCCTTCGCCGCGTCGCGCGTGAGATTCGGCAGCGTGCCCGTCAGCACGACCGTCTTGCCGGCCAGCACGCCCTGCGGCGCCTTCGGCGCGGGCGGGCCTTCCGGCCACGTGACCTTGCCGGGCGCGCGCAGCTGCTCGATCACCGTGCGGTTGTGCTCTTCCGCGAAGAACTGGTGGATCGACTCGGCGACGATCGGCCCGACGTCGTTCACTTCGAGCAGCTCGTCGATCGATGCGTCCATGATCGGGTTCAGCGACCCGAAATGCTTTGCGAGATCCTTCGCGGTCGATTCGCCGACGTGGCGGATGCCGAGCCCGTAGATGAAGCGCGCGAGCGTCGTGTGCTTCGCCTTCTCGAGCGAGTCGAGCAGGTTCTGCGCGGACTTCTCCGCGAATCGGTCGAGCTCCGCGAGCGTCGCGAAGCCGAGATTGAACAGGTCGGCCGGCGTGCGCACGAGATTCAGTTCGACGAGCTGATCGATGATCTTCTCGCCGAGCCCGTCGATGTCGAGCGCGCGGCGCTGCGCAAAGTGCCACAACGCCTGCTTGCGCTGCGCCGGACAGAACAGGCCGCCCGTGCAGCGCGCGATCGCCTCGTCCGGCAGGCGCTCGATCTTCGAGCCGCACACCGGGCACTCGGTCGGCATCACGAACGCTGCCGCATCGACCGGACGGCGGTCGAGCAGCGCGCCGACCACTTCCGGAATCACGTCGCCCGCACGCCGCACGATCACGGTATCGCCGATCCGGATGTCCTTGCGGCGCACCTCGTCCTCGTTGTGCAGCGTCGCGTTGGTCACCGTCGCGCCGCCGACGAACACGGGTTCGAGCCGCGCGACCGGCGTGATCGCACCGGTGCGGCCGACCTGCACGTCGATCGCGACGAGCTTCGTCAGCGCTTCCTGCGCGGGGAACTTGTGCGCGAGCGCGAAGCGCGGCGCGCGCGACACGAAGCCGAGCCGGTCCTGTTCGTCGCGCCGGTTCACCTTGTACACGACGCCGTCGATGTCGTACGGCAGCGATTCGCGCTTCTCGCCGACCTTGCGGAAGAAGCCGAGCAGGCCGTCCGCGCCGTGCACGACCGCACGTTCGCGGTTCACCGGCAGGCCGAGCGACTCGTACCAGTCGAGCAGCGCGCTGTGCGTGTCCGGCATCGGCATCCCGTCGAGCACGCCGATCCCGTACGCGAAGAACGACAGCGGACGCTGCGCGGTGATCTTCGGATCGAGCTGGCGCAGGCTGCCGGCCGCCGCGTTGCGCGGGTTCGCGAATTCGCGCTGCTCGGCCGCGCGCTGACGTTCGTTCAGGCGTGCGAAATCGCGCTTGAACATCAGCACCTCGCCGCGCACGTCGAGCACGGCCGGCACGTCCTTGCCCTTCAGCTTCAGCGGGATCGAGCGGATCGTGCGGACGTTCTCCGTCACGTCCTCGCCGGTCGTGCCGTCGCCGCGCGTCGCGGCCTGCACGAACACGCCGCGCTCGTAGCGCAGCGAGATCGCGAGCCCGTCGAACTTCAGCTCGCACGCGTATTCGACGGGGTCCGTCACCGAGCCGGCGAGATCGGTGGTTTTCGCGAGCGCATCGGCGACGCGCTTGTCGAATGCGGCGATGTCCTCGTCGGCGAAGCCGTTATTCAGCGACAGCATCGGCGCGTCGTGGACGACCGGCGTGAACCCGCTCGCCACTTCGCCGCCGACGCGCTGCGTCGGAGAATCGGGCGTCACGAGTTCGGGGTGATCGGTTTCGAGTTGCTGCAGCTCGCCGAACAGCCGGTCGTATTCGGCGTCGGGCAGGTCCGGCTGGTCGAGCACGTAATAGGCGTAGTTCGCCCGCTCGAGTTGGTCGCGCAGCCACGCGGCGCGCGCGTCGGGCTGGCTGGCTGGCGGTTCGGCTTGGGTTCGGGCCATGCTGGCGGCAGATTCGTTCTGAAAAATCGGATGTTCGATTATCTCAGTTTGACGCCGTGGCGGGGGCACGCGATGCGTGCCGCGCGGGCCTGCTGCGCCGCACACCCGCGGCGTGGGTGCGGCGCAGCAGCGACGTGCGGCGGCGGCGAGCGCCGCCGCACGCGATACGCGTTACTGGCTGAACAGACGCCGCGTGACCGGCGAACCGGCCGGGATGCCGGCTTCCTCGAGCTTCGCGTACAGCTTCATCAGTTGCTGATCGATCGCGACGAGCGTCGATTCCGGCAGCGGCCGGCGCGAATCGTCGACGACCCGTGCACCGATCCGCGCGGACAGCGACTTCGCGTAGTCGCACATCAGCCGGAACGGCAGGATGTCCTCTTCGGCGACCGGCACGTCGAGCACCAGCGTGATCATGTTGCCGCCCTTGTACGTGAGGTCGTCGCGCAGGAAGTTCGTGTCGCCGAACTGCAGCATGAACACCGGGTTCTGCTTCGCGTCGAGCTTCACGAACCGCGTGCCGTCGCGCGACAGCAGCAGCCCGTCCTGCGAAGCGACGGCCTGCACGTAGTTCGCGGACCACGGCGCGCCGTCCGACATCACGTTGATCGACAGCTGCGCGTCGCACTGCGCGGCGAAGCCGTCGAGCTCGCGCGCCATCGCGACCGTCTCCATCATGTCCGGGAATTCCGGCGCGCCGTCGATCGCGTCGGCGAACTGCTGGACGCCCGTCACGAACTCCGAGAATTCGAGCTCGTTCAGTGCGCCGCTGCGGTTCGCGAGCTGCGCGGCCGCACGCAGTTCCTCATAGCGCACGCCGTTCTGCAGCAGCTCCCACTGGCCGCCTTCCGGCTTGCCTTCGATATGCACGGGCTTGCTGCCCGCGCGGCGCAGCCGCTGCGCGACCGGCAGGATCTTGTCGCCCGGCAGCGGCGCGCCCAGGCGGATCGGCACGATGCAGTCGATCCGGCGGTCGACGATCGCCGGCGGTGCCGACGAAATCGTGGTCGCGGCCGGCAGCACGGGCTCGGCCGGCTCGTTCGCCGCGTCGACGGCCGGCGCTTCCGGCGTCGCCGCAGCCGCGCCTTCCTCGGCGGCCTGCGCGGCCGACTCGCTCGACTCCGACGGCAGGTCGGCGCCGGTCGCCTCGGCCTGCAGATCGGCCGGCGTGTCGGCGGGTGCCGCGCCGCTCGACGCTGCGCCGCCGAACGTCGGCTCGACGCGCGCGGCTTCGGCCGACGCCCCTGCGGCGGCGGCCGCCGCCGGCGCCGCGGGTTCGCGGCGCACGGGCTGGCGCACCGGCTCGATGAACGGCAGTTCTTCTTCGCGCTCGGGGCGGTTCATCGCCTCGGCCGCCTCTTCCGGCATTGGGCGCGGCATCCTGCGCCGCACCTTCGCGCCCTGCCATGCGTTGTAGACCACGACGCCGCCCACCACGACGGCGCCGGCGCCGATCAAACCGAGTGTCAACTCGTCCATGCACGCTCCATCAGCAATTCTTTTTCGTCGGAACCGCGAACGGGCGCCCATGCGCCGCGCGAACGCGGTCCGGTTTCGTCAAACGTCAATTCTGGGCAAAACCCGCGGCGGTTTCCATGTCCACCGCGACGATCCGCGACACGCCCTGCTCCTGCATCGTCACGCCGATCAGCTGCTGCGCCATCTCCATCGCGATCTTGTTGTGCGAAATGAACAGGAACTGCGTCTTGTCGGACATCGCACGCACGAGATTCGCGAAACGCTCGGTGTTCGCGTCGTCGAGCGGCGCGTCGACCTCGTCGAGCAGACAGAACGGCGCCGGGTTCAGCTGGAACATCGCGAACACCAGTGCGGTCGCGGTCAGCGCCTTTTCGCCACCCGACAGCAGGTGGATCGTCGCGTTCTTCTTGCCCGGCGGCTGCGCCATCACCTGCACGCCCGCGTCGAGGATTTCGTCGCCCGTCATGATCAGCTTCGCCTGGCCGCCGCCGAACAGGCGCGGGAACAGGTCGCTGAAGTGACGGTTGACCTCGTCGAAGGTGCCCTGCAGCAGCGTGCGGGTTTCCTGGTCGATCTTGTGGATCGCGTCCTCGAGCGTCGTGATCGCGTCGGTCAGGTCGGCGGACTGCGCATCGAGGAACACCTTGCGCTCGCTTGCGGCCTTCAGTTCGTCGAGCGCGGCCATGTTCACCGGGCCGAGCGCGTTGATCGCGTTGTTCAGGCGCGTGACCTCGCCCTGCAGGTACGACGGCTTCAGGTCCGGTGTCAGCTTGTCGCGCAGCGCTTGCTCGTCGACCTCGGCGGCCGTGAGCTGCTCGGCGAACTGCTCGACGGCGAGGCGCGCGGCCTGCTCCTTCAGCTGCAGCTCGGTGATGCGGTCGCGCAGCGGCTGCAGCGAACGCTCGGCGACGAGACGCTGCTCGTCGGACGCGCGCAGCTTCGCGGTCAGGTCGTCGAGTTCGATCCGCGCGGCCTGCAGCGCTTCTTCCTTCACCGCGCGAATTTCGAGCGCGTCCTGCAGGCCCGTGTGCGCGGTCTGCTCGTTGATCGTTTCGAGTTCGGCGCGCGCGTCTTCCAGCGACGCGGCCACGCGCTCGCTCTGCTCGTGCGCGACCTGGATGCTGCGCTTCAGTTCGTCGATCCGCGTGACCGCGTTGCGCGCGGCGAAGCGCGCGTCGTTCGCACCACGCTCGAGGTCGCGCGCTTCCTGGCGCGCCTGCGTCAGCGATTCGTCGAGCGCCTCGAACGCGAGCTGGTTGTCCTCGAAGCGCGCCTGCAGTTCCGCGAGCTCGCCGTCGAAACGCTCGAAGTTCGCTTCCGATTCCGCGCGCAGTGCACGCTGCTCGTCGATCTGCGCGCCGATTTCCTCGAGCTCCTCGCGGATCTGCGTGCTGCGTTGCGTGTAACGCTCGTGCGCCTGTGCAAGCTTCAGCACGTCCATCTGCAGCGCGTGCACGCGCTGCGTCGCACGTTCGGCCTGCGCGCGCACGTCGCCGAGCGCCTGCGCGGCCTGCGTGTGCGCGGCCTCCGCACGCACGGCTGCGGTGCGCGCGTCGTCGGCGAGCAATGCCTGCGCGCGCACCTGGCGCGTCAGGTTTTCGATTTCCTGCTGGCGGGCCAGCATCCCGGCCTGCTCCGAATCGGCCGCGTACAGCTGCACGCCGACGCGCGTGACGATGTGACCGGCCTTGACGACGAACGCGCCGCCTGCCGGCAGTTGCGCGCGCGTCGCGAGCGCCTGCGCGACGTCGTCGGCGACGTACACGTTGCCGAGCCAGTCGTTCAGCACCGCACGGATGCCCGCGTCGTCGATGCGCACGAGCGACAGCACCGGGCGCAGGCCAGCCGGAGCGGCCGGCGCTTCGCCGGCCGGCGGCGGCGCGTAGAACGCGAGTTTCGCGGGCGGCGCATCGGTCGCGAACGCCTTCACCCAGTCGAGATTCGATACTTCGAGCGCGGCGAGGCGCTCGCGCAGCACGGCTTCGAGCGCCGCTTCCCAGCCGGCTTCGACGTGCAGCTTCTTCCACAGGCGCGGCAGCGCGCCGAGCTCGTGCTTGTCGAGCCACGGCTGGATCTTGCCTTCGGTCTGCACGTTCTCCTGCAGCTGCTTGAGCGCGGCCAGGCGCGCCTCGAGCTGGTGGATCTGCGCGCTTTCGGCCTGCACGCGCTCCTGCGCGGCACGGCGCTCGCCGTCGAGACGCGGCAGCGCATCCTGCGCATCGGTGAGGCGTGCCTGCGCTTCGGCGAGGATCTCTTCCTGCTCGGCGAGCTGCATGCGCAGCTCCTCGAGCTGCGCTTCATCGGGCGCGTCGAGCCCGCCCGCCTCCGACTTCAGGCGCTCGTGGCGCTGCTGAAGCTGCTGCAGCTGCTGGTCGGCATTGCGCTGATGCGCGGCTTCGAGCTTCAGCGACTGTTCGGTCTGCGCGATCCGCGCGCGCTCGTCGTTCAGCTGCGCCTGCGCATCGCGCCATTTCGCTTCGAGCGCCGGCAGCGCGTCGTGTTTCGCGGCGGCGTTGTCTTCGGCGAGCGCGGCCTTCTCGTCGGCCATCGCGCGCGCCTCTTCGGCTTCCTCGAGCTCGTCCTGCGCCTTCTCGGCCTGCGCGCGCCATTGCTCGCGCTGCGCGTTCAGTGCGGCGATCTGCGCCTGCACGCGGTTGCGCGATTCGACGATGAACTTGATCTCGGCCTCGAGACGGCTCACTTCGGCATTCGCCTCGTAGAGCGCGCCCTGCGCGCCCTGCATCGCGTCGCTCGCCGAGTAATGCGCGACACGCAGCGTCTCGAGCTGCGACTCGACCTCGCGCAGCTTCGCCGTCTGCGCGTCGAGGTCGATCTGCGCCTGCTCGATCGCGCGCTGCTGCTTCTGCTGCTCGCCCGCGGCCTCGTTCTTGCGCAGCAGCCACAACAGGCGCTGCTTCTCCTCGCCGTCGGCGACGAGTTCCTTGTACTTGGTCGCGACGACCGCCTGCGCCTCGAGCTTCTCGAGGTTCGCGCCGAGCTCGCGCACGATGTCCTCGACGCGCGTCAGGTTCTCGCGCGTGTCGTGCAGGCGATTCTCGGTCTCGCGGCGGCGTTCCTTGTACTTCGACACGCCGGCGGCTTCCTCGAGGAACACGCGCAGCTCTTCCGGCTTCGCCTCGATGATCCGCGCGATCATGCCCTGGCCGATGATCGCGTATGCGCGGGGCCCGAGGCCCGTGCCGAGGAAGATGTCCTGGATGTCGCGGCGGCGCGCCGGCAGGTTGTTGATGTAGTAGCTCGACGTGCCGTCGCGCGTGAGCACGCGCTTCACGGCGATCTCGCCGTACTGGCCCCACTGCCCGGCCGCGCGGCCGTCGGAGTTGTCGAAGATCAGTTCGACGCTCGCCCGGCTGCCGGGCTTGCGGGCGGTCGAGCCGTTGAAGATCACGTCCTGCATCGACTCGCCGCGCAGCTCGGATGCGCGCGACTCGCCGAGCACCCAGCGCACGGCATCGATGATGTTGGACTTGCCGCACCCGTTCGGGCCTACCACGCCGACAAGCTGGCCCGGAACCTGGAAATGCGTGGGATCGACGAAGGATTTGAAGCCAGCGAGTTTGATCGAGCTCAGACGCACGGCGGTATCGGATGTGAAGAAGGTGTGAAACGGACGGGGCCGCGCCGCGCGGGGCCGGACGGCCCATGCGCACGGTGCGCCCCGGAATTCAAAAGCGGGGCCGCGCGCATCTGAAGCGTTGGGCCCCGCAAACGGCTTCCATCATACCATCGCGCGTGCGCCGTCCCGCCCGCCGCCGGGTTTGCCCGATGCGGGCGCGGCCCGATGGACCCGGCTCGACAGTAGCGTCGCCAGCACGATGCACGCGCCGCCCGCCCACTCGCGCGCGCTGGGCAGTTCGTTCGCGAACACCCACGCCGACAGCGCGGTGATCACGATCTCGAACAGCATGATGATCGACGCGCGGTTCGCCGGCACGCGCGCGAGCCCGTACTGCACGAGCAGGTTGTTCGCGGCCATCGTCACGCCGATCGCGACGACGATCAGCGCGGCGGGGCCGAGCTGCCCGCCGGCCGGGGCGGCCGGCAGCCCCTCGACGAGCGACGCGATCGCGCCGAACACCGCCGCGCCGCCGAACAGCGTCGCGGTGCGCATCTCTGCGCGCATCTCCGGCAGCTCGCGGCTCGCCTTGATCACGAGCACGTTGCTCATCGCGAAACTGAGGCCGGCCGCGAGGCCCGCCCATTCGGCCGGGTTGGCCGGCAGCGGCAGGCCGAGCGTCGGCGACCACAGCATCAGCATCGCGCCGCCGATCGACAGCGCCGCGAGGCCCGCGCCGGCCCACGTCAGCCGCTCGCGCAGCAGGAAATGCGCGTAGATCGCCGTCCATGCCGGCGTCAGGTAGAACAGCAGCATCACGCGCAGCACTTCGCCGTGGATCGTGCCCCACACGAAGCCGAGGTTGGTCACGCCGGCGGTGACCGCGATGCCCGGCAGCACCCAGTGCCAGCGCAGCGTCGCGATCGTGCGGTGCCGCGCGACGATCACGAACAGGAATGCGACCGCGCTCGTCAGCGCGCTCGCCAGCGTGCCGGTCAGGCCGAGCGACGCGAGGATCCGCAGCGGATACCAGATCAGGCCCCATACCGACGCGCCGATCAGGATGGCGAGCGTCGGCAGGCTGCCGCGTACCGCGTTGTTCATCAGAATTTGCTCCGAGAAACCCCGCCATTGATGGCGGGAAGGAAAGGCGTGCTGTTGACAGGCAGCTTTTTCCACAGGTTAGGATCGCCTGCATGATCCTTGTCTACCGCTACCGGGTGAAGTCGCTCAACGGACTGCTCAACAAGCAGAGCCGTGCGGTGAACTATGTCTGGAACTTCTGCAACGACACGCAGAGGCACGCGCTCAAGTGGCGCAAGAAGTGGCCGACGGGATTCGATCTGAACGTGTTGACGACCGGCAGCAGCAAGGAGCTTGGCATCCACTCCGGCACGATCAACGCAACGTGTGAGCAATACGCGAAGTCGCGCAGCCAGCACCGACGTCCGTATCTGCGTTATCGCGGCAGGAAATCGCTTGGCTGGGTGCCGCTGAAGGGCCGTGACCTGAAGCGCGAGGGCGACGCCTTTCGCTTCGCCGGCAATACCTTCCGCGTGTTCAACAGCCGGCCGCTTCCCGAAGGCAAGATCAAGGACGGGACCAACTTTGCGCAGGATGCACGCGGCAACTGGTTTCTCAACATCGTGATCGAGATGCCCGGTGTTCAGGCCCGCCCGATCCGTTCCGGTGTCGGCATCGATCTCGGCCTGAAAGACTTCGCCACACTTTCGACCGGCGAGAAGCTGCCCAATGACCAGTTCGGTCGACGCGCGGCGGAAAAGCTGGCGAAAGCGCAACGGGCGCGCAAGCACAAGCGGCATATCGCGAAGCTGCACGCCAAGGTCGCGAATACCCGTGCCGATTTCCAGCACAAGCTCGCGCTCGATCTGGTGCGGCGCTTCGATTACATCGCGGTCGGCAACGTGTCGGCTGTCAAACTCGCCAGAACCAGGATGGCGAAGAGCGTCTACGACGCGTCCTGGTCGTCCTTCCGAAACAAACTCCGTTACAAAGCGGTCGCGCACGGGGCCACGTTCGAAGAAGTGGACGAAAGCGGTTCGACCCAGTCCTGTTCGGCGTGCGGGTCGAAAGGCAGCACGACGCGGCCGAAAGGTATCGCGGGACTGCGAGTAAGAGAATGGGCCTGCAGTGGATGTGGTGTCGTGCATGATCGTGATATCAACGCTGCGCTGAACATTCTCCGATGCGGACGTGCATCGCCAGGTGTGGGAATCCTCCGCCTTCAGGCGGACGAGGACGTCAATTGGTTCGATACCCTTTGTTCGACCGGCCCGGCCGCCGTTCCGGCGGGCCGTGACCGCATTGCATCACGCTATAATCGTCCGTTGCGACCCGCGCGCCGTCGGCGCCCGTTCGCAGCCGTGCGGCACCCGCGCCGCCCCTTTCGCTCCAACCGGCCGCGATGGCCGCTTCGCCCGTGAACCCTCGACTCGACTCACTCCAGCCCTATCCCTTCGAAAAGCTGCGCGCCCTGTTCAAGGACGTGACGCCCGCCGCCGGCCTGAAACCGATCAGCTTCGGCATCGGCGAGCCCAAGCACCCGACGCCGGCGCTGATCCGCGACGCGGTAGTGGCCGCGCTCGACGGCCTCGCGTCGTATCCGGCCACGGCCGGCTCGGACGCGCTGCGCACGTCGATCGCGCAGTGGCTCGAACGCCGCTACGGGCTGCCGGCGATCGATCCGGCCACGCAGGTGCTGCCGGTGTCCGGTTCGCGCGAGGCGCTGTTCTCGCTCGCGCAAACGGTGATCGACGCGCGCCCGAGCACGGACGGCAAGAAGGCGATCGTACTCTGTCCGAATCCGTTCTATCAAATTTACGAAGGCGCGGCGCTGCTGGCCGGTGCCGAACCCTATTTCGCGAACAGCGATCCGGCGCGCAACTTCGCGTGCGACTACGCGGCCGTGCCCGACGAAGTGTGGGCGCGCACGCAATTGCTGTACGTGTGCTCGCCGGGCAACCCGACCGGCGCCGTGCTGACGCTCGACGACTGGCGCGAGCTGTTCGCGCTGTCGGACCGCCACGGCTTCGTGATCGCGTCCGACGAGTGCTATTCGGAAATCTACTTCGACGAAGCGGCGCCGCCGCTCGGCGGCCTCGAGGCCGCGCACCGCCTCGGCCGCGGCTTCGAGCGGCTCGTGATGCTGTCGAGCCTGTCGAAGCGCTCGAACGTGCCCGGCATGCGCTCGGGCTTCGTCGCCGGCGACGCCGCGCTGCTGAAGAAATTCCTGCTGTACCGCACGTACCACGGGGCCGCGCTGTCGCCGGTGTGGCAGCACGCGAGCATCGCCGCGTGGAACGACGAGGCGCACGTGCGCGAGAACCGCGCGCTGTACCTGCAGAAGTTCAACACTGTCACGCCGATGCTTGCCGACGCGATCGACGTGAAGCTGCCCGACGCCGCGTTCTACCTGTGGGCCAACGTCGCGCGCACGGGCCTGTCGGACACCGAGTTCGCCCGCCGCCTGTACGCCGACTATAATGTGACGGTTCTGCCCGGCTCGTACCTGGCGCGCGACGCGCACGGCACGAATCCGGGCCGCGATTTCATCCGGATCGCGCTCGTCGCGGGCACCCCCGAATGCGTCGAGGGCGCGCAACGCATCGTCGATTTCTGCCGCTCGCTCGCGCGGTAAGACATCCATCCCGATCAATTCCATTCATCTCCTGCGAAAACGAACATGTCGCAACAACTTCAGCAAATCATCGATACCGCCTGGGAAAACCGCGCCGAGCTGTCGCCGAAGGCCGCGCCGGCGGAAGTCCGCGAAGCCGTCGCCCACGCGATCGAGCAGCTCGACCGCGGCGCGCTGCGCGTCGCCGAGAAGATCGACGGCAACTGGACCGTGCATCAGTGGCTGAAGAAGGCCGTGCTGCTGTCGTTCCGCCTGGAGGACAACGCTCCGATGCCGGCCGGCGGCTATTCGCAGTTCTACGACAAGGTGCCGTCGAAGTTCGCGAACTACACGGCCGAAGACTTCGCCGCGGGCGGCTTCCGCGTCGTGCCGCCGGCCATCGCGCGCCGCGGCTCGTTCATCGCGAAGAACGTCGTGCTGATGCCGTCGTACACCAACATCGGCGCATACGTCGACGAAGGCACGATGGTCGATACGTGGGCAACGGTCGGTTCGTGCGCGCAGATCGGCAAGAACGTGCACCTGTCGGGCGGCGTCGGCATCGGCGGCGTGCTCGAGCCGCTGCAGGCGAACCCGGTCATCATCGAGGACAACTGCTTCATCGGCGCGCGCTCGGAAGTCGTCGAAGGCGTGATCGTCGAGGAGAACTCGGTGATCTCGATGGGCGTGTACCTCGGCCAGAGCACGAAGATCTACGACCGCGAAACGGGCGAAGTCAGCTACGGCCGCATCCCGGCCGGCTCGGTCGTCGTCGCCGGCAACCTGCCGTCGAAGGACGGCTCGCACAGCCTGTACTGCGCGGTGATCGTGAAGAAGGTCGACGCGAAGACCCGCGCGAAGGTCGGCCTGAACGAGCTGCTGCGAGGCGACTGATGGCCAAGCCGCGCACCGTGGTCGTCTACGGCATCCCGAACTGCGACACCGTGAAGAAGGCCCGCGTGTGGCTCGACGAGCACGGCGTCGAATTCGAGTTCCACGACTTCAAGAAGCTCGGCGTCAGCGCACCGCTCGTCGAGGACTGGCTGAAGGACGTGTCGCTCGACGCGCTCGTGAACAAGCGCGGCACGACGTGGCGCGGCCTGGACGACGCCATGAAGGCGGCCGCGGAAACGAAGTCCGGCGCGGTCGCGCTGATGATCCACAAGCCGTCGGTCATCAAGCGCCCCGTGCTCGTCGTCAACGGCCGCGTGAAATCGCTCGGCTTCGTCGCCGATCAGTACGCGGCACTGTTTGCCGCCTAGGGCCGCGCGCGCTGCGCGTGCACTGCGCACGACGTCTCATCGCTGCCGGCCCCCGCGCCGGCATTTTTTATCGAAAGTGGTCCGAACCATGTCCGCCACCCTAGCCCTTACCGAACAGCTGATCGCCCGCGCGTCCGTCACGCCCGACGACCAGCACTGCCAGCAGATCATGACCGAGCGCCTCGCCGCGCTCGGCTTCGAATGCGAGACCATCGCGTCGCACGGCGTGACCAACCTGTGGGCCGTCAAGCGCGGCACCGACGGCCGCGACGGCAAGCTGCTCGCGTTCGCGGGCCACACCGACGTCGTGCCGACCGGCCCGCTCGAGCAGTGGACGTCGCCGCCGTTCATCCCCGCGCATCGCGACGGCAAGCTGTACGGCCGCGGCGCGGCCGACATGAAGACGTCGCTCGCGGCGTTCGTCGTCGCGTCCGAGGAATTCGTCGCGGCGCATCCCGGCCACCGCGGTGCGATCGCGTTCCTGATCACGAGCGACGAGGAAGGCCCGGCCACCGACGGCACCGTGAAAGTCGTCGAACTGCTCGAAGCGCGCGGCGAACGACTCGACTACTGCATCGTCGGCGAGCCGACGTCGACCGCCGAACTCGGCGACGTCGTGAAGAACGGCCGCCGCGGCTCGATGTCGGGCGAACTGATCGTCAAGGGCGTGCAGGGCCACATTGCGTACCCGCACCTTGCGAAGAACCCGATCCACCTGCTCGCGCCCGCGCTCGCCGAGCTCGCCGCCGAACGGTGGGACGAAGGCAACGAATACTTTCCGCCGACCACGTGGCAGGTGTCGAACCTGCACGCGGGCACCGGGGCGACCAACGTGATCCCCGGCCACGCGGACCTGATGTTCAACTTCCGCTTTTCGACGGCGAGCACCGTCGAGGGACTGCAGGCACGTGTGCATGCGATCCTCGACAAGCACGGCCTCGAGTACTCGCTGAAGTGGTCGGTGAGCGGCCTGCCGTTCCTCACACCGCGCGGCGAGCTGTCGAACGCGCTCGAGAACGCGATCCGCGCGGAGACCGGCCTCACGACCGAGCTGTCGACGACGGGCGGCACGTCCGACGGACGCTTCATCGCGCGCATCTGCCCGCAGGTGATCGAGTTCGGGCCGCCGAACGGCAGCATCCACAAGATCGACGAACACATCGACGTGCGCTTCATCGACCCGCTGAAGAACGTGTACCGCGGCGTGCTCGAACAACTGATCGCCTGACGGAGCCTCGCATGACGACACCTTTTGCAACTGTTCGCGACCTGCTGCGCTACGCGGTCACGCGTTTCTCGAAGGCGAAGCTCGCGTTCGGCCACGGCTCGGACAACGCGTACGACGAAGCCGCGTACCTCGTGCTGCATACGCTCGACCTGCCGCTCGACACGCTCGAGCCGTTCCTCGATGCCCGCCTCTTGCCCGACGAAATCGCGGCCGTGCTCGCGCTGATCGAACGGCGCGCGACGGAGCGCGTGCCGGCCGCGTATCTGACGCATGAAGCGTGGATGCACGGCCACCGCTTCTACGTCGACGAGCGCGTGATCGTGCCGCGCTCGTTCATCGGCGAACTGCTCGACGACGGGCTGCAGCCGTATGTCGCCGACCCGGAGCAGGTCGGCGCCGTGCTCGAGCTGTGCACCGGCTCGGGCTGCCTCGCGATCCTCGCGGCCAGCGCGTTCCCGAATGCCGAGATCGACGCGGTCGACCTGTCCGACAAGGCGCTCGAAGTCGCCGCGATCAACGTGCGCGACTACGGCCTCGACGACCGCATCACGCTGCACCGAGGCGACCTGTACGCGCCGCTGCCCGCGTTCCGCGCGGAACCCGACGCACGCTACGACGTGATCCTGACGAACCCGCCGTACGTGAACGCCGCGTCGATGGCCGCACTCCCGCCCGAGTACCGGCACGAGCCCGAGATGGCGCTCGCCGGCGGCGACGACGGGATGGACATCGTGCGCCGGATCATCGCGCACGCGCACAAGTGGCTGCATGACGACGGCGTGCTCGTCGTCGAGATCGGCAACGAACGCGAGAACGTCGAAGCCGCGTTCGGCGGCCTCGAACTCACGTGGCTGCCAACCAGCGCCGGCGACGACACCGTGTTCCTGATCCAGGCGTCCGACCTGCCGCGCAAGGCCTGAACGGCGCGCTGCGACCGGACCGTGCGGCACGGCACCCCGCTGTCCCGCACGGTTCGGTAAGATGCGCGTGAGCGGCCGCCGCGCCGCACGACTTCAGGAGTCCGTCACGCGCCCATGACCCTCGACTGGCTACATCTCGGCACCCTGATCCTGGCCATTCACGTGCTCGGGATCGTCGCGGCGTTTCACGCGGTCATGAACACGCGCACGTCGCAAGGCGCGATCGCATGGGCCGTATCGCTCGCCGCGATGCCGTATCTGACGCTCATCCCCTACCTGTTCCTCGGCCGCAGCAAGTTCTCCGGTTACGTCGACGCGCGGCGCCAGGAAACGAAGGCGCTGCGCACGCACACGCCGCGCGCGCCGTGGCTCGATGCACGCGCATCCGACGGGCCGGCCGCCGACGCGATCGGCCGCACCGCCGTGCTCGCGCTGACGCGGCTCGGCGGCATGCCGTTCGTCGGCGGCAATGCGGTGCGCACGCTCGTGAACGGCGATGCGACCTTCTCGGCGATCCTGTCGGCGATCGATGCCGCACGCGATTACGTGATCGTCCAGTTCTTCATCGTGCGCGACGACGCGCTCGGCCAGATGCTGCGCGACGCGCTGCTCGCGCGCGCGGCGGCCGGCGTGCGCTGCTACGTGCTGTACGACAGCATCGGCAGCTTCGACCTGCCGCACAGCTACGTCGACTCGCTGCGCCGCGGCGGCGTCGAGGTGACGCCGTTCGCGACCCACCGCAAGTTCGTCAACCGCTTCCAGCTGAACTTCCGCAACCATCGCAAGATCGTCGTCGTCGACGGCAATCGCGCGTTCGTCGGCGGACACAACGTCGGCGTCGAATATCTCGGGGCGAACCGCCGCCTGTCGCCGTGGCGCGATACCCATATCGAGATCCGCGGCCCGGCGGTCGCCAGCATCCAGTACGTGTTCGCCGAAGACTGGCACTGGGCGACGCAGACGCTGCCGCCGCTCGCCGACCCGCCGGCCGCGCTGCCCGGCGACACGATGCATTGCCTCGCGGTGCCGATGGGGCCCGCCGACAAACAGGAAACCGGCTCGCTGTTCTTCGTCGAGGCGATCAACGCCGCGCGCGAACGGGTGTGGATCACGACGCCGTATCTCGTGCCCGACGAAGCGGTGATCGCCGCGCTGAAGCTCGCGGTGATGCGCGGCGTCGACGTGCGCATCCTGATCCCGAACCGGCGCGACCACTACGTCGTGTTCGAGGCGTCGAAGCTCTATGCGCGCGACCTCGTCGACGCAGGCGTCAAGGTGTTCCGCTACCGGCCCGGCTTCCTGCACCAGAAAGTCGTGCTGATCGACCGCATCGCGGCCGCGGTCGGCAGTGCGAATCTCGACAACCGCTCGTTCCGGCTCAACTTCGAGATCATGGTGCTGACCGTCGACCGCGCGTTCGCCGACGAGGTCGAGGCGATGCTCGATGCCGATTTCGCACAGGCCTACGAGGTCGATGCGAACGAGTACCGGCACTCGCCGGCGTGGCGACGCATCGCGATGCACGTCGCGCGCCTGTTCTCGCCGATCCTGTAGCGGCGGCGCGGGCGCCGGCCTCGAACCGCTCGCGCGGCCCGCGTGGCGGTGCACGCTTGCGCGCCGCCGAGCCCGGCGCGGCAGGTTCGGCCGCGACGCCCCGGCCGCCGTTTCAAACGCTCACAGCAGCTTGTCGATATCCGCGGCGATTTCCTCGGGTTTCGTCGACGGCGCGTAGCGCTTGACGATCCGCCCGTCGCGGTCGACCAGGAATTTCGTGAAGTTCCACTTGATCGCCTTGAGGCCGAGGATCCCGGGCGCCTCGTCGGTCAGGTAGCGGTACAGCGGATGCGCGTGCTCGCCCTTCACGTCGATCTTCGCGAACATCGGGAACGTGACGCCGTAGTTGCGCTCGCAGAACGCGCCGATCTGCGCGGCATCGCCCGGCTCCTGCTTGCCGAACTGGTTGCACGGGAAGCCGAGCACGAAGAAGCCGCGCGCCGCGTACTGGTCGTACAGCTTCTGCAGGCCCGCATACTGCGGCGTGAAGCCGCACTCGCTCGCGGTGTTGACGATCAGCAGCACCTTGCCGCGATAGGCATCGAGCGACGCCGGCTGGCCGGCGAGCGTCTCGGCGCTGAACGAATACAGGGTGGACATCGGGCACTCCTTTTACGAAACCGGATCGACGTGGAGTCTAGGCGAAATCGCGCCGTTGCGGGATTCGCCGAACGGCCGATATCCGGGGCGACCCGCGCGCAGTCTAGAATAGCGGTTTTGGCCAGTCATTCCCGCCGTGATCCGTTTCAATCAGTTCAGTCTTGCGCGCGGCACCAAGCCGCTGTTCGAGTCGGCCTCGTTCGTGCTCAATCCCGGCGAGAAGGCCGGCCTGATCGGCGCAAACGGCGCCGGCAAATCGACGCTGTTCTCGGTGCTGCGCGGCGAGCTGCATTCCGACGGCGGCGACTTCTCGATGCCGCCGTCGTGGCGGATCGCCCACGTGTCGCAGGAAACGCCCGCGGTCGACCGCTCGGCGCTCGACTACACGCTCGACGGCGACACCGCGCTGCGCGAGATCGAGGCGCGCATCGCCGCGGCTTCGGCCGCGCATGACGGCGCGGCCGAAGCCGACGCGCACGCGGCGTTCGCCGACGCGGACGGCTATACCGCGCCGGCACGTGCCGAAGCGCTGCTGCTCGGCCTCGGCTTCACGCTCGCGCAGACCCGCGAATCGGTCGCGAGCTTCTCCGGCGGCTGGCGCATGCGCCTGAACCTCGCGCAGGCACTGATGTGCCGCTCCGACCTGCTGCTGCTCGACGAGCCGACCAACCACCTCGACCTCGACGCGATCGTCTGGCTGGAGGACTGGCTGCACCGCTACGCCGGCACGCTCGTCGTGATCTCGCACGACCGCGAATTCCTCGACTCGATCTGCAACGTCACGCTGCATCTGGAAAACCGCCAGGTGAAGCGCTACGGCGGCAACTACTCGCAGTTCGAGGTGCTGCGTGCGCAGCAACTGGCGCTGCAGCAAAGCGCATACGAAAAGCAGCAGAAGACGATCGAGCACCTGCAGAGCTTCGTCGACCGCTTCAAGGCGAAGGCGACCAAGGCCAAGCAGGCGCAGAGCCGGATGAAGGCGCTCGAGAAGATGGAGCTGATCGCGCCGGCGCACATCGCGTCGCCGTTCACGTTCGAGTTCCGCACGCCCGACGCCGCGCCGAACCCGATGATGGTGATGGAAGACGTCCGCTGCGGCTACCATGCCGACGACGGCACCGAGATCCCGATCGTCGAGCGCGTCACGCTGTCGATCCAGAACGGGCAGCGGATCGGCCTGCTCGGCGCGAACGGCCAGGGCAAGTCGACGCTGATCAAGACGCTGGCCGGCACGCTCCCGCCGCTGTCGGGCCACGTGCGCGACGGCAAGGGCCTGACGATCGGCTATTTCGCGCAGCATCAGCTCGAGACGCTGCGCGAGGACGATTCGCCGCTCGCGCATCTCGCGCGGCTCGCGCCCGACACGCGCGAACAGGAGCTGCGCGACTTCCTCGGCGGCTTCAATTTCTCGGGCGACATGGCCACCAGCGCGGTCGGCCCGTTCTCCGGCGGCGAGAAGGCGCGGCTCGCGCTCGCGCTGATCATCTGGCAGAAGCCGAACCTGCTGCTGCTCGACGAACCGACCAACCACCTCGACCTCGAGACGCGTCACGCGCTGACGATGGCACTCGCGCAGTTCGAAGGCACGCTGATTCTCGTATCGCACGACCGCCACCTGCTGCGCGCAACCACCGACCAGTTCATGCTCGTCGCCAAGCACCGCCTGCAGCCGTTCGACGGCGACCTCGACGACTACCGCGACTGGCTGCTGCAGCACGCGGCCGAGCAACGCGCGGCCGCAAAGGCCGACGGCGCGGCGGTTGCGGGCGCCGATCCGGGCGTGAACCGCAAGGACCAGAAGCGTCAGGCGGCGGAGGAGCGCCAGCGCCTGTCGCAGCTGAAGAAGCCGCTGCAGAACCGCATCACGAAGCTCGAAAAGGAAATGGAAACGCTGCACGCGGAGAAGGCGCGCCTCGACGCGTTCGTCGCCGATCCGGCGAGCTACGAAGCCGCGCGCAAGACCGAACTGACCGAAGCGATCCGCAAGCTCGGCGAGGTCAATACGCGGCTCGAAACGGTCGAAGCCGACTGGCTCGCGGTGCAGGAAGAACTCGAGCAGATCGGCTGATCGCGGCCCGTGCGCCTGCGGCCGGCGCACGACCGGCGGGCGCGGCACCGGCCGGTGCGTTGGCGATCATGAGCGGGCCCGGCCGCGCCGCGCGTCGATACGACGAGGCCGGGCGCCCTAGCCCGGCCTTTTGTCATTGCTGCATCGGCATACGCCGGCCGCGGCATCCGCTCAGCGCCGCGGCAACGTATCGCGCGGCAGCTGCTCGTCGTCGCCCATCAGGTGACGCCGCCCTTCGGTCGGCCGGCGGATCGCCTCGGCGACCTCCGCTTCCGTCACGTCCTCGGACACGACGCGGCGCGCGAGACGCCCTTCGTCGTCGATCCATTCGACGATCCGGCATCCGCCGCCCCACGGCTGGACGATCGGCTCGGATACGCGGCAGCCGCGCAGGTTGTAAAGGCGTCCGCCCGACGTTTCCCCATACTGTTTCAACATAGGTTCCCTTCGCATTGCGCGGTTCGACAACCCGGCAAAGGATAGGGAAAAGCAGTGTCCGGCGGGTTACATCAGCCTACATATTCTTTACAGCCAATTACGCGACAGAACAGCGGCAACCCGCCTGCGGCGCGGCCGGCCCGCCAGCGGTCATTCGAGATCGCGCACGCGGTCGATCGCCTGCTCGAGCCGCTCGACGGCCATCACGTTCAGCCCTTCGATCGGCTGCTTCGGCGCGTTCGCCTTCGGGATCAGCGCCGCCGTGAAACCGAGCTTCGCGGCTTCGCGCAGCCGCTCCTGGCCGCGTGGCGACGGCCGGATCTCGCCCGCAAGCCCCACTTCGCCGAACACGATCAGCCCCTTCGGCAGCGCCTTGTTGCGCATCGACGAGTGGATCGCGAGCAGCACCGCGAGGTCGGCGGCCGGTTCGGTGATCTTCACGCCGCCCACCGCGTTCAGGAACACGTCCTGGTCGAAACACGCGATGCCTGCGTGCCGGTGCAGCACCGCGAGCAGCATCGCGAGCCGGTTCTGCTCGAGGCCGACCGCGAGCCGGCGCGGATTCGGCACGTGCGCCGTATCGACGAGCGCCTGGATTTCGACGAGCAGCGGTCGCGTGCCTTCCTGCGTGACCAGCACGCACGACCCAGGCACGACCTGCTCGTGCTGCGACAGGAACAGCGCGGACGGGTTGGCCACGCCACGCAGCCCGCGCTCGGTCATCGCGAACACGCCGAGCTCGTTGACCGCGCCGAAGCGGTTCTTGAACGCGCGCACGAGCCGGAACGACGAATGCGTGTCGCCCTCGAAGTACAGCACCGTGTCGACGATGTGCTCGAGCACGCGCGGGCCCGCGAGGTTGCCCTCCTTCGTCACGTGCCCGACCATGATGATCGCGGTGCCCGACTGCTTCGCGATGCGCGTGAGCTGCGCCGCGCATTCGCGCACCTGCGCGACCGAGCCCGGCGCGGACGTCAGCGCGTCGGAATAGACGGTCTGGATCGAGTCGATCACGGCGACGTCCGGCCGTTCGGCGTCGATCGCAGCCTGGATCTTCTCGAGCTGGATCTCGGCGAGCAGTTTCAGCTCGGCCGCCGGCGCGCCGCCGTCGAGCAGCGCGAGCCGTTGCGCGCGCAACGCGATCTGCGCGGCCGATTCCTCGCCGCTGATATAGAGCGCGCGCCGCACGCTCGCGATGTCCGCGAGCGATTGCAGCAGCAGCGTCGACTTGCCGATGCCCGGATCGCCGCCGATCAGCACGACGCCGCCCGGCACCAGCCCGCCGCCCAGCACGCGGTCGAATTCGCCGATGCCGGTCGTGAAGCGCGGCACGTCGGCCGCCTCGATGTCGACGAGGCGCTGCACCGGCGCGCGCTTCGCGAGCGACTGGAAGCGATGGGCGGCCGGCGCCTCGGCGACCGACTCGACGAGCGTGTTCCAGGCCTGGCACGACGGGCACTGGCCCTGCCACTTCGGGGTTTGTCCGCCGCACTCGCTGCAGACGTAGACGGTTTTCTGTTTGGCCACGCGTGCTGCCCTTATTCCGCGCGCACCGGCACGCGGGCGGCGACCGCGCACATCAGTTCATAGCCGATGGTCCCGCAATGCCGCGCGACGTCGTCGATCGGCAGCGCGTTGCCCCACAGCTCGACGCGCGCGCCGACGCCGGCCTGCGGGCACGGGGTCAGGTCGACGGTGATCATGTCCATCGACACGCGGCCGACGATCCGCGTGCGGATGCCGTCGACGATCACCGGCGTGCCCTCGGGCGCGACGCGCGGATAGCCGTCCGCGTAGCCGCACGCGACGACGCCGATGCGCATCTGCGTTTGCGCCGAAAACGTCGAGCCATAGCCGATCGCCTGCCCCTTCGCGATGGACTGCACCGCGATCAGCTCGGACGCGAGCGTCATCGCGGGCTTCAGCCCCGTGTCCGCGATATCGGCCGACACGCCCGACGGCGATGCGCCGTACAGCACGATCCCCGGCCGCACCCAGTCGAAGTGCGTATCCGGATGCCACAGCACGGCGGCCGAATTCGCGAGGCTGCGCGCGCCGGCGATGTTTTGCGCACCGCGCTCGAACGTCGCGAGCTGCTCGGCGACGCCGCGCTCGTTGTCGGCATCCGAAAAATGGGTCATCAACGTGATCTGGCCGATGCCCGGGCACGCACGGGCGCGCTCCCACGCGGCACGATATTTTTCCGGCGTGTAACCGAGCCGGTTCATCCCGCTGTTCATCTTCAGCTGCACGTTGACCGGCTTCGACAGCCGCGCCGTCTCCAGCATCCGCATCTGCTCGTCGTTGTGGATGGTGGTCGTCAGGCTGTAGCGGTCGATCACGTCGATGTCGGTCGAGCGGAAGAACCCTTCGAGCAGCAGGATCGGGCCGGCCCAGCCGAGCTCGCGCAGCTTCACCGCCTCGTCGAGATCGAGCAGGCCGAAGCCGTCGGTGCCGCGCAAGCCCGGAAATGCGCGCGCGAGACCATGGCCGTACGCGTTGGCCTTGACGACCGCCCAGACCTTGGACGGGCCGGCAAAGCGGCGGACGACGGAGAGATTGTTCGCGAGAGCGGCGGTATGGATGGTGGCGGAGATCGGGCGCGGCATGGGAAATTTACGTAAAGACGCTTGCGAATCATCAGCTTACCGCGCCTTTTGAGCACCGAAGCCGACAATTTGCGGAACGATCGGGGAATCTTGCTAGTCCGAATTGCCGTATTTTCGTGTTATAAAGCCGTGCGCACAACCCATTTCGAACGGAATAAGCCGATCGCATACCAGGCGGCCTACGCGGCCCTGCCGCAGCGACGAAAGCATCGCATCAGATGAAAAAAGGTTTTTACACCATCATGGCCGCGCAGTTTTTCTCGTCGTTGGCCGACAATGCGCTTCTCATCGCCGCCATCGCCCTGCTGAAAGACCTCCACGCCCCCAACTGGATGACACCGCTGCTGAAGCTGTTCTTCGTGTTGTCCTATGTGGTGCTCGCGGCGTATGTCGGTGCGTTCGCCGATTCGCGTCCGAAGGGCCGCGTGATGTTCATCACGAACACGATCAAGGTGGTCGGCTGCCTGATCATGCTGTTCGGCGCGCACCCGCTGCTTGCGTACGGGATCGTCGGCTTCGGCGCGGCGGCCTACTCGCCCGCGAAATACGGGATCCTGACCGAGCTGCTGCCGGCCGACCGGCTCGTCGCCGCGAACGGCTGGATCGAAGGCACGACCGTCAGCTCGATCATTCTCGGCACCGTGCTCGGCGGCGCGCTGATCAGCCCGCACATCGCGGCGCACGTGATCGCGCACACGCCCGCCTGGATCGGCACGCCGGCCGAAGCCGCGATGGCGATCATCATGGCGATCTACGTGATCGCCGCGATCTTCAACCTGCGGATTCCCGATACCGGCGCGCGCTATCCGAAGCAGGAACGCGGCCCGGTCAAGCTGCTCACCGATTTCGCCGACTGTTTCATGGTGCTCTGGCGCGACAAGCTCGGCCAGATCTCGCTCGCGGTCACGACGCTGTTCTGGGGCGCCGGCGCGACGCTGCAGTTCATCGTGCTGAAGTGGGCCGAGGTGTCGCTCAACATGTCGCTGTCCGAAGGCGCGATCCTGCAGGCGGTCGTCGCGGTCGGCGTTGCGGGCGGCGCGATTGCCGCCGCCGCGCGGATTCCGCTCAAGAAGTCGCTCACCGTGCTGCCCGTCGGCATCGTCATGGGCATCGCCGTCATGCTGATGGCGTTCTACACGCGCGACCTGTTCCCGTCGCACTGGGCCGTGCATTTCGGCCACCTGCGCCTGCCCGTGTACCTGATCGTCGCGTACATCTTCCTGATCGGCGTCGGCGCACTGTCCGGCTACTTCGTGGTTCCGATGAATGCGCTGCTGCAGCACCGCGGCCACGTGCTGCTGTCGGCCGGCCACTCGATCGCGGTGCAGAACTTCAACGAGAACCTGTCGGTGCTCGTGATGCTGTGCCTGTATGCGGTGCTGGTCTGGCTCGACGTGCCGGTCGGCGTCGTGATCGTGCTGTTCGGCACGTTCGTGTGCCTGACGATGTGGCTCGTGATGCGCCGCCACCAGGCGAACCAGCGGCAGTTCGACTCGGTCGCGCTGATCGGCGAATCGCGCCACTGACGCTACACTTGCGTTTCCTTTCGCTTCCGTCCGTCGGCGCCGGTCTTCGAACCGGCGCGCTGCCATCATGACGCACCCGATTCCCAACGTCCTGACGATCGCCGGCTCCGATTCGGGCGGCGGCGCCGGCATCCAGGCCGACCTCAAGACCTTCTCCGCGCTCGGCGCGTATGGCGCGAGCGTGATCACCGCGCTGACCGCGCAGAACACGCGCGGCGTGACCGGCGTGCATGCGCCGGACGCTGCGTTCGTGACCGCGCAGCTCGACGCGGTGTTCGACGACATCCGCATCGACGCGGTCAAGATCGGCATGCTCGCGAACGCGGCGATCGTGCACGCGGTGGCCGATGCGCTGCGGCGTTACGCGCCGCGCTTCGTCGTGCTCGATACCGTGATGATTTCGAAGAGCGCGCATGCGCTGCTCGCGCCCGAGGCGGTCGACGCGTTGCGCGACGCGCTGCTGCCGCTCGCGACCGTCGTCACGCCGAACCTGCCCGAAGCGGCCGCCCTGCTCGGCGAGGCGCACGCAACGACCGAGGACGACATGGTGCGGCAAGGCCACGCGCTGCTCGACACGGGTGCGCGCGCCGTGCTGATGAAAGGCGGCCACCTGCCCGATGCGGCCGCGAGCCCGGACTGGCTCGTCGATGCCGCGCACACGGTGCGGCTGGACGGCACGCGCGTGCCGGTCGGCAATACGCACGGTACCGGCTGCACGCTGTCGTCGGCGATCGCCGCGCTGCTGCCGCAGCAGCCCGATCTCGACAGCGCGGTTCGCGAAGCGAAGGCGTACCTCACCGGCGCGATCGCCGCGAGCGGCCGGCTCGACGTCGGCCACGGCGTCGGGCCGGTCCATCACTTTCATCGCTGGTGGTAAGCACGCGCCGACGCGCGGTCAATCGTCCTGCGCGGCGAACGCCTGCGCGCGCGCCGGCCAGTCGTCCGGCACGATGAAGCCGCGCGCGGTCTCCCGCCATACGCCGTCGCCGTGCCGGCGATGCACGCCAATCAGCGCCGGCGCCTGCCGCGCGGTCAGTGCCGGCGGCAGCGTCAGCGAATTCGCGAGCGGTTCGGGCGCGGCATCGGCGCCCGCACGCCGCGGCGCGAGCCACGCGAGCCGCGGCAGCACGTTCCACGCGGCGCCGTCAGGTTGCGCGGCCGCCCAGTCCGGCCATTGCGCATGCGTGAGCCAGAAGCCGCGCGGATGATCGGCCGCGATTTCCGCGGATACCGGCGGCAGCGGGACGCCGTGCGGATAGAACAGCCAGCCGCGAATGAACATCTGCGCATCGGACGGCGCGCCGTAGCCAAGCAGCGCGAATCCGTGGCGATCGCTGAGCCGCAGCTGATGATCGAGCAGCCGGCTGCGCTTGCGGTCGAGGCGATCGACGAGATTCGGGCCGACGAAGTCCGCGAGCGAAGCGTCGCCCGCGACCGGCGCACACAGATAGCACTTCACCGCGAGTTCCCAGTGCAGACGCTGCCCGCCCGGCGCATCGACGAGGAAATCGACTTCGCCGAGCGTCTTGCCGTTGCTGCGCAGCGGCAGGTTCGCGGCGACGAGCCGCAGCGACGGCCCGTGCGTGAGGAAATATTCGAGCAGGCATTCGGCGTAGCGGCCGAGCCGCACCGGCCGCAATCCGTCGAGCGCGCGGTGCAGCGGCTCGGGTGCGGCATCGAGCGCGACGAGCCACGCCTCGACGGCCACCCGTTCGACCGCATCCGACCACGGATGCGCGAGCGGCGCGCCGGGCGCCGCGGTGAGCAGGCTCGGGCTCGCGAGGAGCCAGCCCAGGTCGCGAACCGCGGCGTCGCGCAACGTATCGACGAACGCGAGCGCCGCGCCGCGCGTCATGGCCCGGCCGGCCCGCTCGCGTCGGCGTCCGCGGCGCGCTGGAACGTGTCGCGCGCGAGGCACAGGTCGGCCCACGCCTTCGACTTGTCCTGCAGGCTGCGCAGCAGATACGCGGGGTGGTAGGTGACGATCACCGGCACGCCTTCGTACGTGTGCACGCGGCCGCGCAGCGATGCAATGCTCGAATCGGTCTTCAGCAGCGTCTGCGCGGCGAACCGGCCGAGCGCGACGATCAGCTTCGGCTTCACGAGCGCGACCTGGCGCTGCAGGTACGGCTCGCAGCGCGCGACCTCGTCCGGTTCCGGGTTGCGGTTGCCGGGCGGCCGGCACTTGATCACGTTCGCGATGTACACGTTGTCGCCGCGCTTGAGCGCCAGCGACTGCAGCATGTTGTCGAGCAGCTTGCCGGCCTGGCCGACGAACGGCTCGCCCTGCTTGTCCTCGTTCTCGCCCGGCGCCTCGCCGATCAGCATCCAGTCCGCTTCGCGGTCGCCGACGCCGAACACGGTGTTGGTGCGCTTCTCGCACAGGCGGCAGCTCGTGCAGTCGGCGACGCGCGCGGCGAGCGCATCCCAGTCGAGCAGCGCGACCGGCGGCGCGGCAGGACGCGATTCGGCCGGCGGCAGCGGATCGCCTGGCGGCGCCGCGTCGAACCACGCGAAATCGTCTTCGGTGAGCGGCGGGATGTCGTCCGCGGCCGCGGACGGTGCCGGCCCGGCGGACGCACGATCGTCGTCCATCGCGCTGCCCGCTTCGCCGGCCGGTGCCGCGGCGCGTGCGGCCGTGCCGACCGGCCGCGTGTCGTCGCGCGGAACCGCCCGTGCGGCCGGCTGCGTGTCGCGCAGCTGCTCCGCCGTCGGCTGCGGCGCTGCCGCGACGGTTGCGGCCGCAACGGCCGGCGCATCGTCCGCCACGCCCGAAGCCGCGGCCGGCGCTTGCGCGGGCTGCCCGCGCCGCACCCAGATCTGCGCGAGCCCCATTTCCTCGAGTGCTGCTTCAGCCCACGCCATGCGCGTCCCCTTCGTCCTTGTTCAGCGTCAGACGCATCACGATCGCGTCCTCCCGGCTCCGATGCCGCGCCGGATAGTAGTTCTTGCGCCGGCCGATCGTCACGAAGCCGAAACGCTCGTACAGATGGATCGCGCGCGGATTGGACGGCCGCACCTCGAGCAGCACGCCGTCGAGCCGCTCCGCGCGCGAGATGCGCACGGCTTCGCGCAGCAGCGCGAGCCCCGCGCCAGACTGCTGCGCAGCCGGCGCGACGCACAGATTCAGCAGATGCATCTCGTCGATCACCGGCATCAGCACGCAATAGCCGACGAGCGCGCCCGTCACGTGCCGCAGGCATACGCCGAAATAGCCGTTGCGCAGCGAATCCTCGAAATTGCCGCGGCTCCATGGAAACTCGTACGCGACCTGCTCGATCGCGACGACTTCGTCGAGATCGGTATCGGTCATCGGCGACAAATAGCGGTCGCTCAACAGTACGCCCGTCATCCTTTCGCTCCGCCCGTCTGCGCGGCGCGTGCCGCGACGCGCTCCGCGGTCGTCTGCGCAACCTTGTCGCGCACGTATTCGGGCGCGGCCTGGTCGGCCGGCACCGTACGGCCGGCGCGGAACGCGCGCAGCGCCGCATGCGCGACCGCCAGCGCATGCGGCAGCGCTTCGCCGTCGATCACGGCCGCGGCCGCCGCCGCCAGCAGTTGCGCGCCGAACGCGGCGGCCGCGTTGCCCGCGAGCGTGAACGGCGCGTCGGGCACGCCGACGGCGCCCGGCGCATCGAGCGACGCGGGATGCAGCGTGCGCCAGTCGCCCGCGTCATCGTCCCATGCGAAATCGGCCCAATATGCTTCGTCCATCCGCGCGTCGAGCGCGGCCAGCACGCGCGTGGTGCCGGGCGCGCGCAGCCGCGCGTGCTCGGCGCATGCGAGCAGCGTGCCGACCGGCACGACCGGCAGCCCGCGCCCGAATGCGAGACCCTGCGTGATGCCGGTCGCGGTACGCAGCCCGGTGAACGAGCCGGGGCCCGCGCCGAACGCGATCGCGTCGCAGTCGGCGAACGCGAGACCCGATTCGGCGAAGAGTTCCTGGATCGCCGGCAGCACGCGCGTGCTCGACACGGCGCCCGTCAGCTCGTGGCGAACCCAGGTTTGCGGGGTGGAAACGGCGTCATCGGCCTGAGCCGAGCGCAGCAGCGCGACCGAGCAGTATTCGGTCGACGTATCGATGGCGAGGAGCACTGTTTGCGTCATGGCCGACATTGTAATGCGGCGCCCCGCTCCGACGCGCGATCGGCCCCGATCGCGATGCGCGCGCCGCCCGGCGCGCGGTTTGGAAGGATCGCTCGACCCCGCGCGGCGCGCCCCTTGTTAAGATCGGCCGATCTGAAACCCTTACGGAGACACACGATGAGCGAACTCGCCGCCCAATTCGACCAGGCCCAGGTCGACGTCAAGCAACTGACCGAGCGACCGGGCAACCTGACCCTGCTGCGCCTGTATGCGCTGTTCAAGCAGGCGACCGACGGCGACGCGCACGGCGACAAGCCGGGCTTCACCGACATCGTCGGCAAGTACAAGTACGACGCGTGGGAAGCGCTGAAGGGCACGTCGCAGGATGCAGCCAAGCAGCAGTACATCGAGCTCGTCGAGTCGCTGAAGAACGGCACGGCGTCCTGATCGCCCGCCCCCGCCGCAATAGGCAATCAAATCAGTGGCGCAGCGCAGCAAATTTCTTTATAATGCGGCCTGCGTCACCTCCGCGCTCGGCTCGCATGCCGTTCCGGCCCGACGCCTCGTAGCGTTAAGCTCCAATCCGGTTTAGAACCTGTCCCCTCCTGCTTCGACCCTCGCGGTCGTCAACTAGGCTGGCGGCCCCGCTCCAGAAGCGCGCCGCACCCAAAACAGCTTCTAATGCCTCATCCGCCGAAGGTTCGGCGGATTGCACCCGTTTCCCGATTTGCTCGCTGAATCCGACGACTTGGGTATGCGCGATTGGCGCCGACGTTTCACCCACTGTGTTTCAAGGATTGTTATGACTTCGAGCATCAACACCAGCCCGCTCAACGCGATCGCCGACCAGGCGCTCGGTCTCGACGACGCCGCCGCACCGGCCGCGGTCGAACCGGCGTCGGACGAGCCGACTTTCGCGTCACTCGGGCTGTCGCCGGAGATCGTCTCCGCGCTGCAGGCCGCCGGCTACGCCAAGCCGACGCCGGTCCAGCAGCGCGCGATTCCGGCCGGCATCGCCGGCCGCGACCTGCTGGTGTCGAGCCCGACCGGCTCCGGCAAGACCGCCGCATTCATGCTGCCCGCGATCGAGCGTTTCGCGCAGCTGCAGAAGGCGCAGGCGCAGCAACCGCGCGCGCCGCGTGAACCGAACCAGGGCGACCGCCGCGCGCGCCGCCCGCAACCCGTCGCGCGCCCGGGCCTGCTCGTGCTGACGCCGACCCGCGAACTCGCGATGCAGGTCACCACGGCCGCGTCGACGTACGGCAAGCACCTGAAGCGCCTGCGCACGGTCAGCATCCTCGGCGGCGTCGCCTACGGCCAGCAGCTGATGCTGCTCGCGAAGAACCCGGAAATCCTGGTTGCGACGCCGGGCCGCCTGCTCGATCACCTCGAGCGCGGCCGCATCGACCTGTCCGAACTGAAGATGCTCGTGCTCGACGAAGCCGACCGCATGCTCGACATGGGCTTCATCGAAGACATCGAAACGATCGTCGCCGCCACGCCGGAATCGCGTCAGACGATGCTGTTCTCGGCCACGCTCGACGGCAAGATCGGTTCGCTGACGAGCCGCCTGCTGAAGGATCCGGAACGCATCGAAATCCAGCAGCGCCTCGAATCGCGCGCGAACATCGCGCAGACCGTCCACTACGTCGACGATCGTGACCACAAGGACCGCCTGCTCGATCACCTGCTGCGCGACGACGCGCTCGACCAGGCGATCATCTTCACGGCGACCAAGATCGATGCGGACCAGCTCGCCGGTCGCCTCGCCGACGCCGGCTTCGAATCGGCGGCGCTGCACGGCGACCTGCCGCAAGGCGCGCGCAACCGCACGATCCGCGCACTGCGCGAGCGTCGCGTGCGCGTGCTGGTCGCGACCGACGTCGCGGCCCGCGGCATCGATATCCCGGGCATCACGCACGTATTCAACTACGACCTGCCGAAGTTCGCGGAAGACTACGTGCACCGTATCGGCCGTACGGGCCGTGCGGGCCGTTCGGGCACCGCGGTGAGCCTCGTGCACCACGCCGAGCAAGGCGCGCTCAAGCGCATCGAACGCTTCGTGCGTTCGCCGCTGCCGGTCAACGTGATCGAAGGCTTCGAGCCGCGCAAGGCGCCCCCGCGCAATGAGCGCGCCGGCGGCCGCGGCCGTCCGGGCGGCGGTAACGGCGGTCGTCGTTTCGGCGGCAAGCCGGGCGGCGGTTACGGCGGCAACGGCGGCGGCCGCAGCTACGGCGGCGGCAATGGCGGCGGCTGGAGCGGCAAGCCGGGCGGCAGCCGTGACGGCGGCC
The DNA here is from genome assembly GCF_052851275.1 of Burkholderia sp. SR8. NCBI lineage: Bacteria > Pseudomonadati > Pseudomonadota > Betaproteobacteria > Burkholderiales > Burkholderiaceae > Burkholderia > Burkholderia sp. SR8. Next base: position 275,735 of record NZ_JAULUC010000001.1, read on the forward strand.
CGCGTCGCGACGGCCAGCGCAGCGGCGGCCCGCGCCGCAGCAATTCGGCGTCGTAAGCACGCCCGGGCGGCCCTCGGCCGCCCCCCATCCGGAAGACCGGCGCATCCGCGCCGGTTTTTTTTCGTCCCGCCCCACATTTCACGATGCGGAAAATTTTTTTGTGTCGTAAAAAATCATGCTGCGTGGCACAACCCAGACGATTGCGGGATGGGAAAGACCGTTTCTCATCGCGAAACCAATGCCGCAACACATTGATTATCAAAGATTAAAAATTTTCGATCTTCCTGAAACAGCCCCTGTTTCACTCCACGCGGTTTGCCTAGACTCTTATACAAGACTTCGCGAAACGGAAACGCATCGCACCCCGCTTCGTGAACAGCATCGTCACCGTCCGATTCGACTCACAGGCAACACACCGCATCAAGGAGCTCATCATGTCGCGACAGCAACAGGCACAGGAACTGCAAAAGCAATGGGAAACCGATCCGCGCTGGAAGGGCATCAAGCGCAGCTACACGGCTGAGGACGTGGTTCGCCTGCGCGGCTCGATCGTCGTCGAGCACACGCTCGCCAGGCGCGGCGCGGAAAAGCTGTGGACGCTCATCAACGAAGAGCCGTTCGTCAACGCGCTCGGCGCGCTGACCGGCAACCAGGCGATGCAGCAGGTGAAGGCGGGGCTGAAGGCGATCTACCTGTCCGGCTGGCAAGTGGCCGGCGACGCGAACGTCGCGGGCGAAATGTACCCGGACCAGTCGCTGTACCCGGCGAACTCGGTGCCGCTCGTCGTCAAGCGCATCAACAACACGCTGACCCGCGCCGACCAGATCCAGTGGTCGGAAGGCAAGAACCCGGGCGACGAGGGCTACGTCGACTTCTTCGCGCCGATCGTCGCGGATGCGGAAGCCGGCTTCGGCGGCGTGCTGAACGCGTTCGAACTGATGAAGGCGATGATCGAGGCCGGCGCATCGGGCGTCCACTTCGAGGACCAGCTCGCATCGGTGAAGAAGTGCGGCCACATGGGCGGCAAGGTGCTCGTGCCGACGCGTGAAGCGGTCGCGAAGCTGTCGGCCGCGCGCCTCGCCGCCGACGTGATGGGTACGCCGACCGTGCTGGTCGCGCGCACCGACGCCGAAGCGGCGGACCTGATCACGTCCGACATCGACGACAACGACAAGCCGTTCCTGACCGGCGAGCGCACGGTCGAAGGCTTCTTCCGCACGAAGCCCGGCATCGAGCAGGCGATTTCGCGCGGCCTCGCGTATGCGCCGCACGCCGATCTCGTCTGGTGCGAAACGGGCAAGCCGGATCTCGAGTACGCGAAGAAGTTCGCGGAAGCGATCCACAAGCAGTTCCCCGGCAAGATGCTGTCGTACAACTGCTCGCCGTCGTTCAACTGGAAGAAGAACCTCGACGACGCGACGATCGCGAAGTTCCAGAAGGAACTCGGCGCGATGGGCTACAAGTTCCAGTTCATCACGCTGGCCGGCTTCCATGCGCTGAACTACTCGATGTTCAACCTCGCGCACGGCTATGCCCGCACGCAGATGAGCGCGTTCGTCGAACTGCAGCAGGCCGAGTTCGCCGCGGCCGACAAGGGCTTCACGGCCGTCAAGCACCAGCGCGAAGTCGGCACCGGCTACTTCGACGCGGTGACGCAGACGGTCGAGCGCGAAGCGTCGACGACCGCGCTGCACGGTTCGACCGAAGACGAACAGTTCTTCGACGGCAAGAAGGTCGCGTAACAGATCGCATAACGCGCGCAAGCGCGACGCCGATGCCGGCCCGTCACGCGACGGCGCGGCATCGGCAGCACCGGACGACAATCAGGGAGGAGACGGCAGGCGCGCGGCGAACGTCGCGCGACCGGCCGCGAGCAACGATGCGCGCCGGCCTGGTCCGGCGCGCCTTTTTTCAGCGGCGCTGCCGTGCCGCCGCCCGCGCGGCAACGGACGGCACCACGCTTACCGATAGACGATCACCGGAATTTTCGTATGGGTCAGCACGCGCTGCGTTTCGCTGCCGATCAGCAGGCTGCCGAGCCCGCGGCGTCCGTGCGACGCCATGAAGATCACGTCGCAGCCGCCGCGCTCGGCCGCCTCGATGATGCCGAGGTACGGCGACGGATGCACGCTCGTCCAGCTGTCGCAGACGACACCGGCCGCCTTCGCGGCCGCCTGCACGTCGTCGAGGTGTGCGCGCGCCTCGCGTTCGCTGCGCGCCCGGAAATCGGCGGGCGGCTCGATGATCACTTCGGAAAACGGCGAGTACGGATACTGCGGCAGGCACGCATAGGCCGTGATTTGCGCACCGACCGCGCGCGCCAGATCGATCGCGCCGTCGATCGCCTTCTGCGACAGTTCGGAACCGTCGGTTGGAACGAGGATGTGCCTGAACATCGCGCCCTCCTTCGTCAATCGCACCGCACGCGCCGCGAGCCCATGCGGGCCGACCCCGGCGCGTCGCGCATGCCAGTTTCGATTGTAGTGCGCGAAACCGGGCGACCGGCGCCGGCAGCGGGTTCGTCCTCATATCGGAAACACGCGGGCGAGCGCGTGCTACTCGCCCCAGTACCCGGGCCGCTCGTACGTATGCTTCAGGTAGTCGAGAAACAGCCGCACGCGCAGCGGCAGGTGGCGGCGCTGCGGAAACACCGCGTGGATGCCGATCGGCGGCGCCGCGAACGCGTCGAGCACGCTGACCAGGCGGCCGGCCGCGATGTCCTCGCCGACCTCCCACCACGACCGCCACGCCAGCCCGTAGCCGGCGAGGCACCACTCGTGCAGCACCGCGCCGTCCGAGCACTCCATCGTGCCGTTCACGCGGATCGACACGACCTTGTCGTCCTCCTGGAACGCCCAGCCGCGCTGCTGGTTCGCGTTCGCGGCGAGCGCGAGGCAGTTGTGGCGCGCGAGTTCCGCGAGCGTGACGGGCGTGCCGCGCCGCGCCAGATACGCGGGCGACGCGACGCACACGCGCCGGTTTTCGCCGAGTTTCAGCGACACCAGCGACGAATCGGGCAGCTCGCCGAGCCGCACCGCGCAATCGAACCCTTCGTTGACGAGGTCGACCATCCGGTCCGACAGATCGAGCGTGACCGACACGTCCGGATGCGCGCCGCTGAATTCGGGCACGAGCGGCGCGACGTGGCGCCGCCCGAAGCCGGCCGGCGCGGAGATGCGCAGATGCCCGCTCGCCTTCACGCCGCCGGCCGACACGCTCGCCTCCGCGTTCTGCATGTCGTTGATGATCCGCTGGCAATCCTCGAGGAAGGCCGACCCTTCGAAGGTCAGCGTGAGCTTGCGCGTCGTGCGCACCAGCAGCTTGACGCCGAGCCGCTCCTCGAGCGCATCGAGGCGGCGGCCGATGATCGCCGGCGCGACGCCTTCCGCATGCGCGGCCGCCGACAGGCTGCCCTTCGCCGCGACCGCGGCGAACGTTTCGATCTGTTTGAACCGGTCCATGACTCGCCAGGACGGCGTTCCCGCCCCTGCATATTGACTGAAGCCGCTCAAGATTAGGTATATGAAAGTAAAAGATCAAGTGATAATTAGCGTCTTTTTTAGCACCTGAGATCACGAATAGAATCGACTCGACCTCTGAAACTGGAGCGCAAGGCTATGTCGGCCACAACGACACTCTCCTCTCCCGACGCAATCCTCTTCGACGCATTCGGCACGTTGTTCGACGTGCATGCGGTCGTGGCCGCGGCGGAGCAGATGTTTCCCGGTCACGGGGAGCGGTTGTCGCAGCTGTGGCGACGCAAGCAAATCGAATACTCGCAGTTGCGCACGCTCGCCGATCCGTCCGGCGCCCGCTATCGCCCGTTTCGCGACATCACGCTCGATGCGCTGCGGTTCGCCGCGCGCCGGCTCCGCCTCGCGCTGAACAGCGCGGCCGAGAAGCGGCTGATGGACGAATATGCGTGCCTGTCCACCTATCCCGACACGGTGCCCGCGCTGCGCAAGCTGCGCGCGCTCGACCCGCGCCCGCCGCTCGCGATCCTGTCGAACGGCAATCCGGAGATGCTCGACATCGCGATCAAGAGCGCCGGCATGACCGGCCTGTTCGATCGCGTGCTGTCGGCCGACGCGGTGCGCGCGTACAAGCCGAGCCCGGCCGCGTACGCGCTCGGCACCGCCGCGTTCGGCGCGAACCCGCGCGACATCGTGTTCGTGTCGTCGAACGCCTGGGACGTCGCGGGGGCCGCCTGGTTCGGCTACACGACGTTCTGGCTCAACCGCACGGGCGCGCCCGCCGAGGAACTCGGCGCGCCGCCCGACGGCACCGGCAGCAGCATGGCCGATCTGCTCGCATTCCTCGCCACCCCGGCTCCGTCCGGCAGACCCGCAACCCGCGCGCGCCCCGGCCCGGGCGCATGACGGTCGCGGCGCTGCCGCCTTCCCCCTTCACCGAAACCGCAACTGACCGACCAAGGAGATGAGACTCATGAGCACCCCGATCACGCTGCCGCAAGGCATGGCGATCACCGGCGAAATCAAGCCGGGTTACGAAGCGATCCTGACGCCTGACGCGCTCGCGCTCGTCGCAGCGCTGCACCGCGCGTTCGAGCCGCGCCGCCAGGCGCTGCTGCAGGCCCGCGTCGAGCGCACCAAGCGCCTCGATGCCGGCGAACGCCCCGATTTCCTCGCCGACACGAAGGCGATCCGCGAAGGCGACTGGAAGGTCGCGCCGCTGCCCGCCGACCTGCAATGCCGCCGTGTCGAGATCACCGGCCCCGTCGAGCGCAAGATGATCATCAACGCGCTGAACTCGGGCGCCGATTCGTACATGACGGACTTCGAGGATTCGAACGCGCCGAACTGGACGAACCAGATCGACGGCCAGATCAACCTGAAGGACGCGGTACGCCGCACGATCTCGCTCGAGCAGAACGGCAAGTCGTACAAGCTGAACGACAAGGTCGCGACGCTGATCGTGCGTCCGCGCGGCTGGCACCTCGACGAGAAGCACGTGACGGTCGACGGCCAGCGCGTGTCCGGCGGCATCTTCGATTTCGCGCTGTTCCTGTTCCACAACGCGAAGGAGCTGATCGCGCGCGGCTCGGGCCCGTACTTCTACCTGCCGAAGATGGAAAGCCATCTCGAGGCGCGCCTGTGGAACGACATCTTCGTCGCCGCGCAGGAAGCGGTCGGCGTGCCGCGCGGCACGATCCGCGCGACGGTGCTGATCGAGACGATCCTTGCCGCGTTCGAGATGGACGAGATCCTGTACGAGCTGCGCGAACACAGCTCGGGCCTGAACGCCGGCCGCTGGGACTACATCTTCTCGGCGATCAAGAAGTTCAAGAACGACCGCGACTTCTGCCTGGCCGACCGCTCGAAGATCACGATGACCGTGCCGTTCATGCGCGCGTACGCGCTGCTGCTGCTGAAGACCTGCCACAAGCGCAACGCGCCGGCGATCGGCGGGATGAGCGCGCTGATTCCGATCAAGAACGATCCGGAAGCGAACGACAAGGCGATGGGCGGCGTGCGTTCGGACAAGCAGCGCGACGCGACCGACGGCTACGACGGCGGCTGGGTCGCGCACCCGGGCCTCGTGCCGATCGCGATGGAGGAGTTCGTCAAGGTGCTCGGCGACAAGCCGAACCAGATCTCGAAGCAGCGCGACGACGTGCAGATCGAAGGCAAGAACCTGCTCGACTTCCAGCCCGAAGCGCCGATCACCGAAGCCGGCCTGCGCAACAACATCAACGTCGGCATCCATTACCTCGGCGCATGGCTCGACGGCAACGGCTGCGTGCCGATCCACAACCTGATGGAAGACGCGGCGACCGCCGAGATCTCCCGCTCGCAGGTGTGGCAATGGATCCGCTCGCCGAAGGGCGTGCTCGACGACGGCCGCAAGGTGACCGCGGAGCTCGTGCGCGAATTCGCGAAGGCCGAGCTCGACAACGTGAAGCGCTCGGTCGGCGGCAACACGCAGCCGTACGAGCGCGCGGCGGCAATCTTCGAACAGATGTCGACGTCGGAAGGCTTCACCGAATTCCTGACGCTGCCGCTGTACGAGGAAATCTGACCGCGGGCGGCCGGTCCCGCCGCACGGACCGTCACCGCCCTGCCGGCCACCCGTCGCACGACGCGCCGGCATGAAAAAAGCGCCCCGCGGGGCGCTTTTCCTTTGGCGGCGACGGTCGCCGCTCGATTGCTCAGGCGGTTTCCCGCTCGCGCCGGTGCTGCACCCAGTCGCCCGATGCGATGCGCGGACGATCGGCGGCCGCATGCGCGGCGACCGGATAATAGACGCACGCATACGTGCGCCCGCCGAGTTCGACGGTCACCGGCTCCTGCCGGAACAGCGTGTCGACGCCCGGATAGACGCGCTCGATCTCGTCGAGCACGGGCATCAGCTGCTCGTCGATCTCGTAGACGTCGCCCCATACGAGCGACTGGCCGGCCGGCCCGGCGATCATCCCCGGGTACGTGCCGAAATCGTACAGTTCGCCCGGCAGCGCGGCCGCACCGAGCAGCGTCGGCGCGGCGATCCCGTGCCGCGCGGCCGCATGGCCGATGTCGTTGGCTTCTCCCGCTCTCAACGTGCCGTAGACGAATACGTAGCGCATCGTGGTTCTCCTCTTCGGTTCAGATGGTGCGAGGCCGGCCGTTGCGGCCGGCCCGCGGGTGCCGGCGCCGCCGGGACGCCGCTCGCGCGAAACCGCGTCAGGATCGATAGACCGCGGTCGCGGCCCGATGGTTCGTTGCCGCACCGCGCGCCGCGCAGCGTGGATGCGGCCTGGCGCGTCCGGAATACGCGCAGCCCCACACAAAGTTCATTTGAACGGTGCATTATCGGCCGAAAAACCGCCGCATGCGCCTGCGCGGCGCCTTCTAAAATGACGGCATCGCCGCCGCGCCGACCGAATCGTCCATGAATCCGCCTGCCCAAGCCGACGCATCGAACCCTTACGACGTCATCGACATCCCGCCCGAGTTCGCGCCGACCCGCGTCCATCCGATGCGTGTGCGGGCGCGGCAGGTCGATGCCGGGCGCCGGATCCCGCTGCACACGCACGCGTGGGCGCAGCTCGCGTACGCGTCGCGCGGCGTGCTGCGCGTGGCGACGACCGGAACGACGTGGATGGTGCCGCCGTCCCGCGCAATCTGGGTGCCGCCGCACGTGACGCACGAGGTGGTGATCGTCGAGGAGGCGTATTTGCGCACGCTGTATATCGACGAATCGATCGTGCCGGACGGGCTCGATGCGTGCCGCGTGGTCGAGGTGACGGGCTTGCTGCGCGAGCTGATCGTCGCGCTCGACGCGCGCGAGCTGAGCGGCGCGCGCGAACGGCTGCTGTGCGGGCTGGTGCTCGACGAACTGAGCCGCGCCGAACCGCTGCCGCTCGCGGTGCCGATGCCCGACGAGAAACGGCTGCGCCTGCTGTGCGAGTCGGTGCTCGCGCAGCCCGCGCATGCGGAATCGCTCGAACACTGGGCGAGCGAGGTCGGCGCGAGCACCCGCACGATCTCGCGGCTGTTCAAGCAGGAACTGGGTGTGAGCTTTTCGCAATGGCGGCAGCAGGCGCTGCTCGCGCGCGCGATTCCGCTGCTGAACCAGGGACGCCCGCTGTCGCACATCGCGCGCGAGTTGGGCTACCAGAGCCAGAGCGCATTTTCGGCGATGTTCCGGCGCGCGTTCGGCGAAAGTCCGCGCGCCTTCATGCTGCGCGGCTACGAACATCGCGGTGCGGAAGGCCGCATTGCCGCGGACGACGACACCGCCGGCGACGACGCGATCGGCGCCGCCCGCTGATCGCCGCAGCGGCTCGCGTGGCATACGCGGCGTCGTACCGCCATGCGCTCAGACCGCGCGCACCATGTGACGGATCGATCCGAGTTGCGCGAGCCTCGGCCCCGTGACGCGATAGCCCATCCGCTGGTAGAGCCGTGCGGCCGGATTGTCGACGAACACGCGCAATTGCAGTTCGTGCAGCCCGCGGGCGCGCGCCCAGCGGTGCGACATGTCGAGCATGTAGGTGCCGGCGCCCTGCCCGCGATGGCCGGCCGCGATCTGCACGTCGCGGATGTGCAGCGAATCGCCCTCCTCGGTCACGCGCAGCACGCCGATGCGCTCGCCGTCGGCTTCCAGGATGAAGTTTTCGGATTCGCGCCAGCTCGCATAGAACAGGTCGCTGCGCCAGACGAGCCCGTGGCGCTTGTAGTAGCCGCCCATGTTGCCGTGCGTCAGCGCCTCGGCAAACGGGAAATCGCCAGGCTCCGCGGGCCGGAGCTGATACAGCAGTCGCAGGTCGGTCGGATCGAGCATCGCGCAGGGGTCAAGAACGCATTCCGCCACGATAGCGCAGTCGCGGGTGGATGCAATCGCGAATTTCTCGTAGCGGCGTACCGGGCGGCGACGTAGGTGAAAGGTCGGCAAGCGCGCTTTCGGTGACGCAAATGAAAAAGCCCGCACGAGGCGGGCTTCTTCATTTTCTGGCGGAGCGGACGGGACTCGCCTACATCCTGCAGGCCGCGGTTGCGCGTACACGCGCAACCCTTCGAGTCCCGCCGGAAGCCGCGCAGGCGGCTTCCTCCGCTCCGCAGTCACGCGCTCGCGAGCGCGCGCAACCAACAATGCAAATGAGAAAGCCCGCACGAGGCGGGCTTTCTCATTTTCTGGCGGAGCGGACGGGACTCGAACCCGCGACCCCCGGCGTGACAGGCCGGTATTCTAACCGACTGAACTACCGCTCCAGTCTTGCTTCTTGCCTGGCAGGCGTCGGTTACTTCCTGCCGGCGCATCGTTTGTTCGAACGACGCCGAAACTTGGCGTCCCCTAGGGGATTCGAACCCCTGTACTCACCGTGAAAGGGTGATGTCCTAGGCCTCTAGACGAAGGGGACAACGTACTGCTTACATCTTTAACGTAAAAGCCCGTTCAAAACGTTCATTTGAACGGGCTTCGTTCTGGCGGAGCGGACGGGGCTCGAACCCGCGACCCCCGGCGTGACAGGCCGGTATTCTAACCAACTGAACTACCGCTCCAGCTTTCTTCACCACCACTTGCAGCACCACGTTCATGCGCTGCAAGCGTTGCGACACTTCCATGAAACGCCGCTGAATCTGGCGTCCCCTAGGGGATTCGAACCCCTGTACTCACCGTGAAAGGGTGATGTCCTAGGCCTCTAGACGAAGGGGACAACGTACTGCTTACATCCTTAATACAAAAGCCCGCTCAAAAACGTCTTGAACGGGCTTCGTTCTGGCGGAGCGGACGGGACTCGAACCCGCGACCCCCGGCGTGACAGGCCGGTATTCTAACCGACTGAACTACCGCTCCAGCTTTCTTACCCAACCTGCAGGACGTCGGTTACGTTCCTGCAAGCCTCGCGACACTTCTACGAAACGCCGCTGAATCTGGCGTCCCCTAGGGGATTCGAACCCCTGTACTCACCGTGAAAGGGTGATGTCCTAGGCCTCTAGACGAAGGGGACATGATCTTTTCAGATCTGTCTGACTTTCGCTATTCACTCATCGTCAACAGCGAAGGCCGAAATTCTAACTGCTTTAAATCATTTTGTGAAGCATTTATTACTGCTACCGCTGCTTCGCAAATCAATCTTTTTTGTTCTGATGGTGGAGGTAAGCGGGATCGAACCGCTGACCTCTTGCATGCCATGCAAGCGCTCTCCCAGCTGAGCTATACCCCCTTGCAGAACAGAAGTGAGATTATATGGACCGAATTTGAACTTGTAAATACCCTTTTTGCGATTCGAGCGAAATTTTTGCGAAGCCGCCGCGACATCACGCGCTCGCGGCTTCGCACGGCCGCAACCTCAGGCCAGCGCAGCCTCGATACGCGACACCACGACGTCGCGGCCGAACAGCACGAGCACCGCATCGATCGACGGCGTATGCGTCGTGCCCGCCACCAGCAGGCGCACCGGCATCGCGAGCTGCGGCATCTTGAGCTTGTGCGTCGCGAGCGTCGCCTTCAGCGCGGCGGATACCGCCTCCTTCGTCCAGTCGGCCGCCTTCAGCGCGGCGACGAGGTCGGCCAGCGCGGGGCGCACCGCGTCGGTCACGTGCTGCGCGAGCGCATCGGCATCCGGCGCCGGCACGCGGTAGAACATCGCGGCACCCTCGGCGATCTCCTTGACCGTCGTCGCACGGTCCTTCATCAGGCCGACCACCGCGTCGAGCGCGGGGCCCGTCGCAATCGCCGCGTCGTCGATGCCGAGCGCGTCGAGGAACGGCTTCGCGAGCCCGGCGAGGCGTGCATTGTCGGCTTCCTTGATGTAGTGCGCGTTCAGCCAGCTCAGCTTGCTGTGGTCGTACTGCGCGGGCGACTTGCCGAGATGCTCGAGATCGAACCATTCGACGAACTGTTCGCGCGAGAAGATTTCGGCGTCGCCGTGCGACCAGCCGAGACGCGCGAGATAGTTGACGACGGCCTCCGGCAGGAAGCCCGCATCGCGATAGGCCATCACGCTCATCGCGCCATGCCGCTTGCTCATCTTCTCGCCCTGCTCGTTCAGCACGGTCGGCAGGTGCGCATAGACCGGCGGCTCGCCGCCGAGCGCGCGCAGGATGTTGATCTGGCGCGGCGTGTTGTTCACGTGGTCGTCACCGCGGATCACGTGCGTGATGTTCATGTCCATGTCGTCCACGACCACGCAGAAGTTGTAGATCGGCGTGCCGTCCGGGCGCGCGATCACGAGGTCGTCGAGTTCCTCGTTCGAGATCTCGACACGCCCCTTCACCGCGTCGTCCCACACGACCGTGCCGGTCAGCGGGTTGCGGAAACGCAGCACCGGCTTCACGCCGGCCGGCGGCTCGGGCAGCACCTTGCCCGGCTCCGGACGCCACGTGCCGTCGTAGCGCGGCTTCAGGCCGGCCTCGCGCTGGCGTTCGCGCAGCGCGTCGAGTTCCTCGGCCGACATGTAGCACGGGTACGCGAGGCCCTGTTCGAGCATCTGCGCGAGCACTTCGCGATAGCGATCCATCCGCTGCATCTGGTAGATCGGGCCTTCGTCGAAATCCAGGCCGAGCCACTGCATCCCTTCGAGGATCGCGTCGACCGCTTCCTGCGACGAGCGTTCGACGTCGGTGTCCTCGATACGCAGCACGAACGTGCCTTTCATCTTGCGGGCGAACGCCCACGGATAGAGCGCGGAGCGGATGTTGCCGAGGTGGATGAAGCCGGTGGGACTCGGCGCGAAGCGGGTACGGACAGGACGGGTCATAAACGGTAACTCGAACGCCTGGGGCGCATGAATGATTCGACGCGGGATCGACGGCGACAGCCCGGACAGCAAGGGGGCCGGCCGCGCCCGGAACGGGAAAGAAGCCGGAATTATACTCGCGCCGGTCTTCGCGCCAAGCGCGCCGCTTGCTTTATGATGTGCGCGCCGCGGCCGCCAGCCGGCGCCGCGCCGGCCGCCCGGATCCCGCCGCTCGGCCGCTCGGAACCTATCGCCGCCGCGGGCCGCCCGGCCCGCCGCCAAGCCGCCGGAGAACCATTCGATGTCGTCCCCTCGCCTGTCGCGCCGCCGCTTCACGATCGCGTGCGCGTCCGCCAGCCTCGCCGCCTGCACGTCGTTCGGCGACAAGTCCCGCCCCGACAACGGCGCGAATTCCGCGCAATCGCACGAGAAGCCCGTGAAGATCGGCATCGCGCTCGGCGGCGGCGCCGCGCGCGGCTTCTCGCACATCGGCGTGCTGAAGGCGCTGGAAGCACGCGGCATCCCGGTCGACATCGTCGCGGGCACGAGCGCGGGCTCGGTGGTCGGCGCGCTGTACGCATCGGGAATGAGCGGCCTGCAGATCAACAAGATCGCGCTCGACATGGACCAGGCGGCGATCAGCGACTGGGCGCTGCCGTTCCGCTCGCGCGGGCTGCTGCAGGGCGTCGCGCTGCAGAACTTCCTGAACAAGGCGCTCAACAACCGGCCGATCGAGAAGATGGCCAAGCCGCTCGGCATCGTCGCGACCGACCTGCAGAACGGCCAGCCGATCCTGTTCCAGCAGGGCAATACGGGGCTCGCGGTGCGCGCGTCGTGCAGCGTGCCGTCGGTGTTCGAGCCCGTGAAGATCGGCAACCGCGAGTACGTCGACGGCGGCCTCGTGAGCCCGGTGCCCGCGTCGTTCGCACGCAAGATGGGCGCGAGCTTCGTGATCGCGGTCGACATCTCGTCGCGCCCGGACGGCGCGGCGACCAACAACCCGATCGAGATGCTGCTGCAGACCTTCACGATCATGGGCCAGACGATCAAGACCTACGAGCTCGACAAGTACGCGGACGTCGTGATCCGCCCGAACCTCGCGGCGATGGGCGGCAGCGACTTCAACCAGCGCAACGCGGCGATCCTCGCGGGCGAGGAAGCCGTCGCGCGCATCATGCCCGAGCTGCAGCGCAAGCTCGCGGCAGCCCGCGGCGTCGCGGCCGCGTAAAGCGGAACGCATCGCGGTACGCGGCGCGTGACCGCGCCCGGCCGCGTGCGCCATTTCCCGTTTCCCAAAACAAAAAACCCTGCCGCCTTCCGGTGACAGGGTTTCGTTGATCCGGCGCCGCGCCGGCGAGCGTCAGTTGCTGCCGTTCGCTGCGTCGTCGCCGATCGTCGCGCGCACGCGCTGGCGCAGGTCGTCGGCCTTCATCGGAAACTCCGATTCGATGCGGCGCGCGCCGGTGAACCGCTTTTCCCAATAGCCGCTGTCGAGATCGTCGACGCGAATCGTGCTGCCCGTCGACGGCGAATGCACGAACTTGTTGTCGCCGATGTAGATGCCGACGTGCGAGAACGTGCGGCGCATCGTGTTGAAGAACACGAGGTCGCCCGGCTTCAGGTTGCTCATGCTGACCTTCTCGCCGACGCGGCTCATCTCTTCCGCGCGACGCGGCAGCGACATGCCGAGCGTGTCCTGGAACACGTAGCGGACGAAACCGCTGCAGTCGAGCCCCGAATCCGGCGAGTTGCCGCCCCAGCGATAGCGCACGCCGATCATGTTGAGCGCGCCGACGACGACGTCGCCTGCCTTGCCCGCCATGCCGGCGAGGAACGACTTCGCACCGCCGCTCGACGGCTGCGCAGTGCTCTGCTGAGTAGACGAAGCCGACCCGATTTGAGTCGAATTCGTCGCATTCTGGTTAAAACTGCTGACTTCGTCGGCGAACGCGCCGGGAGCTGCTGCGAACAGGGCGCCGATGAACAGCCCGGCGAAGGTACGCGCGCATGCCTGGGTCAGGGATCGATGCTGCATTGGTCGATGGAATTTGCTTAAAAATCAGCTGATTGGCGGAAAATTTCGGTCGATACTAGCCAGCGCGTAATCGTTTGTCAAAACAAATTAAAAAATACAATCGAGAAGGTCAGACCATTGGACGCCTATCACGCTTTCCAGACCGCTTTCAACAGCTTTTGTGTGTAAGGATGTGACGGTCTCCCGAAGATGTCGGCGACCTCGCCCGACTCGACGACGGCCCCGTCCTGCATCACGGCGACCCGGTGCGCCATCGCGCCGATCACCTCCAGGTCGTGGCTGATGAATACATAGCCGAGGTTGTATTTCTGTTGCAAATTCGCGAGCAGTTTCAGCACCTGCTGCTGGATCGACACGTCGAGCGCCGACGTCGGTTCGTCCAGGATCAGGATGCGCGGCTCCAGCACCAGCGCGCGCGCGATCGCGATCCGCTGGCGCTGGCCGCCGGAGAATTCGTGCGGATAGCGATGCAGCACCGTGCGGTCGAGGCCGACTTCGCGCAGCACGGCCAGCGACTTCGCGCGGCGCGCGTCGGGCGTCAGGTCGGGGCGATGCAGTTCGAGCCCTTCGCCGACGATCCGCTCGATCGTATGGCGCGGCGACAGCGAGCTGAAGGGGTCCTGAAAGACGACCTGCATGTTCGAGCGCAGCGCGGTCTGTTCGCGGCCGCGATAGGTCGACAGCGCGCGCCCTTGGAACTCGATCTCGCCGTGCGTCGTCCTTTGCAGGCCGAGCAGCGCCATCGCGAGCGTCGACTTCCCGGAGCCGGATTCGCCGACGATGCCGAGCGTCTCGCCCTGCCGCACCGATACGGACACGTCCGCGACCGCCGTCACCGGCGCGGTGCCGAACCACCCGGCCAGACCCGGCCGCTTGCGCGCGAACTGCACGGTGACGTGGCGCGCGTCGAGCACGACCGGCGCGATCGGCAGCACCGGCGCGACCGTGCGTTGCGGCCGGCTGTTCAGGAGCCGTCGCGTATACGGATGCTCCGGTTCCGCGAAGATCCGCTCGACCGGCCCGCTTTCGACCAGCCTGCCGCGCTCCATCACCGCGACCCGGTCCGCGAAGTGCCGCACGAGATTCAGGTCGTGCGTGATCAACAGGATCGCCATCCCGCGCTTTTCCGCCTCCTCGCGCTGCAGTTCGAGCAGCAGGTCGACGATCTGCGCGCGGATCGTCACGTCGAGCGCGGTGGTCGGCTCGTCGGCGAGCAGGAGGCGCGGCCGGCACGCGAGCGCCATCGCGATCATCGCGCGCTGCCGCTGGCCGCCCGACAACTGATGCGGATAGCTGTCGACGCGCTTCTCCGGCTCGGCGATCCCCGTGCGTGCGAGCAGCGCGACCGCGCGCTTGCGCGCGTCGGCCGCCGACACGCCGTCGTGCAGCACGATCGTCTCGCCGATCTGCGCGCCGATCGTATAGAGCGGATTCAACGCCGTCATCGGCTCCTGGAAGATCATCGCGATGTCCGAGCCGCGCAGCCCGCGCATCTCGCGCTCGCTGTTGCCGGCAAGGTCGTGCCCGGCGAAGCGGATCGTGCCGCTCACGTCGGCGTCGCGCAGCAGCCGCAGGATCGACAGCGCGGTCACGCTCTTGCCCGACCCCGACTCGCCGACGAGCGCGACGCGCTCGCCGCGGCCGATCGCGAGCGTCACGTCGTCGACGGCCACCGTGTCGCCGAAGCGTACGTGCAGATGCTCGAGCGACAACAGCGGTTCGCCCGCGTTCGCTACGATCGGCTCGCTCATCGCTGCCCTCCCGCCGCGCGCACCGAGTCGGCGATCCGCGTATCGAGCGCGTTGCGCAGCGCGTCGCCCATGAACGTCAGCAGCAGCAGCGTCGCGACCAGCACGCCGAACGTCGACAGCGAGATCCACCATGCGTCGAGATTGCCCTTGCCCTGTGCGAGCAGCTCGCCGAGGCTCGGCGTCGGCGGCGGCACGCCGAGCCCGAGAAAGTCGAGGCTCGTGAGCGCGAGGATCGCGCCGCTCATCCGGAACGGCAGGAACGTGATCACGGGCGTCAGGCTGTTCGGCAGCACGTGGCGCCAGATGATCTGCCAGTTCGTGAGGCCCATCGCACGGGCCGCGCGCACGTAGTCCTGCGTGCGGTTGCGCAGGAACTCGGCGCGCACGTAGTCGGCGAGGCCGATCCAGCCGAACAGCGACAGCAGCACGATCAGCAGCAGGAAGCTCGGCTCGAAGATCGACGCGAAGATGATCAGCAGGTACAGCTCGGGCAGCGAACTCCAGATCTCGATCAGTCGCTGCCCGACGATGTCGATGCGCCCGCCGAAGAAGCCCTGCACCGCGCCCGCGGCGATGCCGAGCAGCGTGCCGATCGCGGTCAGGATCAACCCGAACTCGACGGACACGCGGAACCCGTACACGAGCCGCGCGAGCAGGTCGCGGCCTTGCGCGTCGGTGCCGAGCCAGTTCGCGCGCGACGGCGGCGCCGGGTTCGGCGCGCTCGAGAAGTAGTTCAGCGTGTCGTAGTAATAGCGGTTCGGCGGATAGACGACGAAGTTGCCCGGCGCGTCGAGCCGCTTGCGCACGTACGGATCGAGATAGTCGGCCGGCGTCGGGAAGTCGCCGCCGAAGGTCGTCTCCGGGTACGCATGGAACATCGGGAAATAGTATTGACCGTCGTAGCGCACGACGAGCGGCTTGTCGTTCGACCACAGCGGCGCCGCGAGGCTGGCTGCGAACGCGACGACGAAGATCACGAAGCTCCAGTAGCCGAGGCGCTGCTGGCGAAAGCGCTGCCACACGCGGCGTGCGGGCGACGGCGACACGCGCGCACGCGCGGCGTCGATGCGGGACGACACGACGGCCCGGTTCATCGCGCACCTCGCCCGGCGAGCGCGGGCATGCAGATGGACGCGCCGGCAAGCGGCGTGCGGGCGGACGGTTTCATGTCAGCGCTCCAGGTTGTCGAATTGAATGCGCGGGTCGACCCACACGTAGCAGAGGTCGGAGATCAGTTTCGTTGCGAGCCCGATCAGCGTGAACAGGTACAGCGTGCCGAGCACGACCGGATAGTCGCGCCTGATGACCGATTCGTACGACAGCAGCCCGAGGCCATCGAGCGAGAACAGCGTCTCGATCAGCAGGCTGCCGGTGAAGAACGCGCCGATGAACGCGGCCGGGAACCCGACGATCAGCGGCAGCATCGCGTTGCGGAACACGTGCTTCCACAACACGGTGCGTTCGGCGAGCCCTTTCGCGCGCGCGGTCAGCACGTACTGCTTGCGGATTTCGTCGAGGAACGCGTTCTTCGTGAGCATCGTGACGACCGCGAAGCTGCCCACGACCGACGCGGTGATCGGCAGCGCGATGTGCCACAGGTAATCGAGCACCTTGCCGGCGAGCGACAGCTGCGCGAAGTTGTCCGACGTGAGGCCGCGCAGCGGAAACAGCTGCCAGAACGAGCCGCCGCCGAACAGCACGAGCAGCAGCACGCCGAGCACGAAGCCCGGGATCGCATAGCCGACCAGCACGACGAGGCTCGTCGCGACGTCGAACGGCGAGCCGTTGCGCACGGCCTTCGCGATGCCGAGCGGCACCGAGATCAGGTAGGTGACGAAGAACGTCCACAGTCCGATGCTGATCGATACCGGCAGCTTCTGCACGATCAGCGACCACACGCTCTGATGGCGAAAGTAGCTTTCGCCGAGATCGAAGCGCGCGAAGCGCTTCAGCATCAGCCAGTAGCGCTCGAGCGGCGGCTTGTCGAAGCCGTACAGCGCCTTGAGCTGCGCGAGCTGTTGCGCGTCGACGCCGGTATGCGCGCGCATCCCGAACGGTGCCGCGCCCTGCTCCGTCGCGCCCTTGCGCAGTTCCTGCACGGCCTGCTCGACCGGGCCGCCGGGCACGAACTGGATCACGGCGAACGTGAGCGTGAGCACGCCGACGAGCGTCGGGATCATCAGCAGCAGGCGTTTGAGGATGTAGCTCCACATAAGGCGTCGACTCGCGATCGTCAGGCTGGGTTGAACGAAGGGCCGGCAGGCTTCAGTGATCGGGCTTGGCCCACCAGGTCGACACGACCCAGCCCTCGGCCGAATAGTACAGCGGCAGCGTCTGCGGATAGCCGAGCGTGCGCTTGTACGCGATCCGGTGCGTGGTGCTGTACCACTGCGGCACCGCGTAGTAGCCGTGCATCAGCACGCGGTCGAGCGCATGCGTCGCGTCGAGCAGCTCCTCGCGCGTCTGCGCGGCGCCGAGCGCGTGCAGCAGCGTGTCGACCGCCGGCGACTTCAGGCCGATCAGGTTGTCGGAGCCCGGTTCGTCCGCGAACTTGCTCGCGTAGCGCGAGTATTGCTCGGCGCCCGGCACCTGCACGCCCGGCAGGCGCACCGTCGTCATGTCGTAGTCGAACGCGTCGAGCCGCTTTTGCAGCAGCGCGTAGTCGGCCGTGCGAAAGCGCGCGTCGATGCCGAGCTTCGCGAGATTGCGCTGATACGCGGTCACGACGCCTTGCATCGACGCGCCCGAGTCGTCGAGGATCTCGAACGTGAACGGCTCGCCCTGCGCGTTGCGCAGCGCGCCGTCGCGGTAGGTCCAGCCGGCCTGCGCGAGCAGCGCGCGGGCTTTCAGCAGGTTCGCGCGCAGCGAGCCGGGCGGGTTCGTGCTCGGTTGCGTGACCATCGGCCCGAACACGGCCGGGTCGAGCTGCGCGCGCAGCGGCTCGAGCAGCCTCAGTTCTCCCGGGCCCGGCGTGCCGGTCGCCTGCAGGTCGGTGTCGGCGAAATAGCTGTCGAGGCGCGTGTACGCGCCATAGAACAGCTGGCGGTTCAGCCATTCGAAGTCGAACGCGAGGTCGAGCGCCTGGCGCACGCGCACGTCGCGGAACAGCGGGCGGCGCAGGTTCATGAAGAAGCCCTGCATGCCGGCGCCGTTGTGCTGGCGGAATTCGCGCTTGACGAGCTCGCCGCTGTCGAAGCGCTTGCCGACGTCGCGCCGCGTCCAGTTGCGCGCGATGTACTCGACCAGCACGTCGTACTCGCCGGCCTTGAACGCCTCGAGCCGCGCGACGCCGTCGCCGTACAGCTTGTAGACGATCCGCTCGAAGTTGTTGGTGCCGACCCGCACCGGCAGGTCGGCACCCCAGTACGCGGGGTTGCGCCGGTACGTGATCGTGCGGCCGTTGTCGTAGTGGTCGATCAGGTACGGACCGCTGCCGATCGGCTGCTCGAACGCGATCTGGTCGAACGGAATGCGCGAGCCGTCCGCGCGCAGCCCCCACTTGCGCGAGAACACCGGCACGCCGCCGGCGATCAGCGGCAACTCGCGGTTCGCGCTGTGGAATTCGAAGCGCACGGTCGCGGGATCGACCACCACGGCCTGCGTGATTTCGGCGAAGTACGCGCCGAACTGCGGCGCGGCCTGCTTGCTCTTGAGCGTGTCGAACGAGAACTTGACGTCGTCGGCCGTGACACGATCGCCGTTCGAGAAGCGCGCACGCGGGTTCAGGTGGAACGTGACCGAGCGACGGTCCGGTGCAACGTCGATGTCGTCGGCGAGCAATCCGTACGCGGACGCCGGCTCATCCGAGCTGCCGGTCGCGAGGCTCTCGAACAGCATGTCGATGCCCGGCGCCGGGTTGCCGCGCATCGTGAACGGATTGAACTTGTCGAACGACGTCAGCCGGCTCGGGTTCGCGAGCACCAGCGTGCCGCCTTTCGGCGCGTCCGGGTTCACGTAGTCGAAATGCCTGAAGCCCGGCGGATACTTCGGCTCGCCGTACTGCGCGATCGCATAGGCCGCGTGTGCGGCCGTCGCGGCCAGCACCGCCTGTATTGCCCATACTGCCGCCGTGCGGCCGGCGGCCCGTACCGCGTGCGCGGCGCCGAAGCGGATGCGCGCGGCGGCGGCCCGGGGCGAACCCTTCGTCATAGAGGCCCTGTCGGTCAATTTTGAGATAGAACGTGGGTCGATTCTACCCATTCAATTCGACGTCGAGCCAGATCGCCGGTTTTCATGCGTGGCGCCGGCGCGTCGCGCGGTCCGCACGCACGCCGCGCGCGCAAAAAGAAAAACCGCCACGCGGGCGGTTCTTGTTCCGATGCATGCACGCCTGACGCGTGCACCGCAAGCCGGTCAGCGCCAGCCGTTGTGGCGGCCGTTGTCCCAGTGACCGCGATCGCCGCCCCAGCCGCGGCCGTGATGGCGATACCACTCGTCGCGGCCCCAGTAGCGGCGGCCGTCCCAGTAGCGGTCGCCGTGCCAGCCGATCACGATCGCCGGTGCCGGCGCATAGACGGGCGCCGGTGCGTAGACAGGCGCCGGCTGGTAGACGACCGGCGGAGGCGGCGGCGCATACACGGGCGCGGGTGCGACGTAGACCGGAGCCGGCACGCCGACGTTGATCCCGACATTGACTCCCGCCATTGCTGCGCCCGACACGAGCAAGGCCGTCATACCGGTCAAGAGCGACGCAACACGCAAAGTCTTCATGGATTCCTCTTCGAGTTGTTTCATGTGTGATTCGACTATAACGGCTGGCACCGCCGCCGCATATTTCAAGTTTGTAAGAACTGATGCGCGGCATCGCGACCGGAACCGCTCGCTAACGTCTTGTAACAATTGGCGGTCCGCAGCGGCGGCCGCGCCCTTCCCGCGCGCCGCGCGCGGCATTCGCGCGCGATACGCCGCGGAAGCGCGCGCCAGGCGCGCCGAATCATACTGCTTCCGGCGGCCCGGCGCCGTCCGCAGGACCCTGCCGAAGGCGCACGCAGGCATCCGGTATCTATCCGCCGGGCGAAAAAAAAGCGGCACACGCGTGCCGCTTCTTCATGATCGGCGGCGCTGCGCCGCGATGCCGCTCAGCGCGACATCATGTTCATGCTGACGTTGTGCATCACCCACAGCGTGCCGACGATCAGGATCGCCGCGGTCAGCACCGTGTAGCTGAACGCCATCACGTTCCAGCGCTGGCCGGACGAACCGTTCATGTGCAGGAAGTACACGAGGTGCACGACGATCTGCACGAACGCGAGCGCGGCGAGCGCGATCAGCGACGCGTGCGGCGACAGCACGCCGCCCATCACGAGGCCGAACGACGCGGCCGTCAGCAGCACCGACAGGATGAACCCGGCGACATAGCCGCCGACGCTGCCGTGCCCTTCTTCGAGTTGAGACGAATGCGAATGGGCCATTTAGATCACGCTCGCGAGATAGACAAAGGAAAACACGCAGATCCACACGATGTCGAGGAAGTGCCAGAAGAGGCTCAGGCACGTGAGGCGCCGCAGGTCGCGATCGGTCAGGTCGCCGCCGCGCAATACGATCTGCGCGGCCAGCACGATCATCCACACGAGGCCTGCCGTCACGTGCAGCCCGTGCGTGCCGACCAGCGTGAAGAACGCCGACAGGAACGCGCTGCGCTGCGGGCCCGCGCCTTGCGCGATCAGGTGCGAGAACTCGCGCAGTTCCATCGCGAGGAACGCCGCGCCGAGCACGAACGTGACCGCGAGCCACGCGAGCAGCGCGCCGCGCCGCTGCTTGTACGCGGCCAGCATCGCGAAGCCGTACGTGATGCTCGACAGCAGCAGCGCGGCGGTTTCGACCGCGACGCCCGGAATGTCGAACAGGTCCTTCGCGGTCGGACCGCCCGCGTACTGGTTGCCGAGCACCGCGAACGTCGCGAACAGCGCCGCGAAGATCACGCAGTCGGTCATCAGGTACAGCCAGAAGCCGAACACCGAATGCGACGGCGGATGGTCGTCGTGCTCGAGCAGGGTTGCGCTCAAGGTTTTCTGCAACATCAGTTGGCCTCCAGTTCCACGTCGTCGACCCGCGTGGCCACGCGCGCCGCCGGTTCCTTCTCTTCGATCTTGCGCACCTTCGTCGCCGGGATGTAGTAGCCGTCGTTGTCACGCGAGCTGTAGACCACGAGCGTCGCGACGATGCCCGCGAGGCCGCCGATCGCCATCCACCAGATGTGCCACACCAGCGCAAAGCCGAGCACCAGGCTGAACACCGCGACCACGAGACCCGCACACGTATTCGACGGCATGTGGACGTCGCGGATCGCCGCCGGGTTCGGCCGGCCGTCGCCGCGCGCCTTCATGTCGGCGTACGCGTCGAGCGTGCGCACCTGCGGGATCACCGCGAAGTTGTAGTCGGCCGGCGGCGACGAGGTCGCCCATTCCAGCGTGCGGCCGCCCCACGGATCGCCCGTGGTGTCGCGGTATTCCGGCAGGTTGCGGTTGCGGATGCTGACGACCAGTTGCAGCAACTGGCACGCGATGCCGATCGCGATCAGCACGGCGCCGAACGCGGCGACCAGCAGCCACGGATGCCACGCCGGGTTGTCGTAGTGGTTCAGGCGGCGCGTCATGCCCATGAAGCCGAGCACGTAGAGCGGCACGAACGCGACGTAGAAGCCCACCTGCCAGAACCAGAACGCGGCCTTGCCGAGCTTCTCGTTCAGCTTGAAGCCGAACGCCTTCGGGAACCAGTAGTTGAAGCCCGCGAGATAGCCGAACAGCACGCCGCCGATGATCACGTTGTGGAAGTGCGCGATCAGGAACAGGCTGTTGTGCAGCACGAAGTCCGCGCCCGGGATCGCCATCATCACGCCGGTCATGCCGCCGAGCGTGAAGGTGACCATGAAGCCGATCGTCCACAGCACGGGCGTCGTGAATTCGATCCGGCCGCGATACATCGTGAACAGCCAGTTGAACACCTTCACGCCGGTCGGGATCGCGATGATCATCGTCATGATCCCGAAGAACGCGTTCACGTTCGCACCGGAGCCCATCGTGAAGAAGTGATGCAGCCACACGAGGAACGACAGCACCATGATCGCGCAGGTCGCGTACACCATCGTCTTGTAGCCGAACAGCGGCTTCTTCGAAAACGTCGCGATGACTTCCGAGAAGATGCCGAACGCGGGCAGGATCAGGATGTACACCTCCGGATGGCCCCACGCCCAGATCAGGTTCAGGTACAGCATCGCGTTGCCGCCGGCTTCGTTCGTGAAGAAGTGCATGCCGAGGTAACGGTCGAGGCCGAGCAGCGCGAGCGTCGCGGTCAGGATCGGGAACGACGCCATGATCAGCACGTTCGTGCAGAGCGCCGTCCACGTGAACACCGGCATCTTCATCAGCGTCATGCCGCGCGCGCGCATCTTGATGATCGTCACGAAGAAGTTCACGCCGGTCAGCAGCGTGCCGACGCCCGAGATCTGCAGCGCCCAAAGATAGTAGTCGACCCCTACCCCCGGACTGAACTGCAGCTCCGACAACGGCGGATACGCGAGCCAGCCCGTTTGCGCGAATTCGCCGATCACGAGCGACACGTTGATCAGGATCGCGCTGACCGCCGTCATCCAGAACGACAGCGAATTGATGAACGGGAACGCGACGTCGCGCGCGCCGATCTGCAGCGGCACGACCAGGTTCATCAGGCCGACCATGAACACCATCGCCATGAAGAAGATCATGATCACGCCGTGTGCCGTGAACACCTGGTCATAGTGGTGCGGCGGCAGATAGCCCGGCGCGTTGTACGCGAGCGCGAGCTGCATGCGCATCATGATCGCGTCGGCGAAGCCGCGCAGCAGCATGATCAGCGCGACGATGATGTACATCACGCCGAGTTTCTTGTGGTCGACCGTCGTCAGCCATTCCGTCCACAGCCACTTCCAGCGGCCGGTGATCGTCAGCGCGGCGAGAATGCCCAGCACGACGAGCCCCATGAAGACGCCTGCCCCCATGATGATGGGCTGATCGAACGGGATCGCCGATAGTGTGAGTTTGCCGAACATGCGTTACCCCTTCGTGCCGCAGGCGGCGTCCTTCAGGTCAAGGACGTGGCCATCGTTGTATTTCGCGATGATGTTGTGGAAGAGCCGCGGATCGACCGACGAGAAGTAGCGCACGGGCGCCTTCTCGCTCGGCTGCGCGACGGTGCCGTACACGGTCGCGTCGAGCCGGTCGGGCGACGCCTTGACCTTCTGCACCCACGCGTCGAACTGCTCGCGCGGCTCGGCGAGCGTGCGGAACTTCATGTCGGAGAAGCCGCGGCCGCTGAAGTTGGCGGACGTGCCCGCGTAGTCGCCGGCTTCGTCGGCGATCAGATGCAGGCGCGTCTGCATGCCGGCCATCGCGTAGACCTGGCCGCCGAGCTGCGGAATGAAGAACGAATTCATCACCGAATCCGACGTGATGCGGAAGTTCACCGGCGTGCCGACCGGAATCGCGAGCTGGTTCACCGACGCGATGCCGAGCTCCGGATAGATGAACAGCCATTTCCAGTCGAGCGCGACGACCTCGACGTCGATCGGCTTCACCGACGACTCGAGCGGCTTGTACGGATCGAGCTCGTGCGTGGTTTTCCACGTGAGCACGCCGAGGAACAGGATGATCAGCGTCGGCACCGTCCAGATCACGACCTCGATCGCGGTCGAGTGCGACCAGTTCGGCGCATAGGTGGCGTTGCGGTTCGATGCGCGGTAACGCCACGCGAACCACAGCGTGAGCAGGATCACCGGCACGACGACGATCAGCATCGCCCATGTCGAGGTCGCGATCAGCGCCTTTTCGGCGGCCCCGACGCTTCCTTTCGGATTTAGTACGTCTAAATTACAGCCTGACAGGCTCAACGCCGCGCCGATCGACATCAGCGCCGTCCAGCCTTTTGAAGCTCTTCTTTTCATCACACAGCCCGAGGGTCATTGAATCCGTTGCGTATGCCCGATGCGCATTCGATCCACGAAAGTGGCCGAATCATACGTCGCGCGGGCGCGATGAAAAACCGGCGGATGCGGCAAATCATCATTGCAAAATCTGCTGTGAGACAGATTGTCGCGGGGCGATTTCACGCGGCCGGAA
Source organism: Burkholderia sp. SR8 (assembly GCF_052851275.1). Classification (NCBI taxonomy): domain Bacteria; kingdom Pseudomonadati; phylum Pseudomonadota; class Betaproteobacteria; order Burkholderiales; family Burkholderiaceae; genus Burkholderia; species Burkholderia sp. SR8. Next base: position 299,795 of record NZ_JAULUC010000001.1, read on the forward strand.
GATGGCCGCAAGCCGGCCGCAGACCGGCCGTCGACGCGCGCTCGCGCGTGCCGCCGCGCCGGTGGATGCGCGTGCGACGGCGGCCGCATCGTCGCGCGATGCGGACCCGTCTGCACGGCGTCACGCGATCAGTCGTGCACCGATGCCATGTACGCCGGTTGCGCGGGCGCGCCGCCGTCGCGGGCCGGCACCTTCGAATGGCTCGCGTCCTGGATCAGCCGGCCGACGGTCGGATCGATCGCGTCGGTAAACGGCTTCGGATCGACGCCGACCATCAGCACGATCAGCGCGAGCGACGCGAACATCACGATCTCGCGGCGGCTGAGATCGGCGAGCTTCGCAACGCGCTCGCTGGCGACCTTGCCGAACACGACGCGCTTGACCATCCACAGCGTGTACGACGCGCTGAGGATCAGCGTGAGCGCCGCGATCGCGCCGATCCAGAAGTTCACGCGGATCGCGCCCATGATGACCATGAACTCGCCGACGAAGCCCGACGTGCCCGGCAGGCCGACGTTGGCCATCGCGAACAGCACCGCGAACGTCGCGAAGCGCGGCATCACGCCGGCCACGCCGCCGTAGGCGGCAATCTCGCGCTGCTTCGTGCGATCGACCAGCACGCTCACGCACAGCAGCATCGCGCCCGCGACGAAGCCGTACGACACGAGTTGCACGATCGCGCCCTCGACGCCGATCCGGTTGAACAGGAACAGCCCGAGCGTGACGATCCCCATGTGCGCGACCGTCGAATACGCGAGCAGCTTGCCGAGATTGGTCTGCGCGAGCGCGATCAGGCTAGCGTAGACGATCGCGAACAGCGACAGCGCGATCACCGCCGGCGCGAAGAAGTGGCTCGCGTCCGGCGTGATCGGCAGCGCGAAGCGCAGGAAGCCGTAGCCGCCGAGCTTGAGCATCGCGAGCATCAGCGCGGCGCCGGTCGGGCCGTCCGTGTACACGTCGCGCAGCCACGTGTGGACCGGCCACATCGGCACCTTGACCGCGAACGCGGCGAAGAAGCCGAGGAACACCAGCAGCTGCGGCGCGAAGCCGAGCTGCAGCGTGCGCCATGCGTTCATGTCGAACGTATGCGACTTCGCGAACAGGTACAGCATCGCCATCAGCAGCAGCAGCGAACCGGCGAACGAGATGAAGAAGAACTTCACGGCCGCGTACACGCGATGCTCCCTGCCCCACGTGCCGATCAGCAGGTACAGCGGAATCAGTGTCGCCTCGAAGAAGATGAAGAACAGCAGCCCGTCCTGTGCGACGAACACGCCGATCATCAGCCCCGACAGGATCAGGAACGACGCGTAGTACTGCGCGACGCGCACCGTGACCGATTCCCACGATGCGATCACGACGACCAGCGTCGTGAACGCGGTCAGCACGACGAGCCACAGCGATGCGCCGTCGATCCCGACGCGCCAGCCGGCATGGAACGCGGCCAGCCAGTCGCGCGTTTCCGCGAACTGCATCGCGGCCGAGTGCGAGTCGAAGCCGGCGACGAGCGGCACGACGGCGGCGAGCCCCGCCACCGCACCGACGAGCGCGATCAGTCTCGTGCGGTGCGGATGACGGTCGGAACCGGCGCGCAGCAGGCACGCGCCGAACAGGATCGGAGCCCAGATCGCCAGGCTCAGAAAGGGAAAGTCTTGCATGTCAACAGGCCTTGAGAAGGTCGCGCGCTGCATCGGGGACAGGCGTGACGAAGGGAACGAAATCAAATCGACAGATAGATTTCGTGGATCGCCAATGTTGGCAAAATGTAAAGCGGAATCAGGGCAAAGCTTGACGCCGCTCAAGCGCAATCGGGTTAACCAGCATACGGCGATTGAATATTTTTTGCAGCGCAGCAGAGCTTCGTTTCACGACACACGGATAGAGGCCTGATTTTTCTGCGTAATTTTTTGTATTGCGACGCTGTGTGGGTCATTCGAATCGATGCGATGCCGCATTTGTGACGAAGCGCGGCTGTTTCAGCGCGCCGTCACAACATGAAGGGAACGATGCCTGCGGGCAGGTCGTTCCTTACACCGATACTTTCGTTTTTATTTCGACGGATGCCGATCGCCGCGATCGTGATGTGCGCCCGTGCCGCGCATCGCGTGCATCCCGGGCATCAGCGCTCGTGGCTCAGCCGGTCCCACACGCGCATCGTGACCGCGCGATAGTGGTTGTGCTGCGCGGGGAAATGAACGAAGCGGCTGTCGCGCGTCGCATAGACCGGCGACGATGCGAGCGACATCGCGTCGACGACGTAGCGCGCGTCGATCATGCCGGCCTGCAGCAGTTCGACGTAGATCGCCTGCTGATCGCCGCCGCTCGCATACACCGACGACCGGTCGTCGAAGCTCTCGATGCGCGCGCAGATGCGCTCGACCAGTTCGCGCATCGGCGCGACGTTGCGCACGCCGATCATGCACGAGTTGATCGCCCACGCCGTGTGGTCGGTGCCGATCACGAAATCCCGCCCGGCGATCACGCGCTCGACCGTCTGACGCTGGTCGATCGCGAGCACGTCGGCGTCGACCCAGAACACGAATGCATGATCCGGCAGATGTTCGCGGATCAGGTGCAGCTTCGCCCAGTTCGCATCGACGCCGGCCGGCACGAATGCAGGCGGCTCGCGATACGCGTGATACGCATAGCCGTGTCGCGCGCAATAGCGAACGAAGTTCTCTTCGTGAATATCGCCGTAGCCGGCGATGTGCGACGTGTGCAGGCTCACGAACGCGATGTCGGCGTGCGGGTTCAGATGCCGCGCCGGCTCGCGCGTGCGCTGCTGCGCGGCGCGCCAGTCGTCCATCGCGCGCGGTTGCCCGCCGTGCCGCACGCGCGCCGCATCGTCGACGAGCGCGAGCACGTAGCGAAAGTCGTAGTCGGGTGTCGGCGCCCACTCACCGTCGACCTGCCGCCATTCGGGCGCGTGATGCGCGACGAGCGGCTGCGCGCCGACGACCACGTCGATCGCGTGACCGTCACGCCACACCGTCTGCGCCGACGCGTAATGGCCGTTCGCGAGCGGTCGGTCGAACGGCAGCGGCGGGAAGTGCTCCGCCAGCAGCGTCGCCTCGCACGCGTGCTGCCGCTCGGGCAGACGCATCGCCCACTTGCCCAGCTCGACCGTCAACGCACGCAAGTGTTCGCGCACGTCGGGCACGTTGCGAAAGATCATGCCGCTCGCCGCCGGCAACGGCGACTGCGGCGTCTGCGTCGTGACGATCGCATCGTAACCGTCCGCGACATCGGCAAGCGCATGCCGGCCGAACACGATCGAGAACGGATCGAGCACGAGCAGCAGCGCGCCCTCCTCCATCGCGACGAGCTGCGCGACGATCGCGTGGTACTTGTGCAGCACCTGCTGGCGCTCGCCGTACACGTGCGTGCCGTCGACGATCGCATGCTGGTAGCCGTGCTCGTGCGCGTAGCACGCGTGATTCGCGACGAGCCCGTCGACAGGCCGATGCGAAACGATGGTCAGGACGGAATGCATGCGTGCCGGAACTCCAATGTGAGCCGTGCGAGGCGATACGTCTATTTAGCGCATCGGCGTCGCTGAAGTCGAGCATTGATTGGCTGTCCGGACGAAGCACGACGGCGAGCGCCGAACCGGAAACGGCGCGCGGAAAAGAAAAAGCCCCGCAAGTCCGAGAACTTGCGGGGCTTTGTCACCGCTTTTGGCGGAGACGGAGGGATTCGAACCCTCGATCCAGGTTTTGGCCCAGATGCTCCCTTAGCAGGGGAGTGCCTTCGACCTCTCGGCCACGTCTCCCAAACTTTCGCTCGCACCAGGGAGGCAGTGCGACGAGAACGAGATAATATAGGGTTTCGAACCGTGCGTCAATTTCCGCGATGCATTTTCTTCAATGCATCACAAAAAAATTCACGCAGCCTGGTCGAGTTCGAATGCCTTGTGCAACGCGCGGACGGCCAGCTCCATGTATTTCTCGTCGATCAGCACCGAAATCTTGATTTCGGACGTCGAGATCATCTGGATGTTGATGCCCTCTTCCGACAGCGTGCGGAACATCTTGCTCGCGACACCGACGTGCGAGCGCATGCCGACGCCGACGACCGACACCTTCGACACCTTCGGGTCGCCCTGCACGCGCTCGGCGCTGACATGCCCCTGCACCTGGTTGGTCAGGATGTCCATCGCCTTCTGGTAGTCGCCGCGGCCGACCGTGAACGTGAAGTCCGTCTTCCCTTCGACGCTCTGGTTCTGGATGATCATGTCGACGTCGACGTTCGCGTCGGCGACCGGGCCGAGGATCTGATACGCGATGCCCGGCTTGTCGGGCACGCCCATCACCGCAATGCGTGCTTCGTCGCGCTGGAACGCGATGCCGGAAATGACTGCCTTTTCCATGGTCTCGTCTTCTTCAAAAGTAATCAGGGTGCCCGAGCGCATTTCTTCGTCGAGCGCAATCAGCGGATCGGTCAGGCTCGACAGCACACGCGTCTTCACCTGGTATTTGCCGGCGAATTCGACCGAGCGGATCTGCAGGACCTTCGAGCCGAGGCTCGCCATTTCCAGCATTTCCTCGAACGTCACGCGATCGAGGCGTCGCGCCTCTTCGACCACGCGCGGGTCGGTCGTGTAGACGCCGTCGACGTCCGTGTAGATCAGGCACTCTTCGGCAGCCAGCGCCGCCGCGACCGCCACCGCCGACGTGTCCGAGCCGCCGCGGCCCAGCGTCGTGATGTGGCCGTCCGGATCGACGCCCTGGAAGCCCGTGATGATCACGACCTTGCCGGCGTTCAGATCGGCCTTGACGCGCTCGTCGTCGATCGAGTGGATGCGCGCCTTCGTGAACGCGCTGTCCGTCTTGATCGGCACTTGCCAGCCGGCATAGCTCACGGCCTCGACGCCGATTTCCTGCAGTGCGATCGACAGCAGGCCGACGCTGACCTGCTCGCCGGTCGACGCGATCATGTCGAGCTCACGCGGGCTCGGCTGGCTCGAAATCTCTTTCGCCAGCCCGAGCAGGCGGTTGGTTTCGCCGGACATCGCGGACGGCACGACCACCATCTGGTGCCCGGCCTGATGCCATTTTGCGACGCGTTTCGCGACGTTCTTGATGCGCTCGACCGAGCCCATCGAAGTGCCGCCGTATTTGTGTACGATGAGTGCCATTGTCGTTCTGAACTGAAGGAGAAGCCGCACGGGCGCGCTGGGCAGGCCGCGTTGCCGTTCGGTCACGCGGCTTGTGGCTGTGGACGGACGACGAGGGGGACGGCTGGGACGCAACACGCAAGCGTGACGGATTTTGCCCGGAAGGCCGATCAGGCCGCGCAAACCGGGTACGTCACGCGGAAAACCTGCACAAATCGCTCAAAAATCGAGCCGAGCAAACGACCGAGCGTACCCGATAGAGGCCCGCTTGACAAGCCGCTCGCCGGTTCGGCAAGCGTTCCGGCGCTGTTTACCAAATGGTGAAAACCGGCGCGCGATCACGCGCCGGCAAGCATCCGGGCGCTACGCGATCAGCAGATCGGGACGCCATTCGATCCGGCGCCAGCCACCGGCCGCGGTGAGCCCGTCGCCGGTCAGCCCGTCGCCGGTAAGCCCGTCGCCATGATTCACGCCGAGCCGCGGCACGTAGACGAGCCGCTCGCCCGCGAACAGCAGCGGCACGTCGCGCTGCCATGCGGGCACGCCGTGCTCCTGGAACAGGTTTTTCAGCGTACGCCCCGGCCCGCCGGGCGACGTGCGCAGCCGCTCGCCGCCCGCGCGCGCGCGCGCGACGAGCGTCGCGCTGCGCAGCAGCGCCTCCGGCACCGCGCCGGCGCTGCCGGCGTCGGCCGGCGCGAACACGAACGTGCCGCGCCACGCCGGCACGCGCCAGACTTCCTGGCCATCCCATGCGAGCGAGGACTCGGGATGCGGCGTGCCGGTACCGTCGTCGGCCGGCTCGGCGCTGTCGCCCGCTTCCCAGTAAACGGTGTCGCGATACAGCCGCAGGCACTGCCCCGCGTGGTCGACGCGCAGCGCATGTGCGTCGTGCGCGGCGCGCAGCTGCCGCATCATGTTCGCGAGCCGCCCTGCCGACGCGCTCGGCAACCCGAGCCGGCGCATCCAGAAGCGCAGCAGGTTCGCACCGCGCGTATCGTCGAATGCGACCAGCGCGTCGCGCGACAGCGCACGGCCGTCGTCGCGCGACGCGCCGGCGAAATCCAGTTCGGCGAGATCGTCGAGCAGCCGCTGCGCGGCGGCCGCATGCTGGGCCGCACGGCCGAGCGCATCGCGAAAGCCCGGAAAGTGCGTGGCGAGCGTCGGCAGCACGTCGATACGCAACGCATTGCGCGCGTAGCGCGTGTCGCCGTTCGATTCGTCGTCGATCCATGCGAGCCCGCGCTGCGCCGCATAGCGTTCCAGTTGCGCGCGCAACAATCTCAGAAGCGGACGCACGCGTTCGACGCTCGCGCCGTCGGGACGATAGCGCGGCGCCATCGCGGCGAGGCCCGCGATCCCCGCACCGCGCAGCAGCTGCAGCAGCACGGTCTCGGCCTGGTCGTCCGCATGCTGCGCAACCCAGAGCGCCGCCACGCCGTGACGTTCGCACATCGCATCGAGCGCCGCATAGCGACGCTCGCGCGCCGTTGCCTCGACGCCGAGGCCGCTGTCGCGCGGCACGTCGACCCGCTCGGCTTCGAACGCGACGCCCAGCCGTTCGGCCGTCGCCTGCGCATGCGCGACCCATGCGTCGGCGTTCGCGCTGAGGCCGTGATGAACATGAAGCGCGACGCAGCGCGCGGCGCCCGCGACGCGCACTGCCGCGTCGAGCAGTACCGTCGAGTCGAGGCCGCCGCTGTATGCGATCGCGATCCGCGCACCGGCCGGCACAGCGGAAAGTGCAACGCCGACCGCGTCGAGGACGACGCGGTCGGCGTTGAATTCGGTCGGGGGAATCACGAGCGGGATGCGCGCCGGACGGCGCGCGATGCGAACGCGCCGGTCATGCGCCGGGCGTGGTTTCCTTGAACTTGCCGTAGGCCATCAGGCGCTCGAAGCGGCGCTCGCGCAGCGCATCGATGCTCATGCCCTGGAACTGGCGCAGCGAATCGGCGAGCGCCCGGCGCAGCAGCGCGGCCATGCCCTTCGGATCGCGGTGCGCGCCGCCGAGCGGCTCGTTGATGATCTTGTCGATCAGCCCGAGCGCCTTCAGGCGATGCGCGGTCAGGCCCAGCGCTTCCGCTGCCTCGGGCGCCTTCGCGGCGCTCTTCCACAGGATCGACGCGCAGCCTTCCGGCGAAATCACCGAGTAGGTCGAGAACTGCAGCATCATCACGGTATCGGCCACCGCGATCGCGAGCGCGCCGCCCGAACCGCCCTCGCCGATCACCGTCGTGATGATCGGCGTCTTCAGCTCGGCCATCACGTACAGGTTGCGGCCGATCGCCTCCGACTGGCCGCGCTCTTCCGCGCCGATGCCCGGGTACGCGCCCGGCGTGTCGACGAACGTGAAGATCGGCAGCCCGAACTTCTCGGCGAGGCGCATCAGGCGCTCGGCCTTGCGATAGCCTTCCGGACGCGGCATCCCGAAGTTGCGCGCCGCGCGCTCCTTCGTGTCGCGGCCCTTCTGGTGGCCGATCACCATGCACGGATGGCCGCCGAAGCGCGCGAGACCGCCGACGATCGACAGGTCGTCCGCGAACGCACGGTCGCCGTGCAGTTCGTGGAAATCGGTAAACAGTTCCGCGACGTAATCGAGCGTGTACGGACGCTGCGGATGCCGCGCGATCTGCGAGACCTGCCACGGCGACAGGTTCGCGTAGAGGTCCTTCGTCAGTTGCTGGCTCTTCTTCGACAGCCGCTCGATTTCTTCCGAAATATCGACAGCCGAGTCGTCCTGCACGAATCGCAGCTCTTCGATCTTGGCCTCGAGTTCGGCGATCGGCTGTTCGAAATCCAGAAACGTGGTCTTCATGTGTTCGAATCCTTGGGTCTTGCGGCAGCGCGTATTCTACCCGCGCGGGCGATGCGCAAAACCGGCTCTCAACTATTGATGTTTAAAACCTGATAGCCGTCAGTCTGCGTCAGTATCGGGCACGTCGAGGCTGCGCCACATGTACCAGGTCGCGACGGTACGCCACGGTTCCCAGTTGGCGGCCACTTCGCGCGCCTCGCTGCGCGTGACGGGTTCCCCGCTGAAGTAATTGACGCTGATCGCGCGGATCAGGCCCGGATCGTCGAGCGGCAGCACGTCCGGCCGCGACAGGTTGAAGATCAGGAACATCTCGGCCGTCCAGCGGCTGATGCCGCGGATCTGCGTGAGTTCCGCGATCACGTCCTCGTCGTCCATCGACGTCCATTTGTCGACGTGCAGCGCGCCGGACACGAAGTGCTGCGCGAGGTCGAGAATGTATTCCGTCTTGCGCTTCGACAGTCCGCATCCGATCAGCTTGTCCGCGCCGAGCCGGATCACCGGCTGCGGCGCGAGTTTCGGACACGCATCCTCGATGCGCGCCCACAGCGCCTGCGCGGACGGCACCGAAATCTGCTGCCCGACGACCGAACGCGCGAGCGTGACGAACGGATCGCCGCGCTTCACGAGATGCGCGGGGCCGAACTTCGGGATCAGCTTCTTCAGGATCCGGTCGCGCTTGACGAGATCGGCGCATGCTTTATCCCAATATGCGGGACGCACGACATCATCGGCGCCATCGGCTGCCGCATCGGATGCGCGCACCTTGCGCGCCGCGTCCGCGGCCGTCATCGCGACCTCCGGCTGCGCCGTGTCCGCGCCCTTCGCGCGCGCGGGCTTCGCATGACCGTTCAGCGCGCCGTTCGGCACGGCGCGCGTCGCGTCCGCCTTCGCCGCCGGCGCGCGCTTGCCTGCCGGACGCGCGGCGAGCGGAGTCGCACGCCTGACCGGCGCTTTTCTGGCCGTTGCCATCTTGCCTCCTACCTGACGGATCGGTCAGTGGAACGCACCGCGCTCATACGCGACGCCATTCGGTCGATCCGCCCGGTTTGTCTTCAAGAGCGATGCCGGCGTCGAGCAGTTCCGCCCGAATCCGGTCCGCTTCGGCATAGTCCTTCGCTTGTTTCGCCGCGACACGCGCGGCGATCCGAGCTTCGATTTCGTCGGCTGCGAGCCCGCCGGCCTGCGCGGCACCGGTGCCCTGCTGCAGGAATGCGCGCGGTTCGCGGCCGAGCAGGCCCAAGAGGCCCGCCAGTTGTTTCAGTTGCCGCGCGAGCGATGCATCGCGCGTGCGGTTGACCTCGCCCGCCAGTTCGAACAGCGTCGCCACCGCGACCGGCGTGTTGATGTCGTCGTTCATCGCGGCCGCGAATCGCTGCGCATGCGGCTCGTTCCAGTCGAGCGCGAGCGTGTCGGGCTCGACATCCTTCAGCGCCGTATACAAACGGGTGAGCGATGCGCGCGCATCGTCGAGGTGCACGTCGCTGTAGTTGAGCGGCGACCGGTAGTGCGTGCGCACGATGAAGAAGCGCATGACCTCGGCGTCGTACCGCTCGAGCACTTCGCGGATCGTGAAGAAGTTGCCGAGCGATTTCGACATCTTCTCGTTATCGACCTGCACGAAGCCGTTGTGCATCCAGTAATTGACGAACGTCTGGCCGGTTGCGCCTTCGCTCTGCGCGATTTCGTTCTCGTGGTGCGGGAATTGCAGGTCCTGCCCGCCGCCGTGGATGTCGAAATGCTCGCCGAGCAGCGTGCAGCCCATCGCGGAGCACTCGATGTGCCAGCCCGGCCGGCCCATCCCGTACTTCGACGACCACGACGCGCCTTCCGGATCGTCCGCCTTCGCGCGCTTCCACAACACGAAATCGAGCGGATCTTCCTTCGCGTCGTTCGCCGCGACGCGTTCGCCCGCGCGCAGGTCGTCGAGCGACTTGCCCGACAGCTTCCCGTAGTTCGCGAACTTGCGCACCGAATAATTGACGTCGCCGTCGCTCGCCTGGTACGCGTAGCCGTTCGTCTCGAGCTGCTCGATCATCCCGAGCATCTGCGGAATGAACTGCGTCGCGCGCGGCTCGATGTCGGGCCGCTGGATGCCGAGCGCCGCTTCATCCTCGTGCATCGCGCCGATGAACCGGTCGGTCAGCGACTTGATCGTCTCGCCGTTCTCGACCGCGCGGCGGATGATCTTGTCGTCGATGTCGGTGATGTTGCGCACGTACGTGACCCGATAGCCGATCGCACGCAACCAGCGCTGGACGAGGTCGAACACGACCAGCATGCGCGCGTGGCCCACGTGACAATAGTCGTAGACGGTGATCCCGCATACGTACATCCGCACTTCGCCGGACTGGCGCGGCACGAAAACTTGCTTGTCACGCGCGAGCGTGTTGTAGATGCGCAGTGATTCCATAGAGATGAACCGTGAGCCGAAGGAAACCGCCCTGGCGAAGCTCGCCCAGCATGCGACACGGACGGACCACCTGTTGCGGCACGACGCCGCGCGTCCTCGTTATCACATGGGGCGGTCAGGCTGCAAGCACAGCGGTGACGGCCACGAGAGGCAAAGAAAGACTGTCTGCGGCTCGCCGGAACGCGCAGACGTTTTGTTAGAATGGCTCGGAGTATAACATTCCGATTTACGCCTATGAAACCTCATCGCGGCCGCGCGCCGAGCGCTGCGACCCTCGTTGCGACCGCCGTCATGGGCGTCGCACTGACGCTTTTCGCGGCCCCCGCGGCGCATGCGCAAAAGGCCCCGGCCACCGCCGACGGCACGCCCGAAATCGACGCATCGATCGCCGGCAAGCAGTGGAAACAGGCGCTCGCGCAGCTCGACGCGCGCATCGCGGCGAATCCGCACGACGTGCAGGCGCAGTTCAAGCGCGGCACCGTGCTCGCCCGCCTGAACCGCGACGACGACGCGATCCAGCAGTTCGTCGCGATTACGCAGGCCTACCCCGAACTGCCCGAACCGTACAACAACCTCGCGGCGCTCTACGCGAAGCACGGCCGCTACGACGAAGCGCGCAGCGCGCTCGTCACGGCGACGCAATCGAACCCGAGCTACTCGCTCGCGTACGAGAACCTCGGCGACCTGTACCTGCGCCTCGCGGCCGAGTCGTACAAGCGCGCGCAAGCGCTCGGCCGCACGAGCGGCGCGACCGCGCAGCGCCTCGCCGACCTGCAGAAGATCGTGTCGCCGCCGAAGCCGGCAGCCGGCGCGCGCGCCGTTACGCCCGCCACGCGCGCGTACACCGACCGCGCCGCCGCGAACGTGAGCACCACCACGCTGCCGATGTCGCCGACGTTCCAGTTCAACGGTCCGTCCGGTGCGCTGGCGGCGCCGTACGTCGCGCCGTCGCAGTAAGCGGCGCAACCTCCCTTCCCTCCTAACCTGAGGATCGCAATGAAACGTCTGTTGCTGGCGCTTGGCGGCGCCGCCCTTCTCGCGACCGCGCCGGCCTTCGCGCAATCGGCCACCGCGCATCCGGTCGTGCAGCTGAAGACCTCGCAGGGCGACATCCGCGTCGAGCTCTACCCGGAGAAGGCACCGAAGACGGTCGCCAACTTCCTCGATTACGTGAAGGCCGGCCAGTACAACGGCACGATCTTCCATCGCGTGATCAAGGGCTTCATGATCCAGGGCGGCGGCTACAAGACCAACTTCGAGGAGAAGCCGACCCGCGCGCCGATCCCGCTGGAAAGCCGCAATGGTCTGAAGAACCTGACGGGCACGATCGCGATGGCGCGTACCAGCGATCCGAACTCGGCCACCGCGCAGTTCTTCATCAACACGGTCGACAACAGCGGCCTCGACTACCCGAACCCGGACGGCAACGGCTATGCGGTGTTCGGCAAGGTCGTGTCGGGCCTCGACGTCGTGAAGAAGATCGAAGGCGTGGCGACGACCTCGCGCGGCCCGATGCAGGACGTGCCGGCCCAGCCGGTCGTGATCGAATCGGCGAGCGTCGTCTCGAAGTAAGCACCTGCCGGCACGTCCGGCGCCACACGCGGCCGCGTCATACGACCGGCCGCGTGCCATTTAAACCGCCATACCGAAGGAATTCATCATGGTTGAACTGCACACGAACCACGGCGTGATCAAGCTCGAGCTGGACGCCGCGAAGGCACCGAAGACGGTCGAGAACTTCCTGAACTACGTGAAGAAGGGCCACTATGACGGCACGGTGTTCCACCGCGTGATCAACGGCTTCATGATCCAGGGCGGCGGCTTCGAGCCGGGCCTGAAGCAGAAGCCGACCGACGCGCCGATCGACAACGAGGCGAACAACGGCCTGAAGAACGACAACTACACGATCGCGATGGCGCGCACGAACGATCCGCACTCGGCGACCGCCCAGTTCTTCATCAACGTGAACGACAACGACTTCCTGAACCACTCGTCGCCGACGCCGCAAGGCTGGGGCTACGCGGTGTTCGGCAAGGTCGTCGAAGGCCAGGACGTCGTCGACAAGATCAAGGCCGTGAAGACGGGCAACGCGGGTTTCCATCAGGACGTGCCGGCTGACGACGTCGTGATCGAGAAGGCCGTGGTGGTCTGACGCACAGCCGTTACGGAGGCACTTCGATGTTGCAGGAGAGTCCGCCGCGAAGCGTCTCCGCGGGCGTGCCGGGCGAACGCGAATACGCGCAAGCCGCACGCCCGTTCCTGTTTCTCTCCGATCTGCATCTGAGCGAGTCGATTCCGAAGACGGTCGCCGCGTTCGAGCATTTCGTGAAATACACCGCCGACAGCGCCGACTCGGTGTTCATCCTCGGCGACCTGTTCGAATACTGGATCGGCGACGACGTGCTCGACGACGATCCGTTCGCGGCCCGCATGGCCGCACTGATGCATACGTTCTCGGAGCGCGGCATCGCGCTCTACGTGATGCACGGCAACCGCGATTTCCTGCTGGGCCGGCGCTTCATGAAGGCCGCCGGCGCGATGCTGCTGCCCGACCCGGCGCTGATCATGGCGTTCGGCCAGCGCATCGTGCTCGCGCACGGCGATGCGCAATGCACGGCCGATCGCGGCTACCAGGTGTTCCGGCGGTTCGCGCGCAATCGCGCCGCGCAGATGCTGTTCCTCGCGTGGCCGTTCCGCTGGCGCCGCGCGCTCGCGCAGCGCATGCGCTCGAACAGCGAAGCGGGCCGGATGCGCCCTGCTTCGGCGATCTACGACGTCACAAAAGAAGGCGTGGCAGCACTGTTCCGGAAGAGCCGCGCAAGCGTGATCATTCACGGCCATACGCATCGCCCCGCCCGGCATCTGGAACCCGGCGGAATTCGCTGGGTGCTGCCCGACTGGGATCTCGATCACGGCAAGCCGCGCGGCGGTTACCTGCGCGTCGACGCGGAAGGCATCCACGCGATGCCGCTCGACTGACGCAATCGACCGACGCGCCCGGCGCGGCCGCCGCTGCCGGCATGCGGCGCGTTACGACTGGCGCTCGACCGCCTTGCCTTCCAGCACCGCCGACAGCCTGCGCAGGTCGAGGCGCGCCGCGTCGGTGCCCTGCAGCGTTTCCAGATGCGTGCCGAGTTGCTCGAGCGCCGCGACGATCTCGTCGACGCGCCGGCTCTCCTTCGCCGCGTGATCGATCAGCCCGTGAATCGCGAGTGACATCGGGTCGTCCGCGTTCGGCGTGATCCCGTATGCGCAGAATGCGGCGCGCTCCGGTTGCGGTTTCGGTTGCGCCGGCATCACGATGCGCGCCGGATTGCCGACCGCGGTGCCGCCTGCCGGCACCGGCTTCACGACGACCGCGTTCGAGCCGATCTTCGCGCCCGCGCCGACCGTGAAACCGCCGAGCACCTTCGCACCCGCGCCGACGATCACGCCGGCCTCGAGCGTCGGATGGCGCTTCGCGCCGCGCGTGAGCGACGTGCCGCCGAGCGTCACGCCCTGATAGATCGTGCAGTCGTCGCCGACGATCGCGGTCTCGCCGATCACGACACCCATGCCGTGATCGATGAACACGCGCCGCCCGATCGTCGCGCCCGGATGGATCTCGATCCCCGTCAGGAAGCGCCCGACCTGCGACGCGAAACGGGCGAGCCAGTAGCGTTTCGCGCGCCAGCACGCGTGCGCGAACCGATGCAGCACGAGCGCATGCAGACCCGGATAACAGGTCAGCACTTCCCAGGCACTGCGAGCGGCGGGATCCCGCTCGCGTATCGTCGCAACGTCTTCGCGCAGTCTAGTGAACATGATCGGATCTGGGCTGGGGAAAAGGCCGGCGTGCCCCGCCGGCAATGGCCGGTGGTTATCTCGCCGGGTAATTTACTTATGACGTCCGGCGATTGTAGGGCCACTTGCGCACGGCCGCACGGCGTCGCGCGTTCACCCCGCCGCCGGCACGGGTATTCGATGCGGCGGCCTGTTTCCGGCCAGTCGACGAGCCCGGCCGGTGGGCGCCGGGCAGCGGGTAGCGGGTAGCGTGCGGGGGCGGACGCGGCCGCCGCGATCGCAGGTGCCAGCGGCCAATGCAACGCTGCACACGCAAGCGACGTCCCCATTGTGGAACGCCGAAGCGTCCGGCCGCCGCTGCACCGGCCGCTTACGCGTCGCCTTCGGGTGTTCCGGACTTCAGCAGGATGTGCTTCGCGATACCGCGCAGGATGTTGACTTCCTCGCGCTCGAGACCGGTGCGCGCGAACAGGCGCCGCAGCCGCGGCATCAGCTTCTTCGGGTTGCGCGGGTCGAGAAAATCCAGCGCGACCAGCGCGTTCTCGAGATGCGCATACATCCGCTCGATCTCGTCGCTCTGCGCGAGCGTGCCGACGTCGGCCTGCACCGGATGCGACGCGTCGCTGCCCTGCTCGAGGAACGCGACACGCAGTTCGTACGCGAGCACCTGGATCGCTTGCGCGAGGTTCAGCGAGCTGTAGGCCGGATTCGCCGGGATATGCGCGAGCGCGCTGCACTGCTCGACGTGCTCGTTCGCGAGGCCCGTGCGCTCGTTGCCGAACACGAGCGCGATGTCGCCGCTGCCGACTTGCATACACGCCTGCTCGGCTGCCGCGCGCGGCGCCAGGCGCGGCGGCCCGTATTCGCGCGTGCGCGCGGTCAGCGCGATCGACCAGTGGACGCCGGCCAGCGCGTCGCCGAGCGTGGGCACGACATGCGCGGACGCGAGGACGTCATCGGCACCGCTCGCCATCGCGATCGCGTCGGGATCGCTCTGCACGTGCGGCACGCGCGGCGCGACCAGCACGAGCCGCGAGAAACCCATCGTTTTCAGCGCGCGGGCGGCCGCCCCGACATTGCCGGGATGGCTGGGCTCGACGAGCACGAAGCGGGTGGACGTGAAGCCGCCGGACGGCGGCGGTGACGAGGTGGCGGCGCCCGATTCGGACGGCGCGGCGGGATTCTGCGGAGTTTCCACTACATACGGCTCGGTTCATCGGAATGGCAGTATGGTATCGCCATCGCCGCGGCAAACCCACTCGTCCGGACGGCCAGTGGGGGTTTCCCCGTATTCCGACCCACCGAAACGCTTGAAAATCGGGTAAAATCATGCGCTTACGCGTCGCACCCCGTGCGGCGCGGGTCGTACCCCGCTCTTTGTCAATTCGCGTCTCATCTCGCCCGGCACGTTTGCGCCGCTCCGGGCGGTGTGTTCCACTTCGTGGCGGCCCGTGCCGTCGGCTACAGGATCCAGGCTCATGCATCCCATGCTCAACATTGCTGTCAAGGCTGCGCGCCGCGCCGGACAGATCATCAATCGTGCGTCCCTCGATCTCGACCTGATCGAGATCCGCAAGAAGCAGCAGAACGACTTCGTCACCGAAGTGGACAAGGCCGCCGAAGAGGCGATCATCGAGACGCTGAAGACCGCCTACCCCGACCACGCGATCCTCGCGGAAGAATCGGGCGAATCGGAGAACGAATCCGAGTTCAAGTGGATCATCGATCCGCTCGACGGCACGACCAACTTCATCCACGGCTTCCCGTATTACTGCGTATCGATCGCACTCGAGCACAAGGGCGTCGTCACGCAGGCCGTCGTCTATGATCCGAACAAGAACGACCTGTTCACGGCCACCCGCGGCCGCGGCGCATACCTGAACGACCGCCGCATCCGCGTCGGCCGCCGCGACCGCCTGGCGGACGCGCTGGTCGGCACGGGCTTCCCGTTCCGCGAAAAGGACGGCCTCGACGCGTACGCGCGCCTGTTCACCGAAATGACGCAGGCCTGCACGGGCCTGCGCCGCCCGGGCGCCGCCGCACTCGACCTCGCGAACGTCGCGGCAGGCCGCCTCGATGCGTTCTTCGAGCAAGGCATCAACGTGTGGGACATGGCTGCAGGCAGCCTGCTGATCACCGAAGCGGGCGGCCTCGTCGGCAACTACACGGGTGACGCCGACTTCCTGCATCGTCACGAGATCGTCGCGGCGAACCCGAAGATCTACGCGCAGATGATCCCGATCCTGAACCGCTACAGCTACCTGCATCCGGCAGCCGAGTAAGTCCCGCCGCGCCCGTGCGGCGCGGTTGTCGCATCAACCACTCGCCGGCACCGTCATGATCGAGCGCTTGCCGCCTTCCGGTTGTCCGGAGCGCGAAGTACGCTTCTTCACGCAGGGGTCGCTTCAGGCGCCCGTGCCGACCTTGCCCGAGCGGTCCGGCCTGGCCGGCGTCCCGCAGCGCGCCGCGTGTTCTCCGTCGCCGAACGATCGGCTGGCGGAATGCGCGTGCGGCGCACGACGCCGCCAGCAAGCCGGCCCCCGCCAGTTTCAACACCGCCACGGCTTCGTGGCGACCGTATCCGACTACTCATGTTACGGCTAAGCGAAATCAAACTCCCGCTCGACCACCCCGAGAGCGCCCTCGAAGCCGCGATCCGCGCGCGCCTCAAGGAGCTTGGCGTGGCCGCGGACGGGCTCCTCCGCTACACGGTGTTCCGTCGTGCGCACGACGCGCGCAAGCGCGCCGACATCAAGCTCACGTATATCGTCGATGTCGAGGTCAAGGACGAAGCGGCCGTGCTGCCGCGGCTCGCCGGCACGCCGCATTGCGGCGTGACGCCCGACATGGCGTACCACTTCGTCGCGAAGGCGCCCGAGCATGGCAACTTCCTGCGACCGGTCGTGATCGGCATGGGGCCGTGCGGGCTGTTCGCCGGGCTGATCCTCGCGCAGATGGGCTTTCGCCCGATCATCCTCGAGCGCGGCAAGGCCGTGCGCGAGCGCACCAAGGACACCTTCGGCCTGTGGCGCAAGAGCGTGCTCAATCCCGAATCCAACGTGCAGTTCGGCGAAGGCGGTGCCGGCACGTTCTCCGACGGCAAGCTGTACAGCCAGATCAAGGATCCGCACCACTACGGCCGCAAGGTGCTCGACGAATTCGTGAAGGCCGGCGCGCCGGACGACATCCTGTATCTGAGCCGGCCGCACATCGGCACGTTCCGCCTCGTCAGCATGGTGGAAAAGATGCGCGCGAGCATCCATGAGCTGGGCGGCGAAGTGCGCTTCGAAACCCGCGTCGAGGACATCGACATCGATCAGGGCAAGGTGCGCGCGCTGAAGCTGTCGAACGGCGAAACGCTGCGCTGCGATCACGTGGTGCTGGCCGTGGGCCACAGCGCGCGCGACACGTTCCAGATGCTGCACGACCGCGGCGTCTACGTCGAAGCGAAGCCGTTCTCGCTCGGTTTCCGGATCGAGCATCCGCAAGGCGTGATCGATCGCAGCCGCTTCGGCAAGTTCGCGGGCCACAAGCAGCTCGGCGCGGCCGACTACAAGGTGGTCCACCACTGCAGCAACGGTCGCGCGGTCTACAGCTTCTGCATGTGCCCGGGCGGCACCGTGGTCGCGGCGACGTCCGAGCCGGGCCGCGTCGTCACCAACGGGATGAGCCAGTATTCGCGTGCCGAGCGCAACGCGAACGCGGGCATCGTCGTCGGCATCACACCGGAGGACTATCCGGGCGGCCCGCTCGCGGGTATCGCGTTCCAGCGCAAATGGGAAGAGCGCGCGTTCGAACTCGGCGGCGGCGACTACAGCGCGCCGGGCCAGCTGGTCGGCGACTTCATCGCGGGCCGGCCGTCGACGTCGCTCGGTTCCGTGGTGCCGTCGTACAAGCCGGGCGTGCGCCCGACCGACCTCAGCACCGCACTGCCCGACTACGTGATCGAAGCGATTCGCGAAGCGCTGCCGCAGATCGACCGGAAGATCGCCGGGTTCGCGATGCACGATGCGGTGCTCACCGGCGTGGAGACGCGCACGTCGTCGCCGATCCGGATCCGGCGCAAGGACAACTACCAGAGCGTGAACGTCGAAGGGCTGTATCCGGCCGGCGAAGGCGCCGGGTATGCGGGCGGCATCTATTCGGCAGCGATCGACGGGATCGAAGTCGCGCAGGCGGTGGCGCTCGATCTGGTGGCGACGCTGGGCGGCTGAGCGGGTCGACGGGCCCGGCGCGCGCAGCTTCGTGCGCCGGGTGGTAACCGCTCTGCAACGCCCTCGCCTGGGACGCGCGCGAATCATCGAGTCGGCCGGTAGCCGCCGGCTGCGCGTTCCCTCAACTGGCCGAACGGCGAACTTCGCGCTTGTGCACCGAAGCCACTGGTAAACTCGGGCAACCCAAGCAACAACTTTACGCCGGATCTATGACCACGCTGTCGCCCGAGGCCTTTGCTGGCCACACTCCGATGATGCAGCAGTACCTGCGCCTTATCTGACAAGGCTCGACGCACAAAGCTACGCCAAGACCTACGCTCACCAGTTTGGGGAGAGGCAGTTACCGACCCTTAGCTGACAATCGACGCGGCGCAGACTCGGCGGCAGGCTACAAGGTAGAACGGCCGCACGGCCCACTGTTGCTACGGCCAACTCGGCGGCCATTGCGAATGCTCAGGTATCGGTGATCGCAGGGCGGCCATAAGTTGGCCGCCCCTGTCATTCCCACCATAACAGCCTCAACCGTCCGAGCTGAGACAAGCAGATAGCATCGGTTAGTTCGTATCCTCGAGGCTGAAGCCTATCCCTGCAATTGTCGTCTTTGGAAAAAGACTGCGAAGCTCTTCCGTGATGTATGGAATGTATCCCTTTAATGGTCCTGTTATCAATTCTGCGTTCGCTAAGGTTCCAATGCAGAACTGAAGGAGCGAAACGCTCTTGGGGTATGCCGCTCCAACTTGATCCAAGGCCGCCTCGATGGTTTCTAAACGTTTCTCAACGAACCGTTCAGCTACCGCTCCCTTTACCGCATCCTTACTGGTCGAAATGATAAGGCGTTGGACATTCTCACAGAATCGCATCCAGCTTGACGGGCGTATTTCTAGGGGAAGAGTTCCTTCATCAAATCGAGAGCGAAATACCTGTTCTATTCTGGCTCGAATAGCCACGTCCGGCCATTTCTGCTTGTGAATAGCATTCGCTGCGCCATCGAAGCCCAAAACTAGCATATCCAACTGCTCGACCGACGCTTTTAGCTGTGCAGCCAGCCTCAAACGACTCCAATCGACCCGCTCACCTTTGTACGCTAATGAATGCGTCGCTACTGACCATGCATGTTCGAACGCTGTACGAACTTGAATTTCAAATGAAATCTTCGTCAATTCGCTATGCGCGGCGAAATCAGTGCTCCGCAGTTTGGCAACAACGCGGGTCGCATCGAACCGAAAAACTGCGGGATCCTTAAGAGTTGTTCCTCGCAATTTTATTTCAACAACATCAAATTGGTCCTTGAGCCATTGAATCACCTGTTCCTCTTCATCGAGGAACGGAATTACTATGGAGCATCCGTACAGGTCGTCAAGTTTGCTCCAACTGTCAAAACGACCCGTTTCGATCTTCTCGAAGAGCGACTCAGTATCCTTGAGGCGCCCTACGAATGCGTAACCGTGCGCGTTGCAAAAATTAAAAATTCGCTCGCGAGCGCGCTGCTCAACCTTCTCAAGGTAAGGCTTATACAGGTTGTGCTTTTGGACAAGCTGCGCCGGGATGATCACGCTTGTTTCACCGCCAGTATAGATCGCATGTACCGCACACGTGTCTCGCGCGGCCCTTTGTCGTTCGATGCAGATCTTGCTGCATCGAAATAGCTAGCAAGCGCGAGATCGGCTTCGCGAGCCTCCAGAAGGTCAACTGTGTCCACAAATCTGCGCAATGCGGCCGCAGATTGCTCGGCTGACCCGAGTTGCCCATCCTGCTGCAGTGAATCTATAGCGCCAAAAAGGGCGTAGAAATCCGCCTGATTTCGAAGTCGTGTGACAGCAAGATCTTCATCAGCTGCTAACACGCCTGCAATGTACGAAATCGCCGCACGGTACCGCGCATCACATTCGACACGCGTCTCCCATTCAGAGTCACGATCCGCAAAAGCCTTATCCAAGTCATCTTGGCTGTAGCCCCGCGGCCCTTCTTCGAGCAACAACAAAAGCAGGGCAGTGAACTCAACATCCTTCATTTGCTTCCTGGACTGAGCGGCGAAGCGAGGAAAGTTGGCCGGTAGCACTGACTCTTGCCACTCCGACAACTGCTCCGATAGCTGAATAAATTCCCCGTCCAGCCTTGCGTGGCGAAGTTCTTGGGCCGTTAGTTTTGCGACATTTCTATTAATTCGATCGAAAATCGAATTAATTACGCCCTCATCATTCGTCGGAATATATTCAACGAGCAATTGATACGACCAAAATGCCCGGCGCACATTCTCGTCAAGTCCCTCGAAATACTTCCCTCGAAGCGCGGTTAACTCAGATTTCTCGCCGACAGCAAATTTTCCCTGCACAAACTCGAGGATGGTAGTAATCCGCTGCTTGCCATCGACAACGTGATACATGGATGTTCCCTCTGCACTTATTTCCTCGTAGAGAAATATCGCAGGAGCGGGATAATTAAGCAGGACGGTGTCAATGAAATACGCTTTAAATGCATCGTTCCAAACGCTCCGTCGCTGGTATGGCGGATCTAGGTCAAGGGCAGATCTCTTGTAGAGATCATAGAACCAGCTTAGGTTCTGAAAATTTTGTCGGCGGATCATATTTTAAGAAAGTGGTGTTGTAACGTGGCGTCTGACTGCACAAATATACCAGCTACGGCAGTGATTTGCGCATTCCGCGACCGAACGGCAGCTTCCGGGAGTACACTGGTCGTTCCGGCGTCTTCATGCATGAACCAGTGAACGGCTCTTCATGGCCGAGAGCCGCCGATTGTGATGTCGTCGGCAACTGGCCGAACGGAGAACCTCGAGCTGTCCCGTACGGAACACTGTAAGCTCGGGCAGTCAAAGCAACGTTTCGCGGTCACATGAGCACACAGCCCACTGCGGCACCTGCACCCGTCACCGCAATGATCCAGCAGTGACCTCAAAACGCTTCGGATGTTGCGATGTTCGAACCACCCACGCGCGGCAGAGTGCATGTCGTCGCAGTTGTCCAGCGAAGATCTAGGATGGGCCCGTATTCATGCATGGGAAATGCGCTAGACCGTAGTCAAGTCCTGCACGAGCCCAAAATTAAATTACATGGTGAAATGCCGCATGTTCGACGTTTTGGTCCGGCATGCGTCTTATAGACTATGCTAAGCAGCAAGATGGCATCATCCCAATTACTACCGCGGACACGCACGCTATTGCATCATAGACGGGGACATTATGCGACGCCTGAAACTTCGCACAAGCATTGACTCACCCAAATGGGAATCATTTATCTTTTTCGCCCTCTCCCTGGACGAGAAGCTATATGACTTCACCGACGACAGCTTCAAAGCTCCAGCACTAAATACGTACACGCGAACGATCGAACTCCAGACGATTGCACATACAAATTTTGTTGCTGGAGTGAGTAAGGACGCTCTGAAGCCGTTCCTTGAAGAGCTCGAATGGAGCGTTGCTCGCGACCCAGCCTTAACACCAGACCAAAAGGCATTGTGCAAGGCACAGGTGGAGAGCATTTCAGTGCGAATCGGCGAATCAGCCCAAGTGTCGCGGGCAGTAGCGGGATTACGTTTGGTTTTAAGAAATCACTTCTTATCGATCCAATCTGAAATCACCAAGATCATCACTTTAGACCACAAGCGCAAAAACGATCTACAGGAGCTTGCATCGAGCTTTGTCATTCAGGCTGAAGTTGAAGGATTCCCTCGCAGACACACTTACCATATTGTTCAAAAGCTTCTCATACTTCCACTCAAGTATGACAAATGCATTGATCCAGAGACAGCGCTGACCAAGTTCTTCGACGCATTCACGCTTAAATCCCGAGAATTCGATTGCATCTTCTTGACAGACAAATCTGTTTCTCGATACACCGACCTACTACAACGTTTTGATCTCAAATGCCAGGATAACAATCCAGAGTGGGAAGGACTCAATAGGCAACAACGGCTCTTTGTTAGTTCCAAGACCGAAAATCAGGCGTGGCTAATTGCAGAAAAGGTACATGCAAGGACAGCAGCTGAGGCGCACCAAGACGTAGCTGCACGATTTGATGCGTTGGCATCCGTGATTCGATTCTTCGAGCACAAGAGCACAGCAACTATCTCGCGCCTCTCCCTGACCAAAGACCTTGAAACCAAACTGACATACATGTCCCACGAGGCTCCCGACCCGATGCACTGCTGGGTGGGCAACCTCAATTATTCTGAAGCGAACTACATTGAACTCTCTGACGCCATACATGGAGGACACCTTGCGCCTGACAGCGCAGTCCGCCTTGCACGGGCCTTGAGATTTCACAAAGCCGCTCTCATATCTAACTCCGCTGAAAATCAACTCATTGACCTTTGGGCAGCTTTGGAAGGGTTACTCCCCATACCCAAAAAAGAAGGCGTTCGGATCGAATATTTCGCCGAGTCGATTCTACCTACACTTACCTTAACCTACCCGGAAAAACTCTTTAGCTCAGCATATCAGGATACCCTCAAGCTTACGCAGGATAGTCGAGCAGTATTGGCTACGATGAAATGCGATGGATCGGAATTCGCGCGATTTGCGAGCTTACTTCTGTGCGACGAATTTAAGTCTGACCGCCAAGCATTGCTTGAACTACTCAAATCACATCCGCTACTTCGCAACAAACTTTGGCGACTATCCGAGGCCTTCCAATCGCAAACAGCCGTCCGCGAAACATTAAAATCCCATCGGAGAAAGGTCAAATGGCATCTCTATCGCATTTATTTCACTAGAAATTCGCTAATGCATAGTGCCACTTCGTTACCATATCTCGCAACGCTAGTCGAAAACCTTCATCTTTACGTCGACACACTAATCCGGGTCATCGCGAAGGTAGCTCACGAGTCGCCCGAAGTGCTTACTATCGAAGGCGGACTCCAATACCTCGCCGCGTGGGAGAAGGTTCGTCTTGAGGGACTAACACACGAAGGCGCCGACAAGTCAAAGTCACCAACTTCATCTGAAGTCTGGCCTGTCGTCTTTGGCCGGGACATGCTCCTCGCGCCGGCCAGAGACAGGGACTTATATGTCCAAATCTGATTGCCCATTGGGTGCAGTGAGTCCGAGTGAAGCGCGGCGGCGCTCATCCCATAGTTCAGGGGATGGAATGATAAGCGAAAGGCTTGTCCAGCAAGGCTACCGCCCTGTGCTGTAGCAAATGTGTAGCATGAAAAAAGCCCGCTATCAGCGGGCTTTTTTGCTTCTGAGCGCCCATCAGATGATTGATAGCAACACAAATGACGGCCGCTGTATTGACGAGGAAGACGGTACTGGTAAGTTGGTACCGGTGCAGCCTGCCAATTCGCGATGATTCACCCGCGAGCTTCGCGTCCGGGCTCGTCTTCTTTGACTCGCCAGCGCCAGTAACGATCTGGCCTCACCCATACAACCGTGGTCGGGGTGAGTTTCTGAAATGCATCGAGGACTAGCCGTCCGATGACGAGATTGCCATCAGCATTCTCTCTCAGCAGAGCGTCTGCTTTCGCCTTGACGAGATGATCAACGACGTCGTCTTGATAGATGCAGCCGTCACGCTGGATTTGCTCGAGCATCCATTGAGCTGCGTCTTGAGCTTCCATCACTCGGCCGTCACAAATTCCAGCGAATCCTCTTCGAAGTATCCACTCTCGAGCTTTTTGCCCGCAAACCACTGGCACGTATAGTCGCGCAGTTGTGGACGGTCACGGAATTCTTTTACTGTCATCTCCGGACCGCCTGACTTCAACCGCACAATGTCGCCCGTCTTGAACTTTGTTGCCATCTAGTTTCCTCACAACGTGTAATCTAGTTGAGCATTCGTGCATGAATGCTAACCGATTCTACTCCTGAGACACTGATCCACCCCAGCCCTGATCCCAGACGGAACCATACTCCGCTGCGTCGCATACCCGGTTGCCGCGCGCCACAACTCTTAAGCCCGTGCGACGATGTCATCCGATCGGCCAGGTTGCCCTAGAAATAGCGTCGCCAGAAATCGGTGCGAGGTTTCGCTGCCGTAATCGCATTTATCCAGTCCGCCAGCGCGTGAATTTCTTCCTCAGCCTGCTCGTCTGATAATTCGCCGTCTCGCCACGACCGCCACACGAACTCAAACATGCCCTTTAAGTCGTCCGGTGCAGCGATACTGTCATTCAACAAAATATCTTCGATGGGCTCACCGGCCCACTCTGGATCGAGATTCGGTCGATGCTGCGCTCGGGACGAGCGTGCGTCCATGCTGATCTCCATGTGATCGCGCTCCAATTCGACGGTGTACCTGTCGTTGTGCCCCCAGCGCGGACTGAAAAGCTCAAATGTGACGTTCATTTTTTTGGTCGCCTCGAATGGTTAAATGCTGCGCGCCGAAATGACGCATGAGCAGCATACAACGTCCCTTGGACATCAAAGTTACTTTGATTCAGCCGCCATCTCATCGGCCGGATAGAGCTGCAGCAATGCCCGCGCGGCTTCGACATTAGGCGTAGTCAGCCACTCCTCCCAGTCGTCCGGCCGGAGGATGACGACTGACCGCTTCTCGTCGAATGGCTTGTGCATGCGTGACATCAGCGGATGGCCGTCCGCGTTGACCGTGATCATCGTCATCACATGGCGCGGCCTGCCGTCCAGGTCTTTCAAGGTGCGCCAGATGCCGGCAACGCACATCGTCGGTCGATCGACGATATCGATCTTTTGCCACACGCATGCACCGAGTATCCATTTTCCGCTGGAGTCCCGCCGCGCATCCGGATAGGACGGCTCGATCACGTACCGGGCGGGGATCAAACACCGGCCGCCCGATCGCCACGTCGGGCCATATAGCGGAGACTTTCCGAGGTTGTCGTCGCGAACGTTCATCGTGCTCCGCATGATGGGCGGCTTGCGTGCCTGCTCCTTCGCCCGCTCGACGTCCGCCTTCTGAAGCGCACGCGGCCAGAACCCGAAGCCGGCAATCAATGGTTTGATTTGCCCGTCGATGCTGGCAACTATCGGTGCGTCGTAGTCTTGGTAGATCTCGGGCTTCCAAGGCGTCCAGCGGTACAGGTCGGTGAAGCTGTCGATCCGCAGCTCGCTCAGGCCGGGATCCTCGCCGGGCGCTACGTAGTTCGTGCACATCGACGTCCCCAATTTTCGGTCTTGACCGATGCATCTTACCTCGCGATAAACTGTGTTTTTATACAGTGTTTGCATCGTGATCAAACCTCAGTGGGCGTATTTTTGGGAGTATCGGTTCCTCGGCGAAGAGGAATGGAAACGCACGCCCATCGAGTTGACCGAACGCGAGCTGGCGTCGTGGATCGAGGCCGCCTACGACCCACTTCTGCCGGCGCAATCACGCCGCATCGAAGCAGGTAAGGTTGACCGCAATCGCGTCCCGCTCAGGGACCGCCGCGTCAAACTGAAGCCGACCATGCCGGACTTCGATGCGCCCACCGATTCGGAGTTGCGTGCACTATGGCGCGACTACACCGACCCGCAGGTGAGGTTGCTGATCCTTGAAATTCTCGCGCTGAGAAAGTCGATCGAGCGGGTGCAGGGGTGGTTCGACTATGTCGACAAGCACATCGACAACAAGGGCGATCTTGGCGGCGGCCAAGGCCCGCTTCAGCGCCTGCGGCACCTGCTGAGAGACGAGAAGCAGCGCGCGACGATGCTGTAGACGGGTTGACACAATTTGACGGACCGCGCGGCCGGCTGTGGTCGACCGCGTTCCTGGAAGTGGTAAATTCATACGAAAACCACATCTACGAGAGAACACATGGCCCGATCCATGATCTGCGTCGGCGACACGACGACGCACGGCGGGCGCGTGCTGGAGGGCACCGCGACCGCCACCATTGACGGGAAACCCATTGCCGGCGTCGGGCACAAGGTACTTTGCCCGCAGTGCAAAGGCGTCTTCCCTATCCTGCCCGCCACTGGCCGACGCTACTCGCACCAAATCGCGGGCCGGGAAACGGCCATCGAGGGCATGAAGACCGCGTGCGGCGCAACGCTGATCGCGTCGCAGTCTTCCGCGACGCTCGACGACGTCGGAGCGGGCGAAGCTACGACTGGCGGTGCTGTGGCCGCCGCGGCTACTTCGTTGGCGCCTTCGCCGACGCTCTGCCTGGAATGTCTGAAGTCCGCCGCCGAGAACGCGGCGACGATGATCGCGCGCGGGTAAGCCCATGACCGACGTCTCGATCGAAGCATTCTTCGTCAAACGTCAACAGCAGGTGACGATGCAGGTGCATCTGTACGCGCTGGTCGACGGTCTGTTGTTCGCTGACGCAAGCGCAGGATCTCCGCCGCAGCGATCGCAAGCGGCCGTCGCCCTGTTCGACGGCACGCCAGACGCATCACTCGCCGATGCCGGACCGTGGCTGCTCGATTGGGAACGGGCGTCCGGTGGCATTCGACACACGCTTTCGGCGATGGCCGGCGGCTCGACGGGCGTGTCGTGGCTCATCAGCGCCTATCCGATCGAATCGCTCGCGGACGAACTGCGCCGCCGCCTCGACGTTCGACTGCCGGACGGACGCACGGCGCTCCTCCGGTTCTATGACGCCCGCATCATGGCCGCCATGGCATCGCTGATGGAGCTCACCCAGCGCATGCAGTTCTTTGTCCCGACATTCAACTGGCTCGTCGAGGTGAACGGAAAATTGAAGGGAGTGCACCCGCATGCTTGAACTGACAGGCGAACAGATCGCCGGCCTTGCCGAGATCGATGCGCATGGATATGTCGAGCGCGTCAGACAGGATCTCGTCAAAGCAGATTCAAAATTTGCCGACGACACCACCCTGTCGAGCCGCCTCTGGAACGCGTACGTTGCGGCCCGGCAGCTCGGCATCCAGAGCGACGAAAACGTCGAGGCGTTTCTCCACATCGAAGCGTACGCACCGAGTTTCTATACGAAGCCGGCGACACGCGCGTGGCTGACCCGGCCGGGTCGATCGCCCGACGAACGATTCCACGACTATTTTCGCGTCATGAAATGGCGCATCGAACATCCGCAAGACAACGGGGGATCTCGAAATGGCGGGATTAGCGGTACCGATAATCGAAGCAGCAGCGGTGGAGCTTGGGCCAGTATTGGTGCGCGCTGGCGCCGCCTTATTGGGCGGTCTGGGATTGGCGGGGACGGCGAGTCTGTCTAGCGACGCGCCGAAGGACGACGCCAAGGCGAAGGCCGACGCCAGAACCATCCCGCGCACGGGAGAAAAATGCAACAAGTGCCCGCCTGAGCAAACCGGACGTGCCGAACGCACGAATCACCACATGACTGCCGCATCGCGCGAATACCAAGGGCGGATAACAGGACGTCCGTATAGTGTTGCCGAAGGGTGGAGCGAAGAATGGATCTGGCTCGGGACTGACTTTGATGGGTTCGTGCCGGCCGAGTGCTTATTGCAGGAAGCGAAAGGCGGCTACGGACAATTCCTCGAGTTTGATGAGGACGCTGATGAACTACGGCCGGTGTCGTGGTTCAGGGGATTCAGGAAAATGACGGACACCATCATGACTCATTCCAGCAAAGTGAAGGCGAACCCACCTACCCGTCTGCGATGGTATTTTCAAGATGCCGATGCGCGCGAATACATGCTGAAAGTGCTGGTCGCGAACGGCGTTGAGTCGGTCGTACAACCGTAATTCGAGTTCCCCATGGATATTTCACTGCAGTTTCGAGACGACACCCTCGCCCCGACCGATTTCGAACAAATTCTGTCGCGCATCCACATCGTGACCAACGAAATGGCAGCGCTCAATCCGAAGTTCGCTGCATGGTACGCGCAAGGCGACAGCCTTGAAGAGGCGAAGCTCTACCAAGCCTTCGACGATGGCAAGCCGTCAGCTGCCATTCTGGCCGTGCTGAAGCATGAATTTTCCAGCAGTCCATCAGCAACGTTTGTCGCGCTGTGGGACGGCGACGAAAACTCCAAGGAAGGGGCGACACTCGCATGCCATGTTCACGAACAGCCATCCTTGAATTCGTTCGAGATTAGCTTGTTCGACCCGACGATCCTCTCAAGCATCGACGCGGTTCAACGTATCGTGCGCGCCGCAGTGACGGCGTTTCACCCTGCGTATGTCACCGTCGCCCCCCGCCGCTACGTTACAAAGCAGGTGTTCGACACCAAGCCGGGAGTCGGGTGGATGCTCTATCTGCCGACCGTCATAACGCAGCAGCAGGTACCAGAAGCGCGCGAACTAATCGCCGTTCCTGAAGCAGGCAAAGCACAGACAGGTACCATTCTCGTCAGCGTACTCGACGGCCAGTTCTCGATGAAAAACCCCGAGCACATCGAATGCGCGAACCGCATTGAAGTGCGCCTCGTGGACCAAGACCTCCTACCTGCCTTCGCCGACCTGTAAGCCCGATGCCGGCGTGATGTTCCGCGCCGGCATCAGCGCCTCAGAACAGTCCGACAGGCTGCGCCGCATCATCCCAGCTGAAGATGATCAGTTCGTTCCGGTCGACACCCTTCCCGCCTCCAACCGTGTACTGGATCGGCACGGTCTCGACGTGAAAGCCGGCGAACACGCGCCGGATTTCCGGATGGTCGTTGAGGCTCACGATCGCGCGCCCCTTCATTGAACGCAGGCGCTGCGCCATCTCCTCGTACTCCGCAAACGGAAATGCGACGCCGTACCCTTCCGTCTCGTAATACGGCGGGTCCAAATAAAACAGCGTATGCGGCCGATCGTACCGGTCAATGCAGGCGGCCCAATCAAGCCGCTCCACGAACGTGTTCGCGAGCCGCAGATGTGCCGCCGATAGTTCCTCCTCGATTCGCAGCAGATTCAGGCCCGGCGGAGTCGTCGTCGCCGTCCCGAACGTCTGTCCTTCGAGCTTCGCCCCAAAGCAACTTTTCTGCAGGTAGTAGAACCGCGCAGCACGTTGGATATCGGTGAGCGTTTCCGGGACCGTATGTTTGAGCCATTCGAACACCTGACGGCTCGTCAGCGCCCATTTGAACTGACGCACGAACTCCTCCAAGTGATGCTGCACGACGCGGTACAGGTTGATCAGCTCGCCGTTAATGTCGTTGATCACTTCGACCTTGGCGGGCGGGCGCAGAAAGTACAGCGCCGCCCCGCCCGCGAACACCTCGACATAGCAGTCGTGCGCCGGGAAACGCGGGATGATGTGGTCTGCCAGACGGCGCTTGCCGCCGATCCAAGGAATGATGGGATTTGCCATTGTGAAAGCCGTTTTTAAACTTGGTGTAGAATCCGGCCCGCCTACCGGTAGGTAGCAGGGCCTTGGCCGATTCACTGGCACGCTCAGTGGAAAGGCGGCCGTGAAGCGTGTTGCAGCACGCCCACGGTCGCCCTGTTTCTCTTGAGGCCGCTGGGCCTCAATTGCCGCGCTATTGCGGCAGATTGGATTGCGCGTCGCTGATCAACGCGTCGTAACTGCGCTCGCACTGCTGGCCGGCGATGCCCCGCTCGTCAGCAATCTTCGCCAGCTCTCCCGCGCGCTCGTCAGCCCGGCCGAACAGGTCGGCAAGCAGATCGAGGGCGTCTCCGGTTGCCGGGCTTCCGGCCGCAGCGCCGGCACGTCGAGTGTCGGCAACGAGTGCGGCGACCTGCTTGCGCAGGCCGTCAGCAACACCATCGGCAACAGCAGCATCAGTGCGTGCCTGATCACGTTCTTTCGCAGCATCGGTTGCGATCTCCTGTTGAGCCGCCAGCCGGCGGCTATATTCATCACGTTCAGCCCGCAGACCATCGATCTGCTTGACCTGATCGGCGACCTTGGCGGATTGGTCCGCATCACGGTGCCCCTTGAAGTACCCACCCGCCGAACCGGCGATGACGCCGGCCACGACGAGCAACCAGATACGCGGATCGATCCACGTCATGCGACCACCTCCCCGCCGGCCGTCCGGTACGCGGCCAGCAAATGTTCGATCTTGTTTTCGTGCTGGCCGTACCCGGCTCCCGGCAGACTGGCCCATACGTTCGACACCTTCGCCACCGCCTCGCGGAACCGGCCGGCGTCGATCAACGGCAGTGCGCCGTGCTCGCGCAGCTGCTGCAACGCATATCGGTCCTGTGAGATCGGCCCGAAGTCCGGCAGCTTCATCTGCGCCTGATAGATCCGCCACCAGCGCGCGAGGATCTGATAGCGGCCGGCGGCCGTCGACGGCACCGGGATCTGTCGGTTGAGCACGTTCGGATGCGTCGCATAGCCGGAGAACAGCAGCGGTCGTAACGGCGTCGAGCCGACCAGCACGTTGTAGCCGTCGTCCGACTTCGCCAACAGATCGGAGCCGATCTCGCTTACGGCAATCATGTCGAGAAACGCGACGCGATTCCGGCCGCCAGCAGCGGTAACAGTGATACGCGCCATCGTCACTTCTCCCCGAACAGTCGCTTCGCGTTCCGACGCAGCAGTACCTCGAGGTACTGCGACCCGATGATGCCGAGCGCACTGCCGAGACCGAGCAGCGCGATCGGCGGCAGATCCGGAATCTGCAACAGCGCCAAGCCGGCGACCATCGACGTCGCCGAACCCAATACCGCCCTGCCGGCGACAAGCCGGAACGTCAACTGCTCGCTGCCGACCAGCACCTTCGCGATACCAATCAATCCGCCCATGATGATCAGCTCCAGAATGGTTTTCTCGTGGTCCTGCATTCCACCCCCGCAATAAAAGAAAAAGCCGCCCGAGTTACCCCGAGGCGGCTGCCAGAAATTGATACGCGCGCGCGTTACTTCGGCGGCGACGGCACGACCAGGTCGACTTTCTTCGTCGGCTTCTTGCGATGGCCGACCTTCGCCTTGCCCTTGTTGCCCGCGTTCAGCTCGACCGACGTCTCCCACCCGTTGCCGGCATAGGTGTGTCGGACGGAATCGACCAGAAAATCGCCGTCCGCCTCCTGCTTGAAGCCCGATAGCTTCACGGTCTTCTCGGCCGATATGTCGGTGCGTCCCTTCATGCGCAGCACGCTGCGCGCCGTGTGCCGGTTCAGCTTCTCCAGACGCGACTTCGCACCGGCCTTGGCGGCCTCGGGACTGGCGAACGCATGGCGCTCGGTATGGACCGCAGCGGCCCCCGGAGGCGCATCGGGATTCGGAATCGTCAGGTCGATCTTCTTCCCCGTTTTCTTGTCGTGCACCTTCGCCCGCACCGCAACGAAGCTCGCACGATCAGGAAACGAGATCTCGTAGTCGGTCAGATCGGTCGGCGTCAACGTGATAGCCGGCAGCGGCTTGCCGCTCGCGCTCTTGCCGCCGCCGATCGGCCCGACGATTAGCTTGCCCGCCTTCACCGTCGCCGTTGCGCCGTACTGCCGCGCGATACGCGTGATGAAATGCAGGTCACTCTCGCCGAATTGATCGGCACGCGGCACGGCGGCGTCGACCGAGCACGCGGCCACCCATTTGTTGCGCCGCGCGACGTCGCCGACGATGTCCGCCAGCTTCACGTTCGTCCAGCTGCCGTTGCGCTGCGTCTTCGACGTCGCACGCATGTTGGCCGGTCGGCCGCGGATGATGATCGTCACCGGTGGCCCGCGCAGCACGATCTCGTCGACGGCGTACTCGCCGAGCATCGACAGCCCCTGTCCTTCCCATCCGAGCGAGATCTTCAACGTCGCGCCCTTCGGCGGAAACCGCACTTTGCCGTCACGGTCGTCCAGTTCGAGCTCGCATTCGTCCGCCTCGAGGCCCGGCTTGTCGGTCGTCTGGATCCGCAACACGCGGTCCTGAATCACACGCGTGATGTCGTCGCCATTCGCGACGACCTGAAAAATGGCCCGCATCGTCCCTCCGTCACGACCAGAGCTGAATCGGTTCGTCGTGCGGCGTGTCGAGATCCGGCATCGTGATCAACACGCCGGACCGGAACGGCTGCGGCTCGCGCGCGAGACCGGGATTGGCTTCGTACACCGCCTCGACGGTGCCCTTCAACGTCCCGTAATGCGCGTAGCAGAGCGTATCGAGGATGTCCCCGTCAGAGGTTCGCAAAATCTTCGCCATAGCGGCCGAACTCCAGGCTGTAGGTTTGCTTGCGCGGCGCACCGTCGGACATGAGTGCTTCCTGCTCCTCGTCGACGCTGTGCAGATACCAGCGCCCGAGCACGTCGCCCGTGCCGGCCGTCAGCTGCACCGGCTTCAGCTTCGCGCCGATCGCACGGAGTGTCTCCAACTGGCGGAACCCGGCACCGAGCGACGGAAACACGACGCCCGACAGCGTGATCGTGTCGCCGCCCTGACTCACCGGCTGCTGCGCCTCTTCGCGATTCAAGCGCTCCTGCGAAGCGATCTTGAAGCGCGTCGAACGCCGGAGTTTTTCGAACGCCGCGGTCGACACGCCGAAGTGGAACGCGTCCCCGTCATCCGTTGATAGCGTCAGCAGATGAGGGGTGGAAGACGTCGCGCTGTCGAACAGGCCGGACAAGACCGAACTCAGGCCCGTCGTCTGCGCGAAGGATTGCAGCGCACCCATCGTCTGCTCGCCGACCAACGCCGTGAACTGTGTTTTCGCGTCGCCCAATGCGCCCATGACGGACTGCGCGGTCGACTGGATCAATGGGTGATTGACCCCGCCGACCATCTTCAGGATGCCGCTCACGGCAGCACCGGTTGCCGAGAAGCTGCGCATCACCGTGCCGATCTGCGGACTCAGGTCGCCGGCCACCGACAGCAGGCTTGTCGCCCCACGCAGCAGGTCAGCTGCCGACGTAAGGTTTCCGGTCGCGAGCTTCGTCAACGTGTCGACCGTGTTCTGACTCGCACTGCGATTCCGATCGAACACACGCACCACGTGCCGCGCGCGTTCGGACGCGATGCTCGCCTGCGTGGCCGCCTGCGTCACGCTGGAAATGAAGTCCATCCACTACCCCTTACAGATGAGGCGCATCGAACATCGCCGACCGGTTGCTCTTGTCCAGCGACTCGGTCATCGTCCGCTGGATCAGCGGATTGATGCGCGCGAGCAGCCTGTCCGCGATCTCCGCGTCCGAGCTGCCCTCGACCTTGATGTGAAACACCGGTGCAAACGAGTTTTGCTGCTCGACCTTGAACGCGCGCGACTGCGGCGAATCCACGGCAGTTGCCACCTTCGCGGCCGCCTTCGCCGCGTCACTGTCGCCGCCCTTCGATCCCGTCGCCCACCGCGCCATCGCCCCAAGTAACTTTCCGCCGGCAAACGTGCCGACCGCACCACCGAGTACGCCACCAATGGCTGCGCCGATCGGCCCGCCGAGCATCCCGATACCCGCACCGAGCTTCGCCCCTACAACGCCGCCCGCAAGCGAGCCGCCGATGCTCGCGTACCCTTCGGCTTTCTTCGCGACTGGCTGATCGCTGCGTGCGACCGCGTACGCGTCCTTCGCCGCCAATGCGATCTTCAGGACGCTGCCGGCAATCGCGAGCTTGCCCGCGTACGGTGCGATACGGCCGGCGACCGTGCGAAACGCACCGATGACGCGCCCGAGCCGACCGCGCGGCACCCGGCCGCCGCCGGAGCCGCCACCGGCCAGATCACCGAGCAGGTCGCCAGCCGCCCCGCCGATGCCGCCGCCAAGACCGCCTCCCGGCAGGTTGACAACAAATACGCGTTGCACGCCCCCGGCAGCCCCACTCAATGCATCGAGCGCCTTGCCGAGCCGACCACCAGCAGCACCGCTCCCGCCCGCTCCACCGCCACCGCGTCGGGCCATCCAACCGCCGCGCAGAATGTCGAGCACGCCGCGACCCATGTTCCATGCCGCACGTGCGCCACGAACGGCGATCGCCGTGCCGATGACGCCGACGACCGCCGCCGTCGCGCCGGGAGCGGCGTCCGATGCACGCTGGACCGTTTCGCCCGTGCGTTTGGCGACCTTGCCAGCGACGTCCGTCACCGGCCGCAGCGCGTCGCCGATGCTGCGCATCGCGTCGTCCCACTGCTGGACGACCTCGCTCCAGATCTGCTTCGAGGTCGCGCGGCGATCGGCCAGATCCTTGTCGATCTCGCCGTTCGCGTCCGCTGCGTTGCGTTTCAGCTTCTGATACAGATCGGCGTTCTGCATGTACGCCGTGAGCGCGGCCTTGACCTGCATGTCGTTGAACAGGTCGCCGGTTTTCATCGTGTCCTCGAAGGCCCGCATCTGCGCCTGACGTTTGGCCGGATCCAGCTCGCTATTGAGCTGCTTCGCCACCGCCGCGAGCTGCGCCGCCTTCTTCGGATCGACGCGCTCGATGTACGCCCGTGCGAGAACGAACGACGCCTCCAGCGTCGACCAGCCCTTGCCGATCGCCTCCTTCATCTTCGCTTCGTAGTCGACGCCGGCCTTCTTGTAGTTGCGCTCGGTCTCGCCTGAACCGATTTTCGAGAACCAGTTTTTGAGGTTGTTCGCCGCCTCGTCGGCGTTACCGGCGGTCTTCATCTGCACCTGCAGCATCGCGCCGAGCTGCGTCACGGAGTCCTGCCCCGTGATGCCGATCTTCTTCATTTCGGCGAGGAGTACCGGAAACCACCGGGCCATGTCGACCGACTCGAATGAGCCCTCCTTGCCGAGATACGCGATGGCCTCCAGCGCCTTCATCATCGCCTTGGGATCCGCGATGTTGGCGTTCTGCTGCAGCGCCTGAATCATCTGCGCGGTCTCGACGCTCGACGCGCCCTGTCCCACCGAGAACTTCGCGACGGCCGGGCCGAAATTCAGCGCCCGGTCGACGTCCATCCCGGCCGCGACCATTTGGTTAACGGCATCGGCCAGCTCGTTGCGCCCCATGCCGTTCGACAGCGCGTCGCGGCGGATGCGCTCGGACATCGCTCGCTCCTGCTCGGTGCGCGCGATGCCGGCCTTGATGGCGATATCCCGGATGATTGCCTGATACTGCGCGGAGACAGCGGTCGGTACGGCAACGGCCGCACCGAGCTTCACCGCGTCGCCTGCAGCACTGCGCATGCCTTCGCGGCCGGCCGCGAGCCGCTCATGCCCGGCGGCCTTCAGCTCGAGGCCGCGCACCGTCCGGCCGAGCCGGGCGTACGCCCGATCGAGCCGGTCGACCTCGAAACCCGCGTCACGCAGCGCACGCACGTTGCTGTCCAGCTTGCGACGAATCCCGTCGGCCGCGCTGTCGCCGGCAAGATGCAGACGGCGAAACTCCTCCTGCAGCTTGATCGTCTCGCCGATCTGCCGCTGCCACATGCCGCGCTCACTCGCGGCTTTGCGCAGCCCGACGATCTTCGAATTCGTGTCGGCAAACGCCTTACCGAGCGTCGCCGACACAGCACCGCCGATCACGATGCCAAGTGCAATATCGCGTGCCATGTCAGTCCTCGCTCAATCCGTCAACCACCACAACAATTCGTCGATCGTCATGTCGTCAACCGCCTGCGGCTGCGTTCCGTACTCCTTCATCATCCGCCGAGCCAGCGCCTTCACCGTCCCGATTGGAAGCCTGACGAACGGATCGAAAGGATTCGTACGCACGCTGCATGGCGTCGTAATCGACCATGTCCATTGCTTCGATATCGTCGGGAGCGACTTCGGCCAGCGTCGCGAACAGCACGATTTCGCGCAACTCGTCGTCGCCCTGCGCCTGCTTGCTCGCGGTACGCATGTCGCGCACCTTCGGGCGGCGCATCACCAGTTCGTTGCGCACGACACCGTCGAACGAGACGGGATACTTGAGCTTGATCTTCACGGTTTCCATTCAGCACCTCGGAAATGACAAAGGGCGGTCAACTGACCGCCCTTCGGGTTATCGAAAAGTTACTTTGCCGGCGCTGCTGCCGACAGACGCTCCTACATTCCGAGCGCCTTGCGCACGTCTGCGAGCTGGTCGACGCCGTCGATGATTCGGATCATGTTCAGCACGTCGATCTCGCAGATCACCGCGCCGTCGATTTCGGCCTTGTAGTACGTCAGATCGGCCGTGTACTTCAGTTCCGACGTGGAACCCGGCTTCCAGCTGCCGGGATCGAATTCGGACAACATGCCGCGCATGATGAGCACGACCGACTTCACCTTGCCGCGCGTGTCGCGGAACGCACCGCGAAACGTCGCGTTGAACGCGTTGTTGTCGGCCAGCCCGAAGTACTTCAGGACGTCGCGCTCGACGCTCCCCATCGAGAACGCCGCTTGCATGCCTTCCATGCCCTGATCAATCTTGACCGGCGCGTCCATACCGCCTGCGCGATAGTCCTCCGTCTTGATCTTCAGCTTCGGCGGACTGACTTCAGTCGCACGGCCGGCGAAACCGCGTCCGTCGACGTACAGCGCCATGTTGGTGAGAGTTTCCGGGACCATGCGTTACCTCTTACGATTGTGTGTCGAGAACTTCCGTCAGCCATTCGTTCGTGACCTCGAAGCGGAAGATCGGGTTTTCTGCCGGCGGAACGTCCGTGAAGCGGATGTTCCAGTACACCTTGCCCTGCTCGAGCTGCGACGCCGAATTGAGCTTCGGATCCGGGTACACCTCGAAGTTGATTACGGCGCCCTGATTGCGCAGGTCGCGCATGAACGCCCGCAGCCCTTCGGTGACGTCCTGCACGTACGTTGCCGTGATACCGCGATCGACCGCCCACTTATGGCCGGCCTGCACGGCATCCATCACGATGTCGAGCGTGCGCACCCGCGTCACGAACGACCACTTCGGATCGGCCGACAACGTGCGGTTGCCCCACAGGCGATACCCGCCGTCGCGAATAATCGTCGTGATGAACGAGTTGTTCAGCAGGTTCGCGCGGCAGGTCTCGTCGCCGTCGAGGAATTCGATCGGCCGCTTCGTGCCGCTGATCCCGACGATTTCCTTGTTCGACGGCGAAGCCCAGAACCCGATCGCCGCGTCGGTCTGGCAGAACAGGCCCGCAGCGTATGCCGATGCCGGCGCATCGACGTCCGCGTTCTTCGCCGTGTCCCAATACCGCACGCCAGGATCGACGAGGTACAGGCGCTTGCTGCCGAAGTTCTTCGCGTACTGGATCGCATCCTCGTCAGTCTTGTTCGGCCCGTCGAGGATTGCGATAGCGCGCAGCTTCGCCGCCAGCTCGTCGGCCGCTGTTGCGACCGGTTGCTTCGCCGTGTGCCCCGGCGCGATCAGCAGCCGCGGCTTCAGGTCGAACAGCGATTTACCATCGAGCAGCGCCTGCATGCCGGTCCGTGCACCGCCCGCAGACACGCCCCCGATGATCGCGGACGTCAGCTCGGCGTCGGTCTGATCGGCAGCAACGCCGACCGCAACCATGACCGTCTTGCTCTGCTTGTAGATGCCTTGAATCGCGCGCGTAATCGCACTGGTCTCGCCAAACGCAGCGGCTGCGTCGTACTCGCTGGTAATTCGCACGGGCACATTCGGTGCGACCAGGTCCGCCCCCGGCGTGTAGGTATCGACGATACCGACGACCGACGTCGACGGCACCGCAATCGTGCGCGGCCCGGTGTCGACCAGCACGGTCGTTACACCGTGGTAGAAAGAAGTAGCAGGCATTCAGACCTCCGAAAAAGCCAAAAAAAAGGCCGCTCATCGAGCGGCCCTACATTTCCATCGAAAGTGGTGCAAGTTATCTCGCCTTGCCTTCCGCCTCATTCACGAATGGCGGCGGTAGCGGCAGATCGCAGTTCGGCCAGCCGGTTGCGTCGGACAGATCGCGCAGCGCCTGCCGATACTTCACAAGCACCGTGAACTGATCCGCCGACAGCGTCGTCCCGTCGCCGATCAATTTTTCATCTTGGTGCCGGGCAACGAGCCAGTCCGTCGCATTCAATGCTGCGTCGCGTCGCGAACGCATCATGTCGGCCAATTCGGCACGTGTCAGCGGCTTCGGGTCGAGCAGAATCGGTGTCAAGTTGAGATCGAGCGCCATGCACATGCCATTAGCCTGTCCAGCCAGCAACATCTCCCATTGATCGTCGGTGATCTCTACGGCCGGAATTTCTGCCGGCACCGGGCTGACTTTGCTGTCGTAAAAGCCGATGATCTTACCGGCGGAATCGTATGCTGCTTGTTTCTGACCCATCGTCATTTTCCTTTAGTACCCGATAGCCAACAT
This sequence comes from Burkholderia sp. SR8, assembly GCF_052851275.1. Classification (NCBI taxonomy): domain Bacteria; kingdom Pseudomonadati; phylum Pseudomonadota; class Betaproteobacteria; order Burkholderiales; family Burkholderiaceae; genus Burkholderia; species Burkholderia sp. SR8. The sequence goes on from NZ_JAULUC010000001.1 coordinate 338,086, forward strand.
CGATAGCGCGATTGACGAATAGGCAGTGCCGTTAGCCAAAGATGCCACCGGGACGCCAGAAGCGGTGTAGCCGCCAAGGTTGACGCCAGTCGTAACCTGCGTGTTGTTGGAAAGCTGCGGTTGCGCTAATACATGTAACGGCCTCGATGGGAAAGCGATGGGGAAAGTCCACGTGGTGTATCCAGACGATGACGTGGTGAATCCGCCCCACTGAACAATCAGGCCGCTCGGTAGCTTTTGATAGCCGGTGGGAGCAAGCGAGGCACCGAACGCGGGGATCTTGTCCATCACGCCAGCGCCACTTACTTCCCAATGCTGCGTCGCCGTGCCTTCCCATACAAAATCGGTGAAGCCGTTCGCGGACACCGCGACCGACGAGCCGAGCGACATCGGCGTCGACACCTGCTGCCCGGCAGGTGCCGCAACCGTGATGGTGTTGCTTGTTCCGGGATACACAAACAGGCGCTGCACCGCGCCGATGTGCGCGTCAGTAACCGGCGGAAGGGTCACGGTCTGCCCGTTTGCCTGAACCGCGATGATCTTCGGTAGGTCGGTGAGTGCGAGCGCATAGACCCCGCTGATCGAACCGAACGAGCTGAAGCGCACGCCAGCACCGGCAAGCGATGCCATTGTCGCCAGTCGCTTCGACGCATCGTACGGGGGCGGCGTAACACCCTGCGCCGTACCGGTGAAAGTCGGCGAGTCCAGCGGCGCTTTCAGCGCGAGCTGATTCGTGATCGTCGTCGCGAAGTTCGGATCATTGCCGAGTGCCTTCGCGAGTTCACTCAGCGTATCGAGCGTTTCGGGGGACTGCGCCACGAGCGCGGCCAATTTCTCCGCGAGATCAGCATGCGTCGCATACTGCGGGTGCGGGTCGACCGCCGCAACGTGCGCGTCAAAGTTGCTTTGCCCGGCCTCAACCGCCTTTTTCAGGTAACGCGTGCGGTTCGCGAGTTGCTTCGCCTGCAGATTGTCGATTCCATCGGGTCCGCCGACAACGGGATCCGACGTTTCGAGCTGGTAGACCCCATCCTCCCACCGCTCGACCTCTACCAAATTGGTCATGTTGTGATACTCCCTCTCGTGTATTGCCCGTCTCGATGTGCAACGCCGTTGTGACGGATCGGAACGGCTGCATAGTCGAGTGCAGCAAGCTGGCTGCGTGCAGGCGCATAGCGCTCGATTGCCCGCCACAGCTTGTCGGCTTGATCACGGGTAATCGGAACACCAAGCTTGACGATGTACTCGGCCCATGCGCTCGTCTTCCCGTGCAGCTGATCGCCATTGCGAACAAACGAGCCGTCGCGTCGACGGCCGCTGCGCCCCTCGATGATCGTTACCTCGCCGAAGCCGAGCCGCCGAATCACCTCGCGTACCGCCCACGGCGTCCCCTTCTTTCGGTGCAACGCCATCGAACCCTTCACCAGCGCTCTCCGAGCGTCTTCGGATTCGGCCAGCTCCCAGCCATCTACCGCAAGCGCCCATGCGAGCCACGGCAACCATGCAGTCGGACAACGGTCCGCGTCCCACAACGTACGCAAGATCTCGGGATCGACGCTCGGTCGCATGACACGCGCGAGCGCCGCCTCGAGCGGCGTCTGGTTGGCCGGTAGAAGTGGCTCACGTGTCATCGGCCTTCACCTCCAGATTGATGCTCGTGCAGTGCGCAAATTCGCGCGCACCGCAGAGAACGTCAGCGGAAGGCGAACTCAATTCGATGCGCGTGACACCGCTGTCCGGCGCATGCAGCGCACCCTCGATCGCAGATCGCGGCATGCCGGCACGAAGCCTTCTGGACTTCGCGACTACACCGTCGAGCGCCTCGCGCCGTGCGTCGAGCACAATGGTCGGATCCGGCCCGCTGCCGACATAGATCACCCCATTGATCGCGTACTCGATCTTGATCGCCGGCTCGACCAGAACCGTGTCGTTGAGTGGACGAACCGTCTCGGGCGAAACCTTGGCGCGAACCAGATCGAGCAATGCCTGATCGGGTACGCCGTCACCGCGCGCGGACATGATCGTGAGCCGCACCGTGCCCGCCTCAGGCCGATCGACCGCGACATCGAGAACGTCAGCCGACGCATCCATCGCAAATGCGCGGTATGCCGCGAACGGCCCGGCGACCGTCGCGCGCTCCATCGACATTTGCGTGCGCAACTTCAGCCGGTCGTCCGATTCCATGCGACGTTCGATCGGCGGATTCGCCTCCGGATCGCCGGGATCGACCACCGCACGCTCCGTATCCAGCAACACCGCCAAATGCTCCAAGTCAGCCCCGGTCGAAAATGCGAGCATGACTGCGCGCGCTGCGTCGTTCACGCGCGCAGCGGCGCGGATCTCGTCGTACGCGGCCAACTCAAGGAGCTTCACCACCGGATCCGATTTCAGCGCCGCCGTCCAGTCCGGGTAGATCGATTTGAAATGCTCCACCTTCATCTGGAACGCGGCCTCGAAGTCGAGCACCTCGACGAGATCGGGTGGATCGAGCGAAGCGAGATCAATGATCGTCATGTTGGCACCTCGATTTCGACGGCCGAACCGTCGTATTCCCCGCGAATCGCGAAGGTTGGCTTGCCATCGATGACCGACAGCACCTTGACCTGAGCGAGCTTGATGCGCGGCTCCCATCGGCCGATCGCCCGCGCGGCTTCAGCCTGTGCAGCCGATATCCATCCACGTGTGATCGGCAGGTCGACCATCAGCGGAAGGTCCGAACCGTATTCGGGCAGTTCCCGGCGCGTGCCCTTGCGCGTGCTGAGGATGTCGCCGAGACTTTGTTTCAGGTGCGCGACGCCGCTGATTGGCGCACCCGTCCATCGGTCCATACCGACGAGCGCACCGGACCGGCTCATCCGCGCTCCTCAAGCCGCTTGAAGTCCGGGTGCGCGTCGAGGTATTCGATCTGTGCAGCGGTCCTTGCGATCGCTTCGCCCGAAAAGACGTGCAGCACCTCGCCGCTCGGAAACACGATCACGCGGCTACGGAACCGTGTGTCGAGATACGTAACAGTCGACGGGACCGCGCGAACGGCGGTCTGCGGAGTGTCTTTCGCCATGATGACTCCCTCAAAAACAATACCCCGCCGAAGCGGGGCAAAGCAACTTTGCGAATGCACGCGTTACAGAGGCGGCGACACCGGTTCGCCGTCCCCCTGCTCCCGGTGCGAGTGTCCGAGGAACGATTTGCCGCCGATTTCGACATCGTCGGTGTAACGCGCCCCGCCCTCCACCTGGACGGCCGGACCACCTTCACCGCCGCCCTTGCCCTGCATCCCGCCGTTGAACGTCAACCGCTTTTCGGTCGTCGTGTTGCCCGTGAACGTCGACTCGGGAACGTCGCAGAGCAACCGCTCGGTGCGCAAGGTCACGCCGTCCGCGCGCAGTTCCAGTTCCGTTGCGCCGATGCGAAACACAATGCGTCCGCCCACGGGTACGTCGACGCGGTATTCATGCCTCTCATGGTCGTAGACCTCCGACGCACCGTCCGGGTAGTCCCATGCGGTCTCGTTCGGATTGGACCGCGCCGAGCCACCGTGCTGGTCGGAGTAATACCCCGGAGCCGCGTACGCGCCGGCCAGATCACCAGACGGCGCGAACAACGACGCCTGCTCGCCAACGGACGGTGGACGCCAAAAGCGGACAATGCCCGCTGCGGCCGTCTTCCACGGCATCCAGTCGCTAACCCAATCGCCGATCCGCACCTGGCACTGTGGCGGCTGATACGAGACGTTCTCGACAGTTCCGTGCTGCACCATGCAGGCCATGCGGCGGTCAATCTCGCCTAGCTCGTAGTCACTCATGGTTCGCCGCCTCCCGCGTCCGCCGGATCCCAGTACTGACCTTCGTTGCCGGGGCCAGTGGCCGGATCAATGCCCCATACGATCGGTCGACCGTCCGGGATCTCGCCCAGCTCGATCCCGAGACCGAATTCATGCGTCCATTCGACGAGCCATACACAATAGGTATCGAGCTGCGGACGGAACGGATCCTCCGCGACCTGCACGACCTTGCCCGGCGTGATGGGCAGTTCCCACGTGTTCCCGTGCACCACCATCGCGACACGCGCGGCAACCTCGCGCACGGCCAGCTCGGCCCCTTCGTCAATCGGATCGAACACAACACGGGCCTGCATGCGCGCGATCAGCGCCACGTCTCCCGAACCATCGTCGTGCCCCGGCTCGAACTCGTTCAGCTCGATCGCAATCAATGGCGTTTCGATTTTCTGACCGAGACGCGGATATGCCTCAATCCGCTTTATCGTCGGCAGCTTCACGCGCATGCCACTCTCAATCGCCGCATGTAGCGCTTTCAGGTTCTCAAGCACGGCGCATCACCTTCTGCAGTTCGTAGTTCACTTCCTGCCGGAGAATTACCATTAGCCGAGCCTCGCAGGCTTTCGCGGCCCGTCGAAACGCCGGGTCTCCCGATTGCTGCCACGCCACCGTCACCAACCGGTACGGCATCCGCTCCTTGCCAACGCGCTCGTAGATCGGCCCGTCCGGCTTCCGATTCGTCTGTCGCCACGCTCCCTCGAACGACTGTCGGCCGACGCGCATCCCCTTGCGCGTCCGGGTCGCGTTGCCAAGGCGGTGCGCCTCGATCGGGTTCAGACCGAGCCACACCTTGCCGGTGTCAGCCGAACGAAGAAAGAAGTAGAGGCGGCGACGGATCACCTTCTGCGGGATCTTCGTCGCTGCCCCGACCTCTTTCGCGGTCTGGCTCTTGATCCAGCCCGCCGTCTTGCGCAACGTCCGTCGCCATGCTGCCTGCATCGCAGACGGCGACAATCCTTGCAACACGGCCGTCGCCTCTTTGATGTCGATTTCGATCTTCAGGTCGTCCATATCGCTACTGGAGAATGAGGACTGTCCAGCCGGTGCCATCCGGATGCGCTTCGACGACGCGGTAACGCTCCCCGCTCGCGATCAGAATGCTGCCCTGCCGGACCGCAACAGCATCGCGATCACGCACATGGAACACCGGGGCCACCAGCTGCGTGCGCTGACTGCCGAGATCCGGACCAAGCCAAGGCGACGCAAACATCCCCTCGACGGGCTGGCCGTCGATCGTGATATCCGCGTCGCCCAGGTCGCGCAAAACAGCAGCGTCGACATCCGCGATCAGATCCCGGAACGCCATGTCAGGCCTTGAGCTTCACGATCGCCTTCGGGCGCGTGCACAGGTGAACTGGGTTCGATTGGGCCTCGATGTCGACACCCTTTCCAAACTGCGCCAGTTCCTGCTTCGCGTAGTACGGCAGGCCCGTCGTGTTCACCGCCTCGACATAGTCGGCCGGTGCGAAGCGCGTGATGAACAGTTCCGGCACGCCTTCGGGCACCGCATACGCCTCGTCGTCGGCCACATAGCCGATGTCGCCGACACGCCCGCGATAGCGCTCGAAGGTGCAGCCGCCGAAGTCGAATGCGTCGCGCGCATCGCCGCGCAGCGACGCTGCCATCGCGGTCGCGAGGTACGTTTCCTTCACAGTCTTCGCGACGATCAGCTTGTTCCAGAACGCCCGGCCGCACAGCACGCGCACGCCGGTGTACGTCGTCGCGCCCAGCGCATCTTCGATCGCATCCTGCACCTCGACGCATTTCACGCGGATCTCGGTGTCGGCCTTGCCCAGCTCGAACGGAATGACGGTCTGCTCGATGCCGAAGTACTGAAGCAGGTCGATCAGCACCGTCTTGCCGTCGGCATCGAGCACCGCGCCCTTGATCGCGCCGATGCGGTGGAATTCGTGTGTCGCGTCGAGCTGGCGGCGCAGCTTCGCGAGCCGCCGGTTCACCACGGTCTGCAGCGCCTCCAGCTCCGTTTCGGAGCCGAACGCGCGCAGGTTCTGGATCTCGTCGGCCTTCACGAATGTACGCTGCGGCAGGTGTACCGTGTTGAACGGGATCATGCTGCGCTTGCTGCCGAGCACGATCGCCGACGGCGAGCCGCGCTCACCGGCCGAGACGAGCGACAGCGTGTCGCCGTCGCGCTCGATCTGGATCGTCGTCGTGGTGATGCCGTCCTCTTCGAACAGGCCGAGCGCACCGATGCGGCCGGGCACGTGCGGCTGCTCGTTGATCGCAGCCGTGAGCGACGACAGCGAGAACGCTTCATCTTGAAACAGGGCGATGTCCGCCATACAACCTCCAACAGGGAAATGGATACGAAAAAGGCCACGCGCTTGCGTGGCCTTGTGTGTGCATCAGGGAGCGGGTGCTGCGATCAGCGGACGATCACGTGACGCTCGGCGAGATCGGTGCGCCCGGCGGCATCCAGACCGGTGAGGCGCGCGGCGGCGACCTCGGCAAGCCGAACGATGCCGGTCGCCGAGCGCGCTGCCTCGGATGCCGGCAGCGGCGCGTACAACACCGCTGCAGCGATCTCGGAACCGTCGGTTGCGGCGTTGTCATACGGCGCATACTCGCCGGTGCTCGTCACCCCGAGCACCTGGCCGGCCGGCAGCGCCGGCCCCGCCTTGACGATGATGTGTTCGCGCGAGATTTGCCCGTTGCCTTCCGACACGAGAAATTCCGCCGTCTGGCTGCCCTGTACCTTCACATTCGACATGAGTATTCCCCTCCTCGGGTATCGTCAAAGTTACTTGCCGCTCTTGCGAGCCGCGTAGATGGACGCCGCACGCGGCGCGTTCGCGACCACGGCCGGCCCGTCTTGCGCTGCCGGTTGTGCGCGCGGATTAATGCGCGATTGCGATGCCGTCACGCGCTCGAACAGCCGCGCGCGTACGTGATCGGGCGACAGCCCGTCAGCGACGAACTGCGCGGTCAGCTCCGGCACGTTGGCCGCCAAGCAGATTCCGGCGATGTCCGCGGCCTGTTGAATCGCGGCGTCGACGGTTGCTCGATCCTTCAGGCCGGTCGCCGTCACGATGGCCTCGGCGCAGTGCGACAAGCGCGCATCACGGCATGCCGTGAACACGTGCGACGCCAGCGCCGACACGTCGGACGCCGGTGGCACCGGCTGCGGATCGGGCTTTGCTTCCGGAACCGGATCAGGCCTCGGCTCCGGCGGCGTATCGGCCTGCGGCTCGTCCTGGTCGACCAACGCCCGCACGACGTCGGGCACCGCCGAGAAGCGCGCGAGCAGCGCCGTCGAGCTGGCCGACGCTGACAGCTTCACCGCCGCCTCGATCGTGTCGCAGAATCCCTTCTCCTTCGCCTGCGCCGCCGTCAACCAGGTCTCGGCGTCCATCATTGCCCGGATCTCGTCGACCGACTGTCCGCTCTTGGCCGCATACGCGGCGAGGATCCCGTCGCCTGCGTTATCGAGCAGGTCGGCAATGCGCCGCAGGTCTTTCGCTTCACCCGCCGTCACCGTGTGTGCGTTGTGGATCATCAGCAGCGCGTTCTCCGGCATCACGATCTCGTCGCCGGCCATCGCGATCAGCGATGCGGCCGACGCTGCGACGCCGTCGACGCGCACCTTCACCTTGCCCGCATGCCGACGCAGCGCGTTGTAGATCGCGAACGCGTCGAACACGTCACCGCCCATCGAGTTGATCGCGACCACGATCGTGGACGCATTTGCCGCCGCCGCATCGAGCTGCGTCACGAACGTCTGCGCGCCCGTGCCCCAAAACCCGATCTCGTTGTAGATCCGGATTTCGACCTCGCCGGCCGCATTCGCCTGCGCCCGGATATCCCACCACTTACGATTGCGTTTCATCTCACTCCCCATTCGTGTGCGCGAGCGGATCGGTGTCGTCGCCCGCGTGCGTGTCGTACTGCAATCCGAGCCGTTGCGCGCGCTGCTGATCGGCCGCGTTCTCGTCATCGACCTGTTCCGGATCCTCACCCTTCGCCAGAATCGCGCCGGTTCGGCTCGTCAGCCCCGCACGGATCTCCGCACGCTTGGCCGACACGTCCTGTACCGGGTGGATGTACGGCCAGCCCTGCGGCACCCACCGTACGCGCAGGTATTCGCGTCGCGCACGGTGATAGTTCGGCATCGACAACGCGCCCGACAGCGCGCACGCGTCGACCCACCAGCGCCAGATCCGCCGACAGAACTGGTGGATGAACACGTTCTGCTGCAACTGCTCGATCGATCGTCGGAACTCGTTGAGCAACACGCGCAGCACACGGTCGCTGACGTCGCGCAGGTCGCCGGTCAGCACCTCATACGGCATGCCGACCGACGCGGCTGCCGCCATCAATTGCTGGCGCATGAACGGCGCATAGTCGGCCCCCGCTCCGGGCGGCGTCGCAAACTTCACGTCCTCCCCAGGCGCCAGCTCCTGCATCGCACCGGGCTCGAGCGATACCACCGGCGAGAAGCCGTCGACGTCGAACTCGATCGGCGCACCGGACACCGGATCGCCGAGCGGGCCGACCTCGGCTTGCGGCTTCACGATGAAACCGGCAAAGAGGTTGCTCACCTCCTGCCGGAACAGCACCGCGTCGTCGAAGTTGTCCAGCGAATGCAGCCGCAGCAGCACCGTCGACAGCTCGGGCACCCCGCGCACCTGACCGGGCCGCAGCCCGTGGAACACGTGCGCGATCTCGTCGGCCGGCACACGCACGGTCTGCACCGCGTCGCCAGCGAACCGGTTGTACTCGCCCGGATGCCGGCGCAGCAGGTGATACGCGACGCGCTCCCCGTCTTCGTTGAACTCGACGCCGTTGATGATCTCGCCGCCAGGAATCGGCTCGTTCTTCGTGACCGGCAGCATGTCGCCTTCGAGCAACTGAATCTGCATCGGCACGGCCAGTGCGGCATGCGGCGGGCGTAGACGGCGACGCACCAGGACCTCGCCGTCGCTGAAGAACGCCCGCGCAGCGAGCGTCTGCAAACCGTACAGGTCGTGCACGCCGTCGGCGTCTAGCTCCCCCGAGCTGTCGTCCCAAAGTTGCTTTTGGGCGCGACGTACGTCCGCGTCCGGATGCTGCGGATGCGCCTGAATGCCGGTGCCGATTGTGTTCGACACCAGCCGCGCGATCGCCGTCTTCGCCCACGGGTCGTTTCGGATCGCGTCCCGTGCGCGGTGACGCATCAGCGGCAGGTTCTGCACGACCGATGCATTCGGCCCGGCGCTCGACGCCTGCCACGACTTCGCCCGCGCTCCGCGCGTGCCGGCCGATTCGTACGCCGCCGCTTTCAGGCGCGTGGGCACGACAAAGCCGCGTTGCGCGAGAACCGGATACGCGCGGCTCATCGCACCCCCTTGCCGGCGTGGCGCAGCCGAATGAGCCGCGAGCGGCCGGTCGCACCATCCAGCGCCCGGATGATCTCGGTTTGCGCGTCGCGCAGCTCGGCAATTGACCGGTAGCGCACCTTGCGATCCGCGTACTGGACCTCGAGCTCACCCTTCGCGATCGCCGACTGGATGCGTTGCAGGTCTGCCATCGTGTATGCCATGTGTTTCTCCTAGCGGCGCTTCAGGTACGTCGACCGGCCGACACGCCGGCCCTGAATGCGCGAAACCCCGCTCGGTGGCGGGGTTTCGGGTGGTTTCGTTGCCGTCTGGACGACAGCAGCGGTTTCGACGGCCGATTCGTTCGGTGGATCCGGCGGTTGCTCGAACGGCCGTGCGAGCGGCAACGCCTCGATCACCGGCACCGCATCAAACAGCGTCACCTGTGAAATGCGATGTTGTTCGAGCAACCAGTGCTGTTCGGTCAGCAGATGCGTTTTCACGCTACGCGCCGCGTGCAGCGCGTACACCTCGCAGTCGAGGGCTTCGTTCCGTGCGCCAGCCTTCTTCTGCCACACGCGTTTGCCGCCGGTGCGGCCGGGCACCTTCACCTCAGCCGTGAGTTGCGCCAGGTAGTCGGAACGTACGCCGACGTGCCAATGCATCCGTCCCGGTCCATCTCCGTCCAACTTCAGCCGGTTGTCGAGAATCAGGTCTTTCGCCTTGCTGACACCGACCATGAACGGTCGTAGGCCGTATTTCGCGGCCTTGCTGTTGTTGCGCGTCGAGTCGATCGACGCCTTCGGCACGCTGAAGATCTCCGCGCCGGCGTCGGTGCTGCCCTTGATCGCCATCACGTTCAGCCCGGCCCGTTGTGCCGCACGCACATACTTGTACACGGCGTCGGACGTGGAACCGTCCGACGAGTCGATCGACGCGGCACGGACGCGGACGAGGCCGCCGCTTTCGTGCCGGTACGCCTGCGTCAGCAATTCCGTCAGCGCGCCCCATACGCCGCCGGTCAGTGGATTCTCGCCCTGCTCCAGCACGTTGCCGTGCAACTCGTCCCACAGCACCAGCCAGCTTTCTTCGCCGCGGCCCCACGCACGGATGACGACCGCGATGCGGTTGTGCTGCACGTCGACGCCGAGCGTCAGCAGCAGGCCGCGCGAAGGCACGGTGAACGCCGCATACGGCAGCGCACGCTCGGCCAGCAGGTCGAGCTCCGGCAGGTCCGATTTGTACTTGTACGGTCGGCCCATCGTGTTGTTCACGAACGAGCGCATCTTCGTGTCGTCGCCCGCGCGCAGCGCGCGCTCGGCAGTCAGCCATTTCTTGACCAGCTCGCCCATGCGCGAGCCGGGAAACGGCGAGACCAGCTCGTTCAGCCGGAAGCCCGCCACGCCGTAGAACGGTGCCGTCGCGACCCACCGGCCGCGCCGCACAGCACGGATGCGGGCGTTGTCGTCCCACAGGCTGCCGCAGTGCGGGCACGTGTACCGCGCGGTCTCCGGCTGCGCACGACCGAACACTTCGTGTTCGACCTCGGCCTCCTCCGACCACGTCACGTTCTCCCACGCCAGTTCGTGCTCCTCGCCGCAGTCCGGGCACGGCACCAGATAGACGCGCTGATCCGACGACTCGAATGCCTGCTGGATCCGCGAGAAGCCATCGACCGTCGGCGTGCCGCCGAAAATCACCTTGCGGCGGCTGTCCGAATAGCTTTTGTTGCGCTCCTCCAGCAGCGTGATCGAATCGCCCTGATCACGCACGTTGGTGTTCGCGTCGTCCGGCTCTTCGACCGCGACGACCGGGGCCGGCGTCGACTTCACGTCATCCGGCGCGTTCGACGTGATGAACTTCAGAAAGCCGCGCGGGAAGGTTTTGTGGTCCCACAGGTTGTTCTTGTCTCGGCCGGCGTGCACCGGCACCTTGGCCGCAAGGCGAGGCGTCACCTCGACCATCGGCTCGAACTTCTCCAGGTTGAACTTCTTTGCCGACTTTTCTTTGGCGAACATCACGATCATCGGGCACGGATCGACATCGATGCGCCGGCCGATGTAGTTCAACAGCACGCCATCGGTCCACGCGACCTGCGCCGACTTCATGCAGACGACCTTCTGCACACGCGGATCGTCCAGCGCCTCGTGCATGCCGAAGACCCAAGGCGTGATGTTCGGGTTATAGCGGCCGGGACTAGCGGTCGCCTTCGCACTCATCCGCCGGTACTGCCGCGCCCAGTCCGTCGTGCCAATCCTCTCCGGCGGGCGCAGCAGCTGCGCGATCCGGCGGATCACCGCGTGGACGGTCTGGATCGTATTGAGATAGCTGCTCAAGGCATCCATACATGTGCTCGTTCAACCACTCGACGTCGACCTCGACGTCGTACAGTGCGCGCAGCTCCTGCACCAGCTTGTCGGGCAGCGCCAGCAGTTCCGTTTGAAATGCGCCGACCATCTGGCCGAACGCCTGTTCCAGCTGCGCGACGTTCACGAGCTGGCCTTTCTTCTCGGCCAGCGTCAGCAGCTTGATCTCGCGCTCGACGATCTCCGTCTTCGCGCGCTCGGCGACCAGATCGATGCCGGTGCCGCTCGCGCGGCCCGCAGCCATCTCGCGCAGGTGCCGGATATAGGCGACGCGGATCTCGTCGAGCGTCGCTTCCCGATAGTCGAGCTGGACCTTGTCGACGAACCGGGAAACGGCCGACTGATCCAAGTCGAGGTGCTCGGCGATCTGTTGTTGGGTGGGCATGAATATGACCCCCTATGGAGATTCGACAGTAGAGAAAAAACGCGGGTCTGAGGCCCCGCATCGTTGGCCGCGCACAGGGTCCCTGCCCACTCAAAAAAGGTTGATCCCGAATGCCAGAGCGAACGTCAGGGAGTACCGTGGCGTTCGGCCACAGGGCGCCCTCGGCAGGTGTCGCCAGTGGGTGATCCGAGTGACCCCCATAATCGATGCGGGTCTCACAGAGACAGGGCGGCAACCCGCGCCATCCACCATAAATCATCCGGCATCGATCACATGAAGCTTGTCCAAACCCGCGATATATAGGGCCACACCATCAGCATCCATTTTTCTCCCCAGCCCAGATGAGCACACGAGCCGTGGCTGCTTCGTGGGACTAGTGCGCCGGCAATTTACGATGCAAAATTGAGACGGGCTGCGGGCCAAGGGGCCGCATTTTCACCTCGCAACCATGGACGTTGATTGTGACAACTATCCTTTTTGTTGACGACGACGAGCCAACACTGGAGATGTTTCGATGGCTGCTTGAACGCGAGGGCTATCAAGTCATTTTGGCTCGGAACGGTCTCGAAGCCCTTACCAAGCTCTCGGAAATCGCAGTGGACCTTGTAATTACCGATTGGTCCATGCCCGACATGGACGGAGTAACGCTCTGTCGGACACTGCGCAGTAATCCTATGTTTGGCTTGCTTCCGGTCGTGTTGATGTCCGCGTCTCAGGCTCCTTCTGAAGAGGGGTTATGGCACGCATTCTTCCTTAAGCCCGTTTCTTGGCCATCGGTAGCCCAAGCCGTGCGTTCTCTTGTTGCAGTGCCACGGACCTAGCCCTCAGTCGACGAAAGCGAGCCAGCGGGGCCGCGCAACCAAGTCAATCGATCTCGACATCAGCGATCGCACAGTCGCCCGCCCTCTCCATAGCCCACACGACGCGGTCCATCGCATCGTCTAACACGAAGCACCGCGCAGTGACGCGTCCCATGCTCCGATCTTCATCCCACGCCAACCAAAACTCGCGCGGGCCGGTGCTCGTCGACTCGATTCGCATTTCAGCGCCCCAATGCAAAAAGCCCCGAGGGCTTTCGCACTCAGGGCTTCAGAATTCATTTCGTAGGGACGAACGCCCCCACACGACCTAACGGGCTCCACTATGTGTTCTTATGTCCCGAGAGGTTTGCACGACTAACGCGCGGTGCCAGCGAATATCCAGTGCAGCGGTAAAGGATGTTCGAAGTTTACGCGATCCGCTCTTGGAATGGAAGACGTTTCATTCTCGCAATTGGCGGCGCATTGTGTCGGACACCGATCCATTGACGTGATCCAGCAGCGCATGCATGTCATGGAAACGACGCGACCAGTGGCGACGATATTCATCGAGCGGCACACCGATCGCTTGCGCACGCGCAGGCTCGTCAATCGGGCGCTTGCCTGAGCCAGCGCAATCCGGGCAAATGTATCGCCCGTCTCGCCGAACGATGCCACGCCCTTCGCACCTTGCGCACTGATTGTTGATCCATTCGTCAAGCACGCGCAACGCGAAGCGCTCGACGATATCGGCCTTTGCGCGCTCAACTTCATACCCTGCCCGCTGATCGCGTCGTTCGTCATGCTTCAGACCAGTGAATCGACTGCGCTTGAAACGTCCCGACAAGCGGATCATCTGCGCAAACAGCAACGTTGCTTTGCGGATCGTCGCGGGCTTGGTCTCTTGGCCTGCCTTGATCCGAACCAGCAACCGACCGAGATCGTTCGCAAAGGCCAGCGCGCCCAAAGTAACTTTCGGATCGGCAATCGGGTCGGTGAACTGACCACGAACGCTCATTGCAACGCCCGCCCGCTCCATCAAATCGATCATCTTCTTCTCCTTAACGTCCTAACGTCTCAATGTCCCAAGGGAAAAGGCTTGCAGGTGTGCGCGCCTGCGACATGCGCGACATGCGCCCTCACGTCGCGCATGTCGCGCCCGCGCACCCGCGCCCGAGGCCGCGCTTTGGGACGTCGGGACATGGGACGTCCACGGCGCGCCAACGCTGGCGCAGCGGCGCGCCGACCATACCGGCACGGCGCGCCAACGCGTTACAGCGGGCTGTCGTCATCACCGACCGTAACCAGTTCGCGCTCGACTTCAGGCTCCTGCTCCTCGCGCACGTAGTACCAGCCGCGCGACCCCGTCGACTCTCGCTTGCGCACCCAACCGAGCGACTTCAGCGCCTTGCCGATACGGCGCTGCTCCGGCAGCGACCATTTCGACGTATCGAGCTTCAGGACGTCGGCGAGGATTTCCTCCATCGTCGTGCGCTCAACGTATTCGAGGGCCTTCGCGATCTTGTCTTCGTACACGTCGCCTTCGTAGCGCTCAGCCTGTTCGATCTCGAACAGGGGACGCTCGTCCTCCGTGACGTGCCAAACGACGCCCGAGCGGTACAGATGCACGGCCTCGGCCCACAACTGATCGCGCACGGCGACGATGCCGTCGATGTCCACCATGCCGCCGACGCGCAGCGGCCAGTAGCGGCGGTTGCCCGATTCGTCCTTCAGGTACGTATCGAAGTTGACCGAGCCGGCGAACACGCACTGACGCGGCACGTCGGTCGCCCGCTTGCCGTAGAAGTTGCGGAACCGGTCAACGGCCGTCGCGAAGAAGCTCTTCACCGCCGAAGAATCGGCCTTGTTCAGCGAATCCAGCTCGGCCAGCTCGATCACCCACTTGCCGGCCAGCACGGCATACGTGTCCTTGTTGCCGATCTGGATCGGCGTGTCGGTGAACCACGGAGCGCCCGCCAGCACCTTCAGTGCGGTCGACTTGCGGTGTCCCTGCTTGCCTTCGAGGATCAGCACGTTATCGACCTTACAGCCCGGTTCCATGACGCGCGCGACGGCCGCGATCATCCATTTCATGAACGCGAGCTGCACGTACTCGCTGTCGGCCACGCGCAGGTACGTCGACGGCATCTTCCGCACGCGCGGCACGCCATCCCATTTGAGCCCTTCGAGGTATTCACGGACCTCGTGGAAGTGGGTCGCGTCCGCGACCAGCAGCACCGCGTTCATCACGATGTCGGTGCGCACCGACAGACCGTACCGCTGCGACAACCACAAGGCGCAGCGCTGGTCGTCCATGTCGGTCCACTCGCCCGTCACACCTTGCGGGAACGGTGGCGCTTTGCGCTTCATCACGCGGCCACCAAAGTCGTCCTGCTCGATCACGCCCTTCCACGCCTTGTGGTTCGACAGGATCATGTGCACGTTGCCGAGCGTTGGCAGTAGCGTGCCCTTCTCGGAGCGCGCGAGGTCCTGTTCCCACGTGTGGGCGCCGTTCTCCGCTTCGCGGCCATCCCATTGTGGCCCTTCTGCGGCAGCGGACGTCGCGGCGGGTTTCGATTTCGGCACGTCCGCGGTCGACGGTGACATCGTCGCGGGCCGAATGTCTTCGTTCGCTGGCGCAATGACGCGCAAGATCGCTGCTTGTACCTGCTCCGCGACGGCTTCGAGGCCTTCTTCGACATGCAGGTCGTTGAAGTCGGTTAGCTTGCGCTCGCCGCGATTGGCGAACACGGGATAGACGACGCTCACGTCGTCAACCTCGGCTGCCGCCTCGTACGCGCGTTTCAGGCCCGTGTTCTCGAAACGCTTCCGGCGCACTGGCATCACATCGTTACCGTAGCTCACCTCGACGTACGGCACACCATTGTCATCATGACGGCGTGCTGCGGCGACCATGTACCACGTATTCTTCGCCTCGATGCGCACCGGGTCAGCACCGAAGATCAGTTCGCCCCGGAAAGCGAACTCGTCGGCCAGCCACTCACGCATGCGCTGCTCGATTTTCCAGTCGTCGTCGGCGCAGATCAGGACGTGAACGTCAGGGTGCATCGCACGTAAGCGGCGCACGGCCGGCAGTATTCCGCCCGCGTCAAAGCAAACATCGACTGCGAATGCCCGGTCGACCGCCATGCGGATCGATCGTGCCGTCGCGTAGCCTTCGGCGACCATCACGATCTGATCGTCAGCCCCCACCACGCCAAGCAGGCACGATGCGCCCTTCTTCTCCATGCCCTTGCTGAAGCGTTTCGCGCCGTCGGGCGTGATCTTCTGCAAGCCAACGAGGCGGGGTTCGTCTCCGTACTGGTACATCGGCACGAACATCGTGCCGTCGGCATCGAAGCGCACGCCTTCGGCCGTGATCTCCTTGCGCTCCAGGTATGCGGATGAGCCATGTTCGGATGCACGGCTCCATTGATCCCGCGCACGGTTCGCGGCCAGCTTCGCCTGCCGGGCGTCGCGCTCAGCCTGCTCGCGCTCGGCAGCTTCCTGACGGCGACGGGTTTCCGCCAGCGCTTCTTCGCTCAACGGTGCACCGTCCCATTCGAAACGCTCGGTGCCGGGATCGTCGCCCGAGAAGTGACCGTAAGTGCCGGCGTATCCGATCACGGCACCCTTGCTGACGACTTCGCGCAGTTGGTACCAGTACTTCTTTCGCGGCCCGTAGCGGTGATGCTTGCCATCCGCGATCGGGTGGCCCGCCGGCAATTCCGGATGCCCGGCTGCCGCAAGCTGCGCGCGGATCTGATCTAGCGACGACATTCAGCGATTCTCCTTTCCAGTTCGCGTTGATGAAGGGTTGAGCGCCATGCCTTCCGGCCGGCGCTGTATACATCGGTCCCGATCGTCTTGCGTTGCGGCATTGAATGCCGGCGGCGCAGGCCGCTGCTGACGCTCTGCAAAGTCACTTTGGTCTCCGGTTACTTGCCGCGCAGTCGACGCCATTCGGCGGACATACGCTCATCGAATGCGGAAAGATCGGCCGCACAAAGCTGGCCGACGATCTGATCGCGGAACGCGTGACGTTCCGGCTTGGTGGGAAGTGCGCCGCAGAAACGGGCCGACGCCGCGATGAACACGTCAACGCGACTGACTCGCTCCGCCTCCGCAAGAAACACGGCGACGCGATCGGGAAATGTCGCCATCAGATCACCAAGAAATCGGCCAGCGTCGTCAGGCGCAGTGGCAAAGCGATGAGCAAGGCTTGCGGTCGCGCACGCGAGCTGCTGCGAGTAGCTGCAGCACAGTTCGACCTGCTCGCGCGCGACACGGCAGCACCCCATGCCGGGCTTGAATCGCTCCATGTCAGCGGCGGCGGCGCTTCGCAAGGTTGCGCGCGGCATGGATCAGTCGCTGGAACAGACGTTGCCCCTTCCGCCCCGTTGCGATGATCTCTTCGGCCTTGCGATCATCGATCCGCTGATCTTCGAGCGCGCGCGTCACGTCGTCTGCGACGCGGCCGACGTGCGCCTGCAGATGCAGCGCCGTCGAAACTAGTCGCATTGCTCCCGGCTCCAGTGCCTCATCGGCACCGTGCTCGTCTACGTGCTCTGCGACCAATCCGAAACGTGCGTTCAGTGCATGGAGCGCATCGAGTGCGTGCGCCTTGGCCTCGGTCTTTTCCTGCATCCACTCGATCAGCAACTCGAACATTTCCATCGACAAGCGGCTATCGCCGACGCCGCGCAAGCGCAGGCGCAACGACTCTGTCGTGACGTTTTTGCCGCGTCGCACGGTGAGATAGTTGGCGGCGTCGGCAACGCCGCCGGGCGTGTTGCGAACGGACGTGTACAAGACGTCCAACCATTCAGTGCTGTCGTATCGGCAGGTCATTTTGACGCGAACTCCAAATTGATCGGGCATTGAATCTGGCGTACGCCCTCTCCACCAACGAATCTGGCCGCGACGGAGTGATACAGTCGAGTTCCGCAAAACAAACGAACGAGGAAGCCTATGGGATTGTTGGAAGACATCATGAAGACTCTCGAACGTGTACCGGGCTGGAAACGCATTTCGGGAGCGCCGGCAGAGATCGACGCGCTCAAGGCGCGTGTTGCGGCGCTCGAAGCGAAGCTCGCACCGGGCGGGCAGATGTGTCCGTTATGCAACGAGCCAGCAATGAAAGTCACTGCGTCGATTCCTCACCCGGAGTTTGACTTTGCGGGTGTGAAGCTCGACACGCTTCGTTGCTCCGCTTGTGGGCACGAAGAGACACGGCAGAGGGAACCGCGCTAGCTGCGGCCCGCCCGAGCACTTCGGCGATAGCGGACAGAACGTCCGAACCTGCATCCGCGTTATCCGTCATCCCCGCGATAACACGGATGCCCATAGGGTCGCCGCCGTCGTCAGCTTCCATCGTGATATGCACGACTCCACGAACCCAGTTCATCTTGCCTCCTGTGCAGCGGTTATCAAGGCGACCGTGAAACACACAGTCTCTGTCCGGACCAAGCTCCGGTAATTCAGTAGCGGAATCTCTTCCGTGCGCGCGCACGCGTGCGCCATCGATGTATCGGCAGGTCATATGAGGCGTTTGGGATTGAGATGCTTTCATCCTGTCGGGGCGGTACGCTGGCGATTACGATTCAGCCAAGATCCATGCATCCCGTAGACTCGACTGCTACTCGAGTCCCGGCACCGGGCGTATTACGACTCTTCGGCTTTTGAATCGAGAGCCTCGAACAAGTCAGGGCGCGCCAGTCGTAAAAACAGCAGACGCGCGCGCGGGATACCGTTTCTTCGCCATTCGGAGACAGATGGCATTCGCACTTGGCACAGTTGGGCAGTAGCGGCCGTTCCCCCAAATGCATCGATTACGGCGCACGCGTACGGGTCTAGGGGTGATGGTGTTTTCATACCGCTATGTTAGGTGTTCCTTACATCAAATGCAAGGCATTCCTTATTCGCATTGAGTTAGGCTTTCCTAATGACGACACTAGCCGAACGCTTGGAACAGGCGATGAAGATGCCGCCCGAAAAAAAGGCGGCCGACTTGGCACGCGCGTGCCGCGTCCGTGCCCCGTCAGTTAGCGACTGGCTGAGCGGCAAGACCAAAAAGATGGAGGGCGCCAATTTGCTGCTGGCGGCCGAATTCTTGAATGTCGACCCGTGGTGGCTCGCGACAGGCGAAGGACAGATGGAGCGTCGAGCGAACGCACCAGCTCCGCAGAAGCAGGAGAAGCTGGGCGTCCACGCTCAGGCCCTTGTCGATGCGCTTACCGAAGCAGATAAGGTCGGGCTTCCGTCAAGTGCTTTTGTTGCGCTACTGCAAACCCTCAAGGTGTTTGAAGACCTACGCGGACAGCAGCCGGATGACCTTCTCGACTTGAATGGTCCTGACCCGGAAGAGGCGTGAGGTTCCAATCGAACACAGCGGCCGTGCGGTATTCGCCGACGCGGCCCGTGCGTATCCCGCGCCCCCTGATCGGGCCGCTAAGAAGCTCCACGTCCCAATCGTAATCGGCAGTGCTGTGCGGGCCCACAACCCGCACTAGCATTCCAATGCGTGACTCGTTTTGGCAACGGCTCACGATCGCCAAATCCCCCGGTCTGCAGCGCATTTCTCCTTTCGACATAGCCCCGTAGCTTTCTCCCCTCGGCAATTCTTCTGCTCGAATACTGTATAAACATACAGTATTTCGTCCGACTTATTCAAGACCTTTCAGGGACATTAGTCGTCACCGATTAGGCGGTCCTGTCATATTCTCGCGACCGAAGTTAGGAATTCCTATTGCAAAGAGACGAAGGAATGCCTAACATTCGACTCCACTGCTGCAGTTCGCAGCGTTCGGAGAAGCTATGAAAATGTTCGATCACCAGTCCACTGCCCGGCGCAATTGGCTTCGGGACGAGCAAGCAGCGCGCATCGCGCCGTCTGAGTCGGCACGCCAAAGCAACTTTGAGAAGTCGAAAGTCTTCCGCTGGACCGTCGTGGCGTGCCTGATATTCGTTGTCGTCAATGTGTTTCAGGACGATCCGGTCGTCGTGCCGACTACCGCGTATCAAGTCACCGTCTAATCCGCCCCGACACGCCGGGGCGGCCCGCCCCGGCGTCATGGAGACCCGCCATGTCGCGCATCAAATTCACAGCCGAACCGCCTTTTGACGTCGTGCGTCGTGACACCCTGTCCCTTCGAAGCGTAGTGCGCTACGACCGAGACGCGAAGCGCCCGACAACCCCGATCCTCGTCGGCAAATACATCGTTGCCCGTCGGCCCCTCGCAGACAGCGTCCACACGCTCTACATGATCCTCGATGGGACGGAGATAGCCGGAACTCAGATCTCGTATCCAAGCGAAGATGACTGCGCCTCGGCCATCAAACGGCTGCGCGACACGAAACGCGCACTGGAGGCAGCAGCAGCGGCCGTGATCACCCGAGCGAAAAAGCCGCGGAAGCCGCGTGCGCTCACCATTCGGGAGGCCGCGTGATGATGAGCACCGTCGATTCCACGCAGTGCGTGAACCCGTTCGTCGACATGACGTCCGCACAACGCGCGGACCTCACCATTCGCATCCTCGACGTGTTCAAGCGACTGAATCGCGCGATGACATCCGAGGAAGTCTGCAAGACGTACTTCCCCGACATGGCCGGTGTCGCAGCTCAGCACATCGACAAGCTTGCGCGCGGGGGACTGCTGCGCCGACAGCCGCGGCCGCACGATCTGCGCTTCGTGTACTGGCTTGCAGGATCCGATGCAGCGCCGCCCCTGCCGATTCCATGCAAGCAGGCCGACGGCACGTACACCACCGGGGCGGACGACTCATTCCGACCGCGGCGAGCGGCACCTGCGGAGGTCGTCACCGGGTCGATGCACACCCGCCCCGCGTTCCACCCGATTGTCACGCGCGACGGTCGCAACCACGTGTCCGTGTCGTTCCCGCACCTGTATCCGCTCGAGATCACACCGGACACGCTGCAGGATTCCGCCGCGCACGCGTTGCGCTATCTCCGACTGTTCCGCCAGAGCATCGACCTTGAAGTCGCGCGCCTCGAATTCCTGATTCAACGTCGGAGGTGCGCATGATGGACGACCGCACGCAGCAACTCGACCTGACCGCCCCGATCCCGACCGGGAACATCAAAGCCGCCGCGGCCGCAGCCGGCGCGACGTCGGCGGACCTCTGGATGGTGCCGTACGAACAGCTTCACTACGACCCGGCGGACAACATTCGCCCGGTCGATCCCGAATGGGTCGAGCACCTGACCGCGCTGATCCTCGCCAACGGATTCGACAAGGGCTCCCCGCTGCATTGCTACGCGCGAAAGGTCGACGGTAAAGACCTGCTGTACGTATACAAGGGCCAGCATCGCTACCTCGCGGCAGGCAAGGCAATCGAGGCCGGTGCCAACCTGCATAAGATCCCTGTCGTAGTACGCGACGCGAAGACAGTCAATCGCGCCGAAATGATCATCGACGGCATCGTCAGCAACGAAGGCAAGCGGTCATCGCCGCTCGATCTTGCTGCGGCTATCGCGGAATTGCGTGACGTTCATGGCATGACCGTCGCGACGATCTGCAAGCGGCTCAACATCACCGATCAGACCGTCCGTGATGTCGCGCTGCTCGAACGTGCACCAGCGGAACTGCACCAGATGGTCCGCGACGGTACGGTTTCGGGCACGCTCGCGATCGAACAGATCCGCGACCATGGGGCCGACAAGGCGCTCGACCGGCTCCAGAAAGGCGTGGCGAAGGCTGCTGCGGCCGGTAAGACGCGCGTGACGAAGAAGCACCTCGACATGGCTCCTGCGTCCTCTACGTCTCGCGACGCGGGTGTAGCTGCGTCAACCGCAGCAGAACCGGCCGCGCGCTCGAACGCACCTCGCAAAGTCGCTGACGGGCAGGCCAAGCAACTTTTGCAGGCGCTGCAAGCGGTCCTGCACGACGATGGATTCGGCAAGCTCTCACCTGCAACCATCGAAGCCGTCCACACGGCGCTGATGCCCGTCGCCGATTTGCTGGACATTCGACCGATCGCCACGACGTCGGCCGCCGCCACACGCGGGCTGCACCCCGCGACCGCATGGCCGTTTCCGACAGGAGTCGCCAATTGACCTCGCGCCCGGCCCTTTCTACCCCTCGTCCGCTGCCGCGAAAGCGGGAACACACGAAAAAGCGCACCGCTATCGCACTGGCGAGCCTCAACGGCACTTCGTTGCAGTCGAACAACGATGGGCTGACGCCCGAAACAGCGATCCAGAAAAACGAAGCCTTGGCGGATACCCGCCAAGGCAAGCTCGCGCGGCTCGACGCGATTCGCATCGAGATCCGCGCGTTGATCACTGAGATCTCGCACGCGGCCGACGTCGAGCTACTGGATCTGATGGCCGACGAGGTCGGCTCCTTCGCCCGCCATAAAGCGGCGCAGGAAGCCCGCACGTGGGCGGCGACTGCCAGCATCACGCTCGAGACCGGGCTCATGCAGCTCAATCGCGCAATACCTACCAGCTCAAAGCACGGAGGCCAATGATGGGTTCCCTAGTCAACCTTCCGGGCGTCGCCGCCGGCCGTATCGACAACGTACCCTTCTTCCAGTCTCCCGCTCATGCAATGCGCCTGCTTCGGCAACATCGCGCCTGTACCGACGCAGGCGATCACGGAGCAGTGTCGATTTGGCGGGCAGATGACGGTAAGTGGAACTGCCTGTTCAGTCGACGTCACGTCGACATCGAGCATTCGACCTTCGCGTTCAAGAAGCACGTACGCGCATGGCTCGAAACGTGGCATCCCAAGATCAACGGAGACCAACGATGACTTCAAACACGATCCGCGTCGTTCCCTGTACACGCCGCGACGGTTTCGACGTGATGTCGATCGCACTGGAACTCAACGTCGCGCGAGGGCAGTAACGCATGACCGTCGCAATGAAGCCGATCTATCTGGATATTGAATCGGTCTCCGCAGCTATCTCGCTTTCGCCCGCCGTCATTCATAAACTGGTTCGCCAAGACCAGTTTCCGAAGCCGCGGGCGCTCTCGGGTCGTCGCGTTGGATGGCTTACTCGGGAAATCGAAGAATGGGCCGAAGCTCGCACGCCCTCGGAGTTTCTGCCCCCGCCGAACTGTGGAACTGGCCGACGCAAGGCTAATGCGCATGCGCCCGAGTAAGTTGTATAGGCCGAGACCTCACCGGTCAATCAACGTCAGGTTAGGTCTCGGACAGTACGACCGCTCGTCGCCAATGGCGGTGATCGACCCGGTTCAGTCTTCCGTTCCACGCGTATGAACGTCATGACCGAACTCAACACCAGTCACTCCAGGCGTCGTTCACACCCGAGCCTGCGCGCGAGGCGGCCCTCGTTGGGACGGACGCTTGTCTGCCACGACTAGCCGACGGGGACCGCGGCGTGCGGCATCAGTTCGTTACATCGCGGTGCGGTGGCGTGCCGAATTGCCTCGCATATTCCCGGTTGAATTGGGAGGGACTTTCATAGCCCACCTCGTAGGCAACTGTCGACGCATTCAAGCCCTTGACCAACATCAACCTTCGAGCCTCGGTCAGGCGCAGCCACTTCTGGAACTGCAGCGGACTCATCGATGTGAGGCGCTTGAAGTGGTGGTGGAAGCGGGACACGCTCATGCCCACCCGGGCGGCGAGCTCACCGATGCGCAGGGGCTCATGAAAATGGTTTTTCAGCCAGTCGATGGCCCGAGCGATGCTCTGGTTCTGATCGGCAATGGAAGCCATCTGCCACACGTGGTTCTTAACGTCGCTGCGAAGTAGGCGATAAAGGATCTCGCGCTGTAGCAGTGGGGCTAGTACTGGCAATAACTCGGGCTCGTCCAACAGCCCGATCAGTCGATCCAAAGCAGACAATAGCCCTGCCGTCGTCTTCCCCAACACGATGCCGGGACCGTTTGCCGCCCGCTCCCGAGGATGCTGCAGGCCGGTCTCCACGACTATGTTACTGATCGCACGCGAGTCGAGTCGCAACACCACGCTCAGGAACGGCAAGTTGAGCGAAGCCTGCGAAACCTGCATCGCCACTGGCAAGTCCAACGACGTGAGCAAAAAGCGATGCCTGTCGTAGGCGTATACCTCGGAGCCCAGCCACGTTTGCTTCACGCCCTGAACTGGCACCGCGATGGCGGGTTCCATCAGGCAGTCGAAGGGCGAATCGGCGTGTGTGTGCCGGTGCAAGCTCAGGCCTGCAATCGCGGGCCTGTACTGCTCGGCGTCGCCAGTCCACCGCGCGATTCGCACCGCCAAGCGGCGTCGATTTGTCTCGAAGTCGTCGTCCATGAACCCAACTGTAAGAGTAGGCTCTGCTTTCATCAAGAAGATTGGCCTAAGGTCAGTAGGATTAGGCAATTTTCCGGGAGCATCCACCTTCCGCGACGGATCGCGTCGGGCCAAACTGCATTGCGTGCACGACGAGTGTCGCGCCAGGCGTGATCGCCATTCTGAATACCGCAAAGGAATCCCGATGAAAGCTCATGTGTACCGCCGAAACGGCGAGCCGACCGAAGTGCTCGGCTTCGAAGACATCGCCGCCCCGGCGCAACCTGGTCCCAACGACGTCACAGTCCGCATCACCAAGCGCATGGTGCACCCGATCGACGACTTGATGGTGCGCGGCTACATTCCCTCGCCGATCTCTGCCGAGGGAACTATTCCCGGCGGCGACGGTGTCGGTGTCGTTGAGCAGGTGGGCGCGGACGTCGATCCCGCTACCAGCATCAAGCCGGGTCAGCGAGTGATGCTCTTCCCGGCGAACGGGACGTGGTCGGAGCGCGTGGTCGCACCCGCCATGGCCGTCATTCCAGTCCCGGATGATGTCAGCGATACGACCGCGTGCCAGATTGCCATCAATGGCATCACCGCGATCGTGCTCATGCGTGCGGCACTGGCGGCCTCCGGCGGTGCGCCGTTGCTGGTCACGGCCGCCGGCTCCGGCGTCGGCCGCAACCTGATCGCGCTGGCGCAGATGCATGGTGCCAAGGCCATCGCGCTGGTGCGCAGCGATACCGGTGCAGCGATCCTAGCGCCCAGCGTTCCCGGCGTTGCCGTCGTCAGCTCGGAGCACGACGGATGGGCTGCCAAGGTGACTGCCGCAGGCGGGCAGGCCCCGGCCGTAGCGATCGATCCGATTGGCGGCGAGATGACCGCCCAGCTCCTGAACGTGCTCGCCGATGGTGGCACGTTGCTGACCTATGGTGGCCTCGACCCGCGCCCTTCGGCGATCTCCACGATCCCCCTGACGGTTCGGCAACTGACGTTGAAGGGTCTGAACGCCTATGGCTGGCTTGCGAGCACGCCTGCGCAACGTGCGTCCGACATTGCCGACCTGTTCGAACTGGCGCGCCGGGCACCGCAGAACTTTGCTGAATACTGCGAGTTCGCTTTCACGCAAGCGACCGAAGCGCTCGCTGCGGCCCACGCGACGCCGCGACGCGGCGCGACGATCTTGACTTCGGAAACTTAAACCATGCAGCAGCTCTTCCCTGACCTCTGGCAGACGCAGACTGAACACCCGTTCCACGGCGTCACCTCGCACGCCTATCTGCTGGCGCGGCCCGAAGGCAACATTCTGTTTTACGGCACCGGTGTCTTGGAGGAGCTGCAGCCGATCAAGGATCTGGGCGGGATCGTCCGCCAGTACCTGTCCCACCGGGACGAAGCCGGGCCGGCACTGGCAACGATCAAGCAGACGTTCGGGTCGGCCCTGTGCTGCCACAAGCTGGAGGCCAAGGCCGTCAAGTCGTACTGCCCCATCGACGTGACCTTCGATGCGCGCGAGACGCACCTGGGCAACATCGAGGTCATTCCGACGCCGGGGCACACCTCGGGCAGCACCTGCTTCATGTACCGCTCGCCGCACGGCAAGACCTATCTCTTCACCGGTGATTCGCTCTTCCCCAAGGGGCAGTCTTGGGGAACGCTGATCTGGCCCTTCTCGGGAGGGCGAAAATCCAGTCTCAGAGCCAGTCTTGGCCTGTTGCGCGAACTCGATCCCGACGTGGTGATTGCCAGCGCCTGCCAGGGGCCAACGCCCGTCTCGATGACCTACGCTGATGAATGGCACGCCATCGTGGACGGTGCTATTGAACGGCTATAGCCATACGGCCGCGTTGATCTGATGGCAATTAGCACCGTCGCGAATTTCGACGTGGGGAACGGTACAGGTCAGGTGCTTACTGAGAGCGCCGGAGGGACGCGACATCTACCGCATGCATCCCTTTGTGAGTCGGAAACGGCCTTTCAATAAAGCGTCGTAGATGTCTGTATTTGGCCGAACTGAGTCAGCCGATCTGACGCTGCTGTTGGATCTAGTCCAACCTTTTACAAGTAAGGTCTTCAAGCTTCGCATCCAGCTTCGTCAACCACTGGCGGCGCTCGGCGTCGTACCTGTGACGGTTGTAAACGCCGCCGACTCCGGGCAGCATATGCCCGATGATCGCCTCACCGACCTCGTATGGGCAGCCGAGCGCCGCCAGCATGGTGCGCGCTGTCCGGCGTAGGTCGTGCGGCGCCCAGTGCGTAACGGGTAGCCGGGGCCGAGACTGCTCCGGCCGCGTTTCGCTGTAGGGCATATGGAAATGAACCGCCTGCCCAAACACCTTTTGCTGCATCGGTCCGCCCCTTTCCGCCGGAAATAGCCATCCCTTGCCATAACGCGCGAGCCGGCGGCGCACGATCGCTTCTGCTCGGCCGATCAACGGCACTCGCAGGTCGGTAGCGTTCGCATGCCGTGCGTTCTTCGTCTTTGCCTTGGGAATCGTCCACCACAGGCCGTCCGGCTCGTCGCTAATCTCCGCGCCCTCCATCGAAGCAATCTCTGCGCCGCGCGTTCCGGTCCAGAGATAAAGAGTCAAAGCGTCCTCAACGTTTCGGCTGAAGTTGGGCAACCAGTTTATTAACGCCCCAACCTCACCCTCGTTCAGAAACCGCTTTACGGTCCCGACGGGCTGCCCCTGAATACGCTTGCCGTTGCTCCTCAGCCTACCGCGCATGATTTGACGCCACCAGTTCGGCGTCGACTCTGGAATCTTGCCGGCGTCTAACGCGTAGTCCCATGCCGCACCCAGCTCGAGCCGGAGCTTCGAGGCTTGCACCGGAATGTGCCGAAAGGCGTCGATTTTGGCGAACGCACGTTCGCGCGTCACTTCGGCAACCGGCAAGTCGGCGATGTCTTCGATCATGGTTCGGAACATGCGCGCGACCTCAGTCGCTCCCTTGACGCCTCGATTTACGTCTATGTGGCCTTTCAGATATGCCGCACATATTTCGCGCACGGTCGGCGAATCCCCTTGCTGTACCATTACGCCGACAGAACCGTGTGCTTGCCGCTTCTTCAGCGCCGGATCGTTGCCTGTGTTGCGCTCATCCCTCAAGCGCTCCCACTCAACGGCCGCCGCGGCGATCGACAGCGCGGGCCATTCGCCGATCTTGATTTGTCGCATACGTCCGTCGACGGGGGACTTGTAACGGTAAATCCAGCTACGGCGCGACGTAGTCGCCTGCAGCCGAAGACCCGGACATCCGTCAATATTCAGGTGTGCACCGGGCAAAAGTTGCTTTGCCGTACGGGCGTCAAACCGCATTCAGACCTCAGCGTAGGTTTCCGCCATACGCCGGGGCAGCCCGGCGTAGGCTCGTGTTGTGACAGAGGCAAAAAGCTACGCTGACAACGGAAATTTCGCAAGATGTCGCGACATGGGGAAATCCGGTAGCGGATACCCCAAAACGGACGGAATGCCTTGATGGATAAGGACGTGCAGGAAATTACGGAAGTGAAACAGCAGCTTACGGAAGCCGCAATAAGCAATCATACGCCGATGATGCAGCAGTATCTACGCATCAAGGCCGACCACCCCGACACGCTCGTCTTCTACCGGATGGGCGACTTCTACGAGCTGTTCTTCGAGGATGCGGAGAAAGCGGCACGCCTGCTCGACCTGACCCTCACGCAGCGCGGCGCGTCGGCGGGCAACCCGATCAAGATGGCCGGCGTCCCGCATCACGCGGTCGAACAATATCTGGCGAAGCTCGTGAAGATGGGCGAATCGGTCGCGATCTGCGAGCAGATCGGCGACCCCGCCACGTCGAAGGGGCCGGTCGAACGCAAGGTCGTGCGCGTCGTCACGCCCGGCACGCTGACCGATGCCGCGCTGCTGTCCGACAAGAACGACGTCTACCTGCTCGCGATGTGCACGGGCCACAACAAGCGCGGCGTCGCGGTCAACATCGGCCTCGCATGGCTGAACCTCGCAAGCGGCGCGCTGCGGCTCGCCGAAATCGAACCCGATCAGCTCGGCGCCGCGCTCGAACGCATCCGCCCCGCGGAAATCCTGACCGCGGACGGCTCGACCGACGCCGTGCCCGCCGGCGCCGGCGCAATCAAGCGCGTACCGGCATGGCACTTCGACATCGCATCGGGCACGCAGCGCCTGTGCGACCAGCTCGACGTCGCGGGCCTCGACGGCTTCGGCGCACATTCGCTGACGAGCGCATGCGGCGCGGCCGGTGCGCTGCTGTTGTACGCGGCAGCCACGCAGGGCCAGCAATTGCGTCACGTGCGCAGCCTGAAGGTCGAAAACGAAACCGAATACATCGGGCTCGATCCGGCCACGCGCCGCAACCTCGAACTGACCGAAACGCTGCGCGGCACCGAATCGCCGACGCTGTATTCGCTGCTCGACACCTGCTGCACGACGATGGGCAGCCGGCTGCTGCGTCACTGGCTGCATCATCCGCCACGCGCATCGGTCGCCGCGCAATCGCGCCAGCAAGCGATCGGCGCGCTGCTCGACGCGCCCGCGAATGCGAGCCTCGACGCATTGCGCAGCGCGCTGCGTCAGGTCGCCGACGTCGAGCGGATCACCGGGCGTCTCGCGCTGCTGTCTGCGCGGCCGCGCGACCTGTCGAGCCTGCGCGATACATTCGCCGCGCTGCCGGCATTGCGCGAGCGCATCGGCGCGATCGTCGCGAACGCGGATGCGCTCGCCCGCGTGGACGCAGCGCTCGCGCCGCCCGCAGAATGCCTCGACCTGCTGACGAGCGCGATCGCCCCCGAGCCCGCCGCGATGGTGCGCGACGGCGGCGTGATCGCGCGCGACTACGATGCGGAGCTCGACGAACTGCGCGACATTTCCGAGAACTGCGGGCAGTTCCTGATCGATCTGGAAGCGCGCGAACGTGCGCGCACCGGCATCGCGAACCTGCGCGTCGAATACAACAAGGTGCACGGCTTCTACATCGAGGTGACGCGCGGCCAGACCGACAAGGTGCCCGACGACTATCGCCGCCGCCAGACGCTGAAGAACGCCGAGCGCTACATCACGCCGGAACTGAAGACTTTCGAGGACAAGGCGCTGTCCGCGCAGGAGCGCGCACTGGCCCGCGAGCGCGCGCTGTACGACGGCGTGCTGCAGGCGCTGCTGCCGTTCATTCCCGAATGCCAGCGCGTCGCATCGGCGCTCGCCGAGCTCGACGTGCTGGCCGCGTTCGCGGAGCGTGCACGCACGCTCGACTGGGTCGCGCCCACGTTCACCGACGAGATCGGCATCGAGATCGAACAGGGGCGCCACCCGGTCGTCGAAGCGCAGGTCGAGCAGTTCATCGCGAACGACTGCCGGTTCGGTGCCGAGCGCAAGCTGCTGCTGATCACCGGCCCGAACATGGGCGGCAAGTCGACGTTCATGCGACAGACGGCGCTGATCGCGCTGATGGCGTACGTCGGCAGCTACGTACCCGCGAAATCGGCCTGCTTCGGCCCGATCGACCGCATCTTCACGCGGATCGGCGCGGCCGACGACCTCGCCGGCGGCCGTTCGACCTTCATGGTCGAGATGACGGAAGCCGCCGCGATCCTGAACGACGCGACGCCGCAAAGCCTCGTGCTGATGGATGAAATCGGCCGCGGCACGTCGACATTCGACGGCCTCGCGCTCGCGTGGGCAATCGCACGCCACCTGCTCGCGCAGAACGGCTGCTACACGCTGTTCGCGACGCACTACTTCGAACTGACGCAACTGCCGGCCGAATTCCCGCAAGCGGCGAACGTGCACCTGTCGGCGGTCGAGCACGGTCACGGCATCGTGTTCCTGCATGCGGTCAACGAAGGCCCGGCGAACCAGAGCTACGGGCTGCAGGTCGCGCAGCTCGCGGGCGTGCCGGCGCCGGTGATCCGCGCCGCACGCAAGCATCTCGCGTATCTCGAGCAGCAATCGGCCACGCAGCACACGCCGCAGCTCGACCTGTTCAGCGCGCCGCCGGCCGCGGCGGCCGACGCGTTCGAATGCGCGGATGCGCCGGCGCAGGCCGCCGCCCCGCATCCTGCGCTCGAAAAGCTGCGCGACATCGATCCCGACGACCTCAAGCCGCGCGACGCGCTCGACCTGCTGTACGAATTGCGCACGCTGGTCCGCTCGCACGATGCCGACGGGCACGCATAACCGCGTCGCGTCGCGCATGCCGGCCCGCGCCGCCGCCGTGCTGATCGCGACGGCGCTTGCGCTGACCCAGGCCGGTGCGCTCGCCGCGCCGCCCAAACGGGCGGCCGCGCCCTACTCGTTCGCGGTCGTGTCCGGCGTGATCGACGTACCGGCCGACGAGCCGGCCGCGCAGCGGCTGCTCGAAGCGATCGCGCGCGAGCGCAATCTGGCGTTCGTCGTCTACGCAGGCGACATCAAGGGCGCGAAGGAAGCGTGCCGCGACGCGCTGTACACGCAGCGCGGCGCGATCCTGAATGCAGCGCGCGTGCCGCTCGTGTTCGTGCCCGGCCACGACGACTGGGTGACCTGCAGCACTCCGGCCGGCGGCGGCTACGATCCGGTCGAGCGGCTGGACTTCCTGCGGCAGACGTTGCTGGCAGACGCCGCGCTGCCCGACCCCGGCGCACTGCCGATCACGCGCGAAAGCGAAGTCGCGCGCTTCCGGCCGTATCGCGAAAACGCGCGCTGGATGCATGACGACGTCGTGTACGTCGCGCTGAACGTCCCGGCGCCGAACAACCATTTCCTGACGGCCGGCGGACGCAACGGCGAATTCGAGGACCGCGTGATCGCGAACGGCTTCTGGATCGACCATGCAGCCGAATATGCGAAGCGGCGCGACGCGCGCGCGATGGTGGTGATTTTCGAAGGCGACCCGCAATTCGATCGTTACGAACGCGCCGAACGTTTTGCGTGGCTGCGTTTCAACCGGCCGCGCGTGCGCGACGGCTTCCGCGAACTGAAACGTACGCTGGTGAAGGCGGCCGCGACGTTCCGCGGCCCGATCCTGGTGATGCACGCGAGCAGCGAGCCGCTGGCGAACGGTTTCACGATCGATCGCCCGCTGCATGCGGACGACGGTGGGCTGGTGGGAAATGTGACACGCGTCGCGATCGGACCGCGTCATCCGGCGAATCAGTGGGTGAAGGTCAACGTGTCGCCCGCGCGGCAGACGATCTTCAACGTGAGCCTGCAGGACGTGCCGAAGAACCTGCCGGTTCCGCCCGCGTTGCCGGCCGGGCCGCGCGACGATGTCCCGCTGCCGCAGATGCCCGAGATCCCGGCGTTGCCCGCGTTGCCCGATTCGTCGTCGGTCGCGCCGCCGCTGCAGGGCGACGGCACGACGCCGGGCGGCGCGTCGTGGCCCGCGCCGCCCGCTGCTTCCGGGCCGGCGCCCGGCCCGCCTGCGAGTTCAGTGCAGGGTACGCCCTGACGGCGTGTCGCCGTCGCCGTCTTCGTCTTCGTCTTCGTCCTCGTCGACGATTTCGAGCCCTTCCGCGCCGTGCGCATGCTCATGCTCGATTTCGTCCTCGGTCGCTTCGCGAACGTCCTTGACGGTGAGCGCAAAACGCAGCGCCATGCCAGCGAGCGGGTGATTACCGTCGAGCACGACCTTGTCTTCGGCGATGTCGGTGACCGTGTAGATCAGCGAATCCACTTCCTCGTCGCCGTCTTCCGGCGTGCCTTCGAACTGCATGCCCACTTCGATCGGCTCGGGAAAACGATCGCGCGGCTCGATCTTCACGAGTTCGGGATCGTAGTCGCCGAACGCATCCTGCGGCTCGAGCTGAACCTGCGCCTGATAACCGGGCTCCTGGCCGTCGAGCTGTTCCTCGATCTTGGGGAACGTGCCATCATAGCCGCCGTGCAGATAAACCATCGGCTCGTCGCTTTCCTCGATCAGATTGCCTTGCGCATCCGACAGCTTGTAAGCGACCGACACGACGGTGTTTTTTGCGATTTTCATCCAATTCTCCCAAATACAAGTCTCATTATACGATGCGCAACCGGTCTCAAGCCGAACCGCGGGACGCCGCTTCCGCCCCGCTCGGCGCGCCGCCTTCCGATCTTCCCACGCCGCTGCTCGGCGGCCTCACGCCGGCGCAATTCATGCGCCGCTACTGGCAGAAAAAACCGCTGCTGATCCGCCAGGCAATCCCCGGCGTGAAGCCGCCGGTCACGCGCGATGCGCTGTTCGAGCTGGCAGCCGACTATGACGCCGAATCGCGACTCATCACCCATTTTCGTAACAAGTGGCAACTGGCGCATGGTCCGTTCGAGCCGGGCACGCTGCCTGCCGTGTCGCGCAAGTCCTGGTCCCTGCTCGTACAGGGCCTCGACCTGCACGTCGACGCCGCACGCGCGCTGCTCGACCGGTTCCGCTTCGTCCCGGATGCGCGGCTCGACGATCTGATGATCTCGTATGCGACGGACGGCGGCGGCGTCGGCCCGCACTTCGACTCGTACGACGTGTTCCTGCTGCAGGTCGAAGGCCGGCGCCGCTGGCGCATCGGCGCGCAGACGGACCTGTCGCTGCGGCCGGACG
This sequence comes from Burkholderia sp. SR8, assembly GCF_052851275.1. Classification (NCBI taxonomy): domain Bacteria; kingdom Pseudomonadati; phylum Pseudomonadota; class Betaproteobacteria; order Burkholderiales; family Burkholderiaceae; genus Burkholderia; species Burkholderia sp. SR8. Next base: position 370,567 of record NZ_JAULUC010000001.1, read on the forward strand.
TGCCGCTGAAGATCCTCGAGCACTTCGAGCCGAGCGACGAGTGGGTGCTGGAGCCGGGCGACATGCTGTACCTGCCGCCGCACATCGCGCACGACGGCGTGGCCGAAGGCGAATGCATGACCTGCTCGATCGGCTTTCGGGCGCCGTCCGCCGGCGAGCTGGGCGCGCAGTTCCTGTATTACCTCGCGGAACGCGGCGGGCTGCGCGACGAGCGCGGCGATGCGCTCTACCGCGATCCGAAGCAGCCGGCGGTCGACGCGCCTGCGCAGCTGCCGCCGGCAATGGTCGACCGCGTCGCGGAGATCGTCGATGCGATCCGCTGGCGCAAGCGCGACGTCGCCGAATTCCTCGGCTGCTACCTGAGCGAGCCGAAATCGAACGTCGTATTCGAGCCGCCGGCGCGTCCGCTGTCCGAGGCCGCGTTCGTCGCGCAGGCGTCACGCCGCGGCGTGTATCTCGACAGAAGGGCCGCATTGATGTATAACGCGCGCTCGTACTTCATTAATGGCGAGGAAGAACCGCTCGAGCAGGCCGGTGAATGGCTGCCCGAACTGGCGAATCTGCGTCAGATGGAGGCGAAACGGTTTGTAACACTATCCCGGGTTCCCTCAATGACAGCCTTGCTGCACGAGTGGTATTGTGCGGGCTGGATACGGGTCGGAAACCGGATTTAGTGAATCGCCCCGTATGCCCGTGCAGATCAAATTCTGTATGGGAAAGACAACGTATTGACCCCGCATTTGTCGACGGTCGATAGGAAAGTGCATATAATTTCCGCCCAAGCCGTAGGGAAGATTCACGCTCTAGAAGTGCGTCTCCACCAGCGGCCCAGGTCGGTGTTGGAGCACATTACCGGTATTGTTTCGCGCTGTTGCTTACCTTTAACCATAAAAGGACGTGATCATGAAGAAATCCCTCCTCGTAGCTTCCCTGTTGGCTGCTGTTGCACTGGCTGCTTGCAACAAGAGCGCTGATCAAGCTGCTTCGTCGGCTGCTAGCGACGCATCGGCTGCTGCTTCGTCGGCTGCTTCGGCAGTTGCTGGTGCTGCGAGCGACGCTTCGGCTGCAGCTTCGTCGGCTTCGGCTGCTGCGAGCGACGCAGCTGCTGCTGTGGCGTCGGCTGCCTCGGCAGCGACGGCTGCTCCGGCTTCGGGCGCAAGCCAGTAAGCCTCAGCATCAGCTGAAAAAAAACCGGCCCGAGGGGCCGGTTTTTTTACGTCTGTCGGTTCCGCGCAGCGCGCGATGCCGCCAGGGCGGCCAACAACACCGCCCCACCCTCTTCCCGGCCCGCTCAGCCGAGCGCCAGCCAGTCGAAGCCCGCGTCCTGCGTGGCGACGACGACGTCCTCCCCGTCCGTTCCCAGCACGCCGGCAAACGCCTGGCGCGCCAGCTCGGGCCGGTTGTTCTGCTGGCTCAGGTGTGCGGCAACCAGGTGCTGGAGACGGCTGCGTTCGAGCGATTCGAGGATGCCGGCCGCCGCATCGTTGCTGAGGTGACCGTGGCTGCCGCCGATCCGCGCCTTCAGCGACTGCGGATAGCGGCTCCCGGCGAGCATCGCGGTATCGTGGTTGGATTCGAGCACGAGCGCGTCGCAGCCGCTCAGGACGGTCGTGATGTGCGGCGTGGCCATGCCGACGTCGGTCAGCACGCCGAGCCGGCGGCAACCGTCCATGAACACGAACTGGAGCGGTTCTCGCGCGTCGTGGGGCACCGTATAGGGCATCACCGCGAGGTCGCGTATCGCGGCCGTCTCGTCGCCCCACAGCACGTGCAGGTCGACATCGGCCTCGTCCGCGCCGACCGCGCGCGCGGTGCCCCAGCTCATGTAGAGCGGCAGCGAGCCGCGGCGCGCGAGCGTCAGCGCACTGCCGACGTGGTCGCTGTGTTCGTGCGTGATGAGGATCGCATCGAGATCGTCGATGCCGAGATTCAGGCGGCCGAGCCGGCGCTCGACCTCCTTCGCTGAAAAACCGCAGTCGAGCAGCACGCGGGTGGTCGTCGTGCCGCTCGCGACCTCGACGACCAGCGCGTTGCCTTCGCTGCCGCTACCGAGGCTGGCGAAGCGCACGCGATCAGTTCAACTGGGCGTGCAGCAGCGAAATGATCCGCTGCGCGTCCGACGAGTTGTCGACCCGGCCGTTCGCGTCGACCACCGCGACCTGCGTGCCGCCATTGCCCTGCGCGCGCACGTTGACCAGATATTCCTTGCCGGGCTTGGCCGCCGACGGGCCGCCGTAGAACAGCTTGCCGAACAGGCCGTCGCGCTTCAGCTCCTCCATCGTGTTCGCGTAGCGGACCGTGTACAGGCCCTTCTCGCGGTCGCGGTTGTCGACCGCGAAGTTGGTACGGTCGAGCGCGAGACCGACGCGCAGCCACGCACGGTCGAACGATTCGGCCAGCTGCAGCGTCGCGGCGCCGCCGCTCGTGTCGCTGACCTGCGCCGGCGCCGTCGCGGGACGCGCGTCCGTCAGCAGCTGCTTCGCCTGCGCATCGCTCAGGCCGAACTTCTGCATCAGCTTCGACAGGAACACGGCCTCGAGCACCGGGTTGCGCGGGCGCTCTTCCCAGCGCGACGACGTGCCGCCTTGCGGGCCGACCATCATTTCCTCCATCGCGCTGTGCGTGATCGAGATGTCGGTGTTGCCGTTCGGCGTGCGGTTCACGAGCGTACGGAAGCGGTCGCGCGTGCCCGACGAATATGCGAAGTCGATGACCTTGCCGATCGTGCGGCGGAACCAGTCGTCCGGAATGTTCGCGCGGTTCTCGGCCCAGTCGGTGGCCATGATGCCGGTCGACGGCGCGTCGGTCTTCAGCGAGAAGCCGTTCTCCTGCCAGAATTCCTTCAGGATCGGCCACAGCTGCTCGGGCGTGCGCCCGTCGACGACGAGCCAGCGGCGATCGCCGTCACGCTCGATGTGCATGCCGAGCGGATCCTGCGCGCTCGGGACGCCGTCGGTCGCATTGCCGGCGGCCGTCGTCGCCCGCGGCGGCAGCGTGCCGAGCCCGGCGTTGCTCGGCGGCGCGACGAACTGCTGGGTCGTCGGCACCGGCTTCAGGTCGCTCGGCACCGCGAGCGGCGGCGCCGAACCCGTGTTCTTGTAGTTGACCTTGTCAGGGGCCAGGTAATCGTTCAGCGTATCGCAGCCGGCGAGCGCGCCCAGCGCCAGCGCCACCACCGAAACCTGGATGGCGCGAGAGGAAAAGGCGAAACGTTTCATGAAATCCTTCGTCTTGCTAGAGCGCTCGTCAGGAGCGGCGCCGGACGGAGCCGGCCGGTGCGGGTTGATGAGGGGTCGAGCCGGCGGCCGCAGGGCGCGGCCGCCTGTGCATCAGGCGAGGACGCCGGCCTCGACGAGAGCCGAACGCACGACATCGTGGCAGCGCTCGTCGAGCGGCGTGAGCGGCAGGCGAATGCCGCCCTGCATCTTGCCCATCGCCTGCAGCGCCCATTTCACCGGAATCGGGTTCGCCTCGATGAACAGGTTCTTGTGCAGCGACAGCAGCTTCATGTGCAGCGCGCGCGCGGTTGCGACGTCGCCGGCCAGCGCGGCGCGGCACAGGTCGCTCATCGCGCGCGGCGCGACGTTCGCCGTGACCGAGATGTTGCCGTGGCCGCCGAGCAGCATCAGCGCGATCGCAGTCGGATCGTCGCCGCTGTAGATCGCGAAGTGCTTCGGCGCGGCCTTGATCAGGTGCGCGGCACGGTCGATGTTGCCGGTCGCTTCCTTCACGCCGATGATGCCCGGCACCTGCGCGAGGCGCAGCGTCGTCTCGTGCGCCATGTCCGCAACCGTGCGGCCCGGCACGTTGTACAGGATCACCGGCAGGTCGACCGCTTCCGCGATCGCCTTGAAGTGCCGATACATCCCTTCCTGCGTGGGCTTGTTGTAGTACGGCACGACCTGCAGCGTCGCATCGGCGCCGACGGCCTTCGCGTGCTTCGACAGCTCGATCGCCTCGGCGGTCGAATTGCCGCCCGCGCCCGCGATGATCGGGATGCGCTTCGCCGCATGCTCGACCGCCGTGCGGATCATCAGGATGTGCTCTTCGACGTTGAGCGTTGCCGACTCGCCGCTCGTGCCGACCACGACGAGTGCGTCGGTGCCTTCCTCGATGTGCCAGTCGATCAGTTTGCGAAACGCCGGCAGGTCGAGACTGCCGTCTTCGAGCATCGGGGTGACGATCGCGGGGATGCTGCCGCGGATTTGAATGCCGTCTTGGGTGCCGTTAGCCATGAAACGCGATTGATTGATGTACCGGTAAACGTTGAGATTGTAGCGGATTAGCCGGGCAGTTCGTAACGTGGAATTCCCGCCCCCGCCGCCGGGGTCGCGCCCTCGCGTACCGCGCAGATGCGCTGGACGAATGCCTCGCGCGGCGCGGCGACGAATCCGTCCTCGTAGGCGACCACCCGCAGATGGCCGCGCACCGCGTCCAGCAACTCGCCAGGAGCGAGCAGGAACGCGGGATTGGACGGCTTGCCGACCGTTTCGTTTCCTTGCGCGAAGGTTTCGTAGATCAGCACGCCGCCCGGGGCCATCGCATCGAGCAGATGGGGCCAGAGCGGGCGATGCAGATAATGGGTGACGATCACGGCCGCGAACGACGCGCCGGGTGGCAGCGGCCACGGCGCGCCCTCCAGATCGGCGTCGCGCGCGTCGACGCCGGGAATCGCGCGCAATGCGCCGAGCGCGGCCGGATCGCGGTCGAGCGCGACGACGGGGTGGCCGTGCGATGCGAACCAGCGCGCATGGCGGCCGCCGCCCGCGGCGACGTCGAGCACCGCGCCGCCCGCCGGCACGAGCCGCGACCAGCGCGCAACCCAGCGCGACGGTTCGGTCTGGGCGACGTGGCCGCCCGCGGCGGCAATGACAGGTTCGCGCATGCCGTCAGGTCAGGTGTACGACAGGCCCATCGCCTCGCGCACGTCGCGCATCGTCTCGACCGCGTGCTTGCGCGCCTTGTCGCAGCCGTCCGCGACGATCGCGCGCAGCAGCGACGGGTCGTCCATGTATTTCTGCGCGCGCTCGAGCATCGGCTGCTGTTCGCGCAGGATCCCTTCGACGACCGGCTGCTTGCAGTCGAGGCAGCCGATGCCCGCCGAGCGGCAGCCGTTCTGCACCCACTGGTGCGTCGCTTCGTCCGTATAGACCTGGTGCAGCTGCCACACCGGGCACTTGTCGGGGTCGCCCGGATCGGTGCGACGCACGCGCGCCGGATCGGTCGGCATCGTGCGGACCTTCTTCGTGATCGTATCGGCGTCCTCGCGCAGCCCGATCGTGTTCCCGTACGACTTCGACATCTTCTGGCCGTCGAGGCCCGGCATCCGCGACGCTTCGGTCAGCATCGCCTGCGGCTCGACGAGAATGATCTTGCGCGCGCCTTCGAGATAGCCGAACAGGCGCTCGCGGTCGCTCATCGACAGGCTCTGCGATTCCTGCAGCATCGCGCGCGCCTGTTCGAGCGCCTCGTCGTCGCCCTCCTGCTGGTACGCATTGCGCAGCTCGTGATAGAGCTTCGCCCGCTTGCCGCCGAGCTTCTTCGCGGCTTCGAGCGCCTTCTCCTCGAAGCCCGGCTCGCGGCCGTACAGGTAGTTGAAGCGGCGCGCGATCTCGCGCGTCATCTCGACGTGCGGCACCTGGTCTTCGCCGACCGGCACGAGCGAGCCGCGATACAGCAGGATGTCGGCCGCCATCAGCACCGGGTAGCCGAGGAAGCCGTAGGTCGACAGGTCCTTGTCCTTCAGCTTCTCCATCTGCTCCTTGTAGGTCGGCACGCGCTCGAGCCAGCCGAGCGGCGTGCTCATGCCGAGCAGCAGCGCGAGTTCCGCGTGTTCGGGCACCTTGCTCTGGATGAACAGCGTCGCCTGCGCCGGATCGATGCCGGACGCGAGCCAGTCGATCAGCACGTCCCACACGTTCTTCTCGATGACCTCGGGCGTTTCGTAGTGCGTCGTCAGCGCATGCCAGTCGACCACGCAGAAGAAGCACGGGTACTCGGACTGCAGCTTCACCCAGTTTTTCAGCACGCCGTGGTAGTGGCCGAGGTGCAGCGACCCGGTGGGTCGCATGCCGGAGAAAATACGATCTGGGAACATGATTGTCGTTAGAAAAGCGAGGCGAAGGGAGACAGGATGGCGCTCAGCACGCCGGCCGCGGCGTTCACGAGCGGGCGCAGCCAGAAGTTCGTCAGCACGCCCGTCGCAACCAGCACGAGGACGATGATGAAACCGTACGGCTCGATGCGCGACAGCGCGATCGATTGCTTCGGCGGCAACAGCGCCGCCAGGATGCGGCCGCCGTCGAGCGGCGGCAGCGGAAACAGGTTCAGCACGCCGAGCACCAGGTTCGCGCTGACGCCTGCATAGGCCATCCGCGTGAAGAACGGTTCGTCGACGCCGGCGACGGGCAGCACGATGGTCAGCACGCCCCACACCAGTGCCTGCACGAAGTTGCAGGCCGGGCCCGCGAGCGACACCCACAGGCTCCCCCAGCGCGGATCGCGCAGGTTGCCGAACGATACCGGCACCGGCTTCGCATAGCCGAACAGGAATGCGCCGCCCGTCAGGAAATACATCGCGAGCGGGATCGCGATCGTGCCGAGCGGGTCGATGTGGCGCATCGGATTGAACGACACGCGTCCCATCATGTACGCGGTGTTGTCGCCGAGCAGGCGCGCGGCATAGCCATGCGCGGCCTCGTGCAGCGTGATCGCGAAGATCACGGGCAGCGCGTAGACGGCGATGGTCTGTATCAGGGAAGCATCCATATCGCGTTATTGTAACAAGCGCACTCGCGCAAAAATGAACGGCGCTTACGCGGCCGACAACCCGAACGGTTCGAGCGCGCCGCACCCCGCGCGCACGAGCTGCGGCTCGTCGCCCGTCAGGTCGATCACCGTCGACGGCTCGCGCGGGCACGCGCCGCCGTCGATCACGAGGTCGACCTGCTTTTCGAGGCGTGCGCGGATGTCCTCCGGATCGTTCAGCGGCTCGTCGTCCGGCGGCAGGATCAGCGTCGTGCCGAGCAGCGGCTGGCCGAGCGCCTCGAGCAGCGCGAGCGTGATCGCGTGATCGGGCACGCGCAGCCCGATCGTCTTGCGCGACGGGTGCGACAGCCGGCGCGGCACTTCCTTCGTCGCCTGCAGGATGAACACGTACGGGCCCGGCGTCACCGACTTGATCTGCCGGTACTGGCGGTTGTCCACCATCGCGAAATTGGCGAGTTCCGACAGGTCGCGCACGAGCAGCGACAGGTGCTGCTTCTCGTCGAGGCCGCGGATCCGGCGCACGCGCTCGACCGCGTCCTTGTCGTCGAGGTGGCACGCGAGCGCATAGCTCGAATCGGTCGGCATCGCGATCACGCCGCCCTTGCTGACGATGTCCGCGGCCTGCTTGATCAGGCGCGGCTGCGGATTATCCGGATGAATCCTGAAGAACTGGGACATGGAAGCACGTAAAGAGGGGGAAGTCGGATGCGCGCGCGGGCCGCGACGCGAACGGCCGGCGGCCGCGGCGCGTCAGAGCCAGCGCTCCCAGACCGGTTTCAGGTCGGGCGGCAACGGCGGCAGGCTGCCGAGTTCGATGCGGCCCTCGCCGGGCGCATGGAAATCCGAGCCGCGCGACACTTCGAAGCCGAAGCGGCGCGCGACGTCCGCGTATTCGCGGTACTGGTCGGGCGTATGGCTGCCCGTGATGACTTCGATCGCACGGCCGCCGAGATCGATGAACTCGCCGAAGAACGCGTCGAATTCGACCGGCGTATAGCGGTAGCGGCCCGGGTGCGCGACCACGGCTTCGCCGCCCGCCGCGCGGATCCAGGCGACGGCGTCGGGCAACGTCGCCCAGCGGTGCGGCACGAAACCGGGCTTGCCGTCGCCGAGCAGGCGATCGAACACGTCCGAAGTGGATGCGGCGTGGCCGTTTTCGACCAGGAAGCGCGCGAAGTGCGTGCGCGAGATCAGGTCGGGATTCGATACGTACTTCAGCGCGCCTTCGTACGCGCCGGGGATGCCGAGCGTCTCGAGCTGCGCGGCAATCGCCTGCGCGCGGGCCGCGCGGCCGTGGCGCGTGCGATAGAGGCCGTCGACGAGCGTCGCATTCGACGGATCGATGTGCAGCCCGACGATGTGCACGGTGCGCGACGCCCACGTGACCGAAATCTCGACGCCGCTCAGGTAGCGCATTCCGAGCGCCTCCGCCTCGCTGCGCGCCGCCGCCTGGCCGCCGATCTCGTCGTGGTCGGTCAGCGCCCACAGGGTCACGCCGCCGGCATGAGCGCGGCGCGCGACGTCGGCAGGCGACAGCAACCCGTCGGAAACATTCGAATGGCAGTGGAGATCAGCGTTCATTGTCGGTATGGCAGGTGAAGCTTCATTCTACTGCAATGCGGCAATTGCGCCGCCCGCCTGCCCCGCCGCCGCCGCCGGCCTATGCGCAGAACGCCTCGATCAGCGCCGCGATCTGTTCCGGCTGGTCGTGATGGACCATGTGGCCGGCATCCTCGACGAGCTTTTCGCGCCAGTCGGGGAATGCGCCGAAGCGGGTCTTGAACTCCGGCAGCGGGATGTCGCCCGCCAGGTACGCGAGCGTCGGCGAATCGACGGCCTCGACGTGCAGCACCTTCGCGCGCACCTGCTTCCACACGGCCATCACCTCGTCGAGCCGGTACAGCTGCGGCCCCGCCATCTTGTGCGCGGGGTCGGCGAGCAGATGGTACTGGCCGTCGTCGCCGCGCTTCGACCAGTGCGCGGCAAGAAACGCGGCGCGGCGCGCGTCGAGCCGCGGATTGGTCTTGATCAGCCGTGCCGCCACGTCGTCGAGCGACGCGTACGGGCGCAGCACCGGCGGCGCGCGCAGTTCGTCGAGCCAGCCGCGCAGCCGGCGCGGCGCCTGCTCGGCCCTGGCGGGCGCAAGCCCGAATCCTTCGAGATCGACCACGCGCCGCACGCGCTCGGGCCGCGCGCCCGCGTACAGGCACACGACGTTCGCGCCCATGCTGTGCCCGACGAGGTTGACTTCGCCGGTCGGCGCATAGTGGTCGACGAGCGCGTCGAGATCGCCCAGGTATTCGTGAAACCAGTAATGACCGCCGCCCTGCCGCGCGACCGGCCAGTCGGACAGGCCGAAGCCGCGCGCGTCCGGCGCGATCACCTGCCAGTCGCCGGCGAGCGCATCGACGACGAACTGGAACGACGCCGCGACGTCCATCCAGCCGTGCAGCATGAACAGCGTCGGCGCATCGGGCCGGCCCCAGCGCCGCACATGCAGCTTCACGCCGCGCACCGTGACGAAATCGGAAACAGAACTCGAGGCATTCATTGCAGCCGCCAAGAAAAGAATGGTCGTTCGATTATAGCGGCGGCGCGAACGTTCCGGCGGCCCGCAGTCGAGGCGATTCTCTAGCAACGGCGGGCCGGCGGCGTGCGGTGCGGGGGCGGCGTGCGGGTCGGCGGATCGGCGGATCGAGTGACTTCGGGTGACGTCGGGTGACTTCGGGTGACGTCGGATGACGTCGGGTGGCGTTGGGTGGCCTCGGGCGGCGTCGGGCGACATCGAGCGACGTCAAGTGGCGTCGGTCGGCACCGGCACCGGCACTGTCGGCACTGTCGGGGCTGTCGGGGCTGTTAGCGCTGGTCGGCGCCGCAACGGCGCCGACCGGGCGTGCGACGGCCGGATGAACGCCTGCGCGTCGACACCGGCAGCATCGACCGGCCTAGTCCGCCGCCTTGCCGTCCGTCGCGTCCTGTGCGGCGAGTTCGTCCAGCTCGGCCTGCGCGAATCCCGCACTGCGGCGCGCGTCGAAATTGAACGGCCCGCGCAGCCGCGGCGCATGGTATCGCTCGGCAAGCTCGCGGTAGGTCGGCACCGGATCGCGGCCCGCCGCGTCGCACAGATGCCGGAACCAGCGGTTGCCGATCGCGACGTGACCGATCTCGTCGCGCAGAATCACGTCGAGGATCGCCGCGGACGCGTCGTCGCCTGCCTGCAGAAGCCGCGCGCGGATCGGCGGCGACGCATCGAGTCCGCGCGCCTCCAGCGTGCGCGGCACGAGCGCCATTCGCGCGAGCACGTCGTCCTTCGTCCGCTCGCACATCTCCCACAGCCCGTTGTGCGCCGGGAAATCGCCGTATGCATGCCCGAACCCGCCGGCGAGCCGGTCGGACAGCAGCGTGAAGTGATAGGCCTCCTCGGCCGCGACCTTCAGCCAGTCCGCGTAGAACGCGTCCGGCATCCCGGCGAAGCGCCACACGGCGTCGAGCGCGAGATTGATCGCGTTGAATTCGATATGCGCGAGCGCGTGCAGCAGCACCGCCCGCCCCGCGGGCGAACGCATGCTGCGCCGCTCGAGCTGGCGCGGCTCGACGAGCGGCGGGCGCGCGGGCCGGCCCGGCAGATCGGTCGGTTCGTCCAGCTCGAGTGGCGGCGCGATCGCGGCCTGCCCGGCCAGCCAGGCGTCGTACAGCGCACGCACGTGCGCGGCCTTCGCGGCCGGCGCGGACATCCGCAGCGCGTCGAGCGCGGCGCGGCGCACGCATACCGGCGCGGCGGGGAAAGAAGAAGACTCCATGCTCATCGAACGGGGCACCGCCCGCGCGCATCGCAGGAGCGCATGCACGCGACGGTTTACAATATGCGTTTGTGCCGCGACGCGATGCGCGCGGCACGCCAGACGCGCCATTCTACCGGCGCCCATCATCGAAGAGACAGGAGACTCCGTGACGATCTACAAACTGGGCGATACGGCCCCGACGATCCACGAAAGCGTATTCGTCGCCGATACGGCGGCCATCATCGGCAAGGTCGTGCTCGACGAGAACGCAAGCGTATGGTTCGGCGCGACGATTCGCGGCGACAACGAGACGATCACGGTCGGCGCCGGCAGCAATGTCCAGGAAGGCGCGGTCCTGCACACGGACCCCGGCTTTCCTCTGACGATTGCCGAAAACGTGACGATCGGACACCAGGCGATGCTGCACGGCTGCACGATCGGCGAAGGATCGCTGATCGGGATTCAGGCGGTGGTCTTGAATGGTGCGGTGATCGGCCGCAACTGTCTGGTTGGTGCCGGCGCGGTCGTGACGGAAGGCAAGACGTTCCCGGACAATTCGCTGATTCTCGGCGCCCCGGCGAAAGTCGTGCGCGAGCTGTCGGCTGACGACATCGCGCGGCTGCGCGCAAATGCGAAGACGTACGTCGAGCGGCGTGCGCATTTCAAGGAGCAACTCGTGCGGATCGGGTGATCCGCGCGGATTTCAAGGAAGAAGAGTGAGCGACCAGTTACAGAAATTCATGTTCAATTCGGCACCCGTGCGCGGCGAGATCGTATCGCTGCGCAACACGTGGCAAGAGGTGCTTTCCCGCCGCGACTACCCTGCTCCGGTGCGCACGGTGCTCGGCGAGATGATGGCCGCGTGCGCGCTGCTGTCGGCGAACCTGAAATTTCACGGCACCCTGATCATGCAGATCTTCGGCGACGGGCCGGTCCAGATGCTGGTCGTCCAGTGCAACTCGGACCTGTCGATGCGCGCCACCGCGAAGTTCGCCGGCGATGCCGCGCAAACGATCGGCGACGACACGCAGTTCGCGTCGCTCGTCAACGCGAGCGGCCACGGCCGTTGCGTGATCACGCTCGACCCGGCCGAGAAGCTGCCCGGCCAGCAGCCGTACCAGGGCATCGTGCCGCTGAACGGCGTCGACGGTCCGCTCGAATCGGTGTCGCAGGTGCTCGAGCATTACATGCACCACTCGGAGCAGCTCGACACGCGACTGTGGCTCGCCGCCGATCGCGACCGTGCGGTCGGCATGCTGCTGCAGAAGCTGCCGGGCGACGGCGGCATCGTGCCGCGCAATGCAGAAACCGACGCCGATACGTGGGAACGCGTGTGCACGCTCGGCGGCACGCTGTCGGCGAAGGAACTGCTCGAGGTCGAGCCGGAGGTCGTGTTCCGCCGGCTCTTCTGGCAGGAAAACGTGCAGCACTTCGATCCGGCCGGTACGCGCTTCCTGTGCTCGTGCTCGCGCGAGAAGGTCGGCGCGATGCTGCGCATGCTCGGCCGCGAAGAGGTCGACAGCGTGATCGTCGAGCGCGGTCATGTCGAGATCCACTGCGAGTTCTGCAATCAGCGCTACGAGTTCGATCCCGTCGACGTCGCGCAACTGTTCGCCGCGCCGGAACTCACGACCGGCATCACGCCCGCGACCGACCAGCGTCACTGAGCCGTGCGCCCGTGCCCGCGATGCGGGCGCGGGCGCATAATGACGCACGAGCGTCGCACACACGGCTCACGCGCCGCAGGCCCGGCTTTCGGCGCAAACCGCTTCCCGCTGTCGGCGACGCGCTGCTGGAGAAACCCATGAATCGCCCGTTCCGCACCCTCTTCCTGACCAGCGTCGCAGCCGGCACGCTGGCGCTTGCCGGCTGCGCGGTGCAGCCGCCTCCGTCGACGATCCTGAGCCGCCTGCCCGAAGCCGGCGCATCGGGCGGCCAGCCGCCCGCGCTATCGAGCGCCGAGCGCAAGCGCTACGACGAGATCGACCGGCAGGTGCTGCGCGAACAGAACGATGCGATGGCGGCCGAGGCGGCCGCGCGCGCATGGTCGTATTACGCGCCGCCGCCGGTGACGGTGTACGGCGGCTATTACGGCGGCGGCTGGGGCAACCGGTGGGGCACCGGCATCGGCTATGGCTACGGCTATCCGGGCTGGTGGTGGTGATGCGTCACCGCGCCGGCGGAGCCGATCGACGACTCGCAGGAAATAAAAAAGCGCGGTATTTTCCCGCGCTTTTTCAATGATTCGGACTGCCGCTCAGTGATGCGCGGCCTTGCCTTTCTCGCCGCCGTGATGCCGCGACGGCTTCGCGATCGACTGCGGGTTCGGCACGACACGCACCGGCGCCGCGGACACCGCACCGCGCGTCGACGTGTTCGACGGCGTGTTGTTCAGCGGCGCGGCCGGCGCATTCGGCGACACGAACTGCACGAACACTTCGCCGTCCTTCACCATGCCCATCTCGTAGCGCGCGCGCTCCTCGATGGCTGCAGTGCCGCTCTGCAGATCCTGCACTTCGCCGGCGATCCGTTCATTGCGCAGCTTCTCGTCCGCATTCTTCTGCAACTGATCGCCGAGCTGCTGGCGCAATTCATGCACGCGCAACCAGCCGCCGTGTCCCCACCATAGGGGGTACTGAATGAGCGCCAGCAAGGCAATCAGGACGACAGTGACAAGCCGCATGTAGGAGACGCAGATATAAGAAGCGCCGCTCCGCGCGACATGCACAGAGCGGCGTCGAGATGACGAACCCGATAGTAGCGCGTTAGCGCAGGTTATAGAAAGCCGATTTGCCCGGGTAGCTCGCGATGTCGCCGAGATCTTCCTCGATGCGCAGCAGCTGGTTGTACTTCGAGATGCGGTCGCTGCGCGACAGCGAACCCGTCTTGATCTGACCGGCGTTCAGGCCGACCGCGATGTCCGCGATCGTCGAATCTTCCGTTTCGCCCGAGCGGTGCGAGATCACGGCCGTGTAGCCCGCGCGCTTCGCCATTTCGATTGCCGCGAACGTTTCGGTCAGCGTACCGATCTGGTTGATCTTGATCAGGATCGAGTTCGCGATGCCCTTCTCGATGCCTTCCTTCAGGATGCGCGTGTTCGTGACGAACAGGTCGTCGCCGACCAGCTGCACCTTCTTGCCGAGGCGCTCGGTCAGCAGCTTCCAGCCGTCCCAGTCGCCTTCGTGCATGCCGTCCTCGATCGACACGATCGGGAACTTGTCGGCGAGCGTCGCGAGGTAGTCGGTGAATTCGGCCGACGACAGTTGCAGGCCTTCGCCGGCGAGCTGGTACTTGCCGTCGTGGTAGAACTCGGATGCCGCGCAGTCGAGCGCGAGCAGCACGTCTTCGCCCGCACGGTAGCCGGCCTTCTCGATTGCCTGCAGGATCGTCGACAGGCACTCGTCGTTGCTGCCGAAGTTCGGTGCGAAACCGCCTTCGTCGCCGACTGCCGTGCTCATGCCGCGGTCGCTCAGGATCTTCTTCAGTGCGTGGAACACTTCCGCGCCGCAACGCAGCGCTTCACGGAACGTCGGCTGGCTCACCGGGACGATCATGAATTCCTGGATGTCGAGGCTGTTGTTCGCGTGCGCGCCGCCGTTGACGATGTTCATCATCGGGACCGGCAGCTGCATCGCGCCCGAGCCGCCGAAGTAGCGGTACAGCGGCAGGCCGGCTTCTTCAGCGGCGGCCTTCGCGACGGCCATCGACACGGCCAGCATCGCGTTCGCGCCGAGGCGCGACTTGTTGTCGGTGCCGTCCAGCTCGAGCAGCGTCTTGTCGAGGAACGCCTGTTCCGACGCGTCGAGGCCCATGATGGCTTCGGAGATTTCGGTGTTGATGTGCTCGACGGCCTTCAGCACGCCCTTGCCGTTGTAGCGGCCGGCTTCGCCGTCGCGCAGTTCGATCGCTTCGCGCGAGCCGGTGGACGCGCCCGACGGCACCGCCGCGCGGCCCATCGTGCCCGATTCGAGCAGCACGTCGCATTCGACGGTGGGGTTGCCGCGCGAATCCAGAATCTCGCGGCCGATGATATCTACGATTGCACTCATGGGTTTCCTCTGAGAATGACGATGGATTCTTCAAACTGCGACGGCACGCGTGCCGCAACCGCTTTCGCTACTGACGCACGAAGCCGCCGCAAGGTTCATTCGATCTTTAGTTGAAATCGTTTTCCAGGAACGGATTGCGCTTCACCGCCTGGTCGAGCGTGACGAGGGTCTCCAGCAGCGCGCCCATCCGGTTCAGCGGCACCGCGTTCGGGCCGTCGGACTTCGCTTCGGCCGGATTCGGGTGCGTTTCCATGAACAGGCCCGCGACGCCCGTCGCGACGGCCGCACGCGCGAGCACCGGCACGAATTCGCGCTGGCCGCCCGAGCTCGTGCCCTGCCCGCCCGGCAGCTGCACCGAGTGGGTCGCGTCGAACACGACCGGCGCGCCCGTCTCGCGCATGATCGCGAGCGAACGCATGTCGGACACGAGGTTGTTGTAGCCGAACGAGACGCCGCGTTCGCACGCCATGAAGCGGTCATCCGACAGACCGGCCTCACGTGCCGCATCGCGCGCCTTGTCGATCACGTTCTTCATGTCGTGCGGCGCGAGGAACTGGCCCTTCTTGATGTTCACGGGCTTGCCCGAGCGCGCGCAGGCATGGATGAAGTCGGTCTGACGGCACAGGAATGCGGGCGTCTGCAGCACGTCGACGACCGACGCGACCTGCTCGATCTCGTCGATCGAATGCACGTCGGTCAGCACCGGCAGGCCGAGCTGCCGCTTGACCTCGCCGAGGATCCGCAGCCCTTCGTCCATTCCGAGGCCGCGAAACGACTTGCCCGAGCTGCGATTCGCCTTGTCGTAGGACGACTTGTAGATGAACGGCACGCTCAGCTTCTCGCAGATTTCCTTCAGGCGGCCGGCCGTGTCGATCGTCATCTGCTCCGATTCGACGACACAGGTACCCGCGATCAGGAAGAAAGGCTGGTCGAGACCGACCTCGAAATCGCAAAGCTTCATGCTTTTGCTCCGCGCGCTTGCTTGTTGGCGAGCGCGGCTTCGACGAACGACTTGAACAGCGGATGACCGTCACGCGGCGTCGACGTGAATTCCGGGTGGAACTGGACACCGACGAACCACGGGTGCATCGAACGCGGCAGCTCCATCATTTCGGGCAGATCCTCGCTCGGGGTACGGGCGCTGATGATAAGGCCGCCGGCTTCGAGCTGGGGCACGAAGCGGTTATTGACTTCATAACGGTGGCGATGGCGCTCGTTCACGTCCTTGCCGTAGATCTCTTCGGCCATCGTGCCGGGCTTGATCGGGCAGCGTTGCGAACCGAGGCGCATCGTGCCGCCGAGATCGGATTCCTCGGTGCGCGTCTCGACCTTGCCTTCGCGGTCGTACCATTCGGTGATCAGCGCGACTACGCGTTCCGGCGTGTCCGGATCGAACTCCGTGCTGTTCGCCTGCTTCAGGCCGACGACGTCGCGCGCGAATTCGATCACCGCGAGCTGCATGCCGAGGCAGATGCCGAGATACGGCACCTTCGACTCGCGCGCATAGCGGACCGCGGCGATCTTGCCTTCCGTGCCGCGACGGCCGAAACCGCCCGGCACCAGCACGGCGTCGAGATGCTTGAGGCTGTCGACACCGTTCGTCTCGAGCTCTTCCGAGTCGATGTACTCGATGTTGACCTTGGTCGACGTGTGGATCGACGCATGGCGCAGCGCTTCGATCAGCGACTTGTACGACTCGGTCAGGTCGACGTACTTGCCGACCATGCCGATCGTGACTTCGTGCTTCGGGTTTTCCAGCTTCTCGACGAGTTCCGACCACATGCCGAGGTCGGCGTCCTTCGGCGACAGCTTCAGTTCCTCGCAGATGATCCGGTCGAGGCCCTGGTCGTGCAGCATCTGCGGAATCTTGTAGATGCTGTCGGCGTCCCACACCGAGATCACGGCGTCTTCCGGCACGTTCGAGAACATCGAGATCTTCTTCGATTCGTCGTCCGGGATGCGGCGGTCCGCACGGCACAGCAGCACGTGCGGCAGGATGCCGATCTCGCGCAGCTTCTGCACGCTGTGCTGGGTCGGCTTCGTCTTCAGCTCGCCGGCCGTCGCGACGTACGGCACGAGCGTCAGGTGCACGAAGCACGCGCTGTTGCGGCCGAGGCGCAGGCTCATCTGGCGCGCGGCTTCGAGGAACGGCAGCGACTCGATGTCGCCGACCGTGCCGCCGATCTCGACGATCGCGACGTCCGGTTCGCCGCAGGTGGCCGATGCCGCCCCGCGCTCGATGAACGCCTGGATTTCGTTCGTGATGTGCGGAATCACCTGCACGGTCTTGCCGAGATAGTCGCCGCGGCGTTCCTTGCGGATCACCGATTCGTAGATCTGGCCGGTCGTGAAGTTGTTGGCCTTGCGCATCTTCGTGCTGATGAAGCGCTCATAGTGGCCGAGGTCGAGGTCGGTCTCCGCTCCGTCTTCCGTCACGAACACTTCGCCGTGCTGGAACGGGCTCATCGTGCCGGGGTCGACGTTGATGTAGGGATCGAGTTTGAGGAGGGTGACTTTCAGACCGCGCGATTCGAGGATCGCGGCGAGAGAGGCGGCGGCAATACCCTTGCCGAGGGAAGAAACTACGCCGCCGGTGACGAAAACATATTTGGTCATCGCTGGATGCTCGCGGGAAAAACGGATTATACCGTAAAGCCCGCCCTTCTCTCAGCAATTGACGCGATGATCGCGCCCTTTCCCGCCGGGCCGCGTCCGCCGTGCGCGCCAGCGGGAAACCGACCGGCCGGACGGTGCAACCGCGCCCGCGCGACGCGGTGCGCCGGATGCGCCGTCACGGCCGTATCACGCCCGTTTCGCGAGCGCGGCGCCGTCGCGCGGCACGCCGCCCTCGGCCGCCTTCAACGAATTCAGCATCCGCTGCAATGCGCGCGCCGTCTCGATCGGCCGCTCCATCGGGAACAGGTGGCTGCCCTCGAGCCATTCGATGCGCCCGCGCGCGGCGCGGCGCGTCGCATCGAGCCCGACCTGCCGCACCTCGCGCGAGCGCGTGCCGGCCAGGAAGCCGAGCGGCACCGGCGCGCCGTGCGCGAGCCGCGGGCCGAGCGTATGCGGCAACGTCCGGTAGATCAGGTACTCGACCTGCCGGTCGAACGCGAGCGCGCGTTCGCCGTCGGCGCCCGCCTGCGGAATGCCGTAGTCGATGTAGTCGGACAGCATCCGCTCGTCCCAGCGGGCGAACGCGGGCTTCTCGTGGAAGTGTCGCCACGCTTCGTCGCGGCTCGTCCAGCGCGTGCGCCGGTTGCGCGTCGCGGCCGCCGGCGACAGGCGTTCGTCGAGCCCGGCCCACTGGCTCGCGCGCAGCGCGCCCGCACGCCATCCGGCAATGATCGGCGAATCGATCATCACCACGCCGCGCACCCACTGCGGCTTTTTCAGCGCGGCCATCAGCGACAGGTAGCCGCCGAGCGAATGGCCGACGAGCCAGACCGGGCGCTCGTAGCGGCGGCCGATGTCGTCGAGCAGTTGTTCGACGAGATGCGGCCAGTCGCGTGTCACCGGGTAGCGGCGGTCGTGGCCGATCCGCTCGATGTAGCGCAGCTCGTAGTCGTCTGCCAGCTCGGCGAAGATGGTCCGGTACGTCGACGCCGGAAACCCGTTCGCATGCGAGAAATGGATGATGTCCTTCAAACGCCAATGTCTCCTTTGGCGGTGGGCGTTAGTGCTTTGGCACTTGCTTCCACCCCATGCTTCGCGGTCGGCCGGATGCCGCGGCTGCGACGCCGGCCCGGTTCGTTGTTTTCTCACCCCGCGCCATCACGCCGCTCAACGGTCCATCCAGTACCGCCGCTGCGCATCGCGATAACGCGCGAACGCGAAACCGCCGCCCGCCGGCGCGACGTCGAACCGCACGGCACCGTCGCGATCGGTGCGCGGCAGCGGAATCCCGCGCGCCGCGAAGCGCGCGAGGACCGTCGGGTGCGGATGCCCGAAGCGATTGCGATAGCCTACAGGAAATACCGCGACGCGCGGCCCGACCGAATCGAGGAAAGGCTCGACCGACGACGTGCGGCTGCCGTGGTGCGCAACGACGAGAATCTGCGCGGCCAGCGCATCGCGCGCGTCGGCCACGAGCCGCCGCTCGGCGCGCGCTTCGATGTCGCCCGTCAGCAGTGCCGACGTGCCGCCTGCGTCGATGCGCAGCACGCACGACTGCTCGTTCGACCCGCCGGCGCCCGCCGCGCGCGGCGGCCACAGCATCGTGAACACGACGCCGTCCCACGTCCATCGCTGCCCGGCCGCGCAACGCAGCCGATCGGCCACGCCGGCCGCTTCCGCGGCGCGCCACAGCCGGTGCCGCGGTGCGATGCCGGCAAGCAGCTGACGCACGTCGGCTGCCGCGTAGACGGCCTCGGCGCCACCCGCATGATCGGCATCCGCATGGCTGAGCACGAGCGAATCGACGGTCCGGATTGCGCGTGCCCGCAACGACGGCGCGACGATCCGCGTGCCGGCATGAGTCGACTCCGGGCCCGGCCCCGCATCGAACAGCAGCGTCCGGCTCGCGGTCTCGACCAGCACCGACGCGCCCTGCCCGACGTCGAGCACCGTCAGGCGAAAGCCGCCGGGCGGCGGCGTATCGGGTGCGGGCGCAACGAGCGGCAGCCACGTGATCGGCGCGGCCCAGCGCAGCGGCCAGCCGCGCGGCATCAGCGCCCATCCGACGCCCGCGCATGCCAGCGCCAGCACCGGCCAGTCGGGCATGCGCAGCCACAACACGCCGGCCGACCAGTCGGCGAGATACCGCAGCAGCGCCATCATCGGTTCGAGCGCCGCATGCGCGAGCCGGAATGCATGGCCGTCCAGCGGCGCGGGCAATCCGATACCGGCGAGCACGACCGGCGTCACGACGGAGCTGACCCACGGAATCGCGAACGCGTTGCCGAACGGGCCCGACACCGAGATCTGCGCGAACCACGCGGCCGTCAGCGGCGCAAGACCGATCGTCACCGCGTACTGCACGCGCGTCGCGTCGGCGCTTCGGCGCCCGGCACGCGCGCACCATGCTCGCAGCCATGTCCGGCGGGCTGCCGCGGCGGTGCCGTCCGCCGCACCATCGCCGTCGCCGGCACCGCGATCGCCCGCGTCGCCAGCGTCGTCCCCGTCGAATTCGCGCACCGCGCGCCAGCCCGCCGCCGCCATCAGGATCACCGCGACCGCGCCGAACGACAGCCAGAACCCGGCCGACAACACGGCCCACGGATCGGCGAGCAGCACACCGCCGAGTGCCGCGCACAGCACCGCGGACGTCGGCACGCTGCGCCCGGCGAGATACGCGGCCGCGCCGGCCGCGATCATCCACCATGCGCGCTGCGCCGGCACGTTGAAGCCGGCGAGCGCCGCGTAGCCGGCGGCGGCCGTCAGCGCCGCGACGGACGCCACGTAAGGCGCCGGCATCATCAGCGCCGCCGCACGTGCGCGCCAGCGCAAACGCCGCCACACGAGCGATGCGATCCCGCCGGCCAGCGCGCCGACGAGCCCGACGTGCAGGCCGGAAATCGCGACCAGATGACTCGTGCCCGTATTGCGCAGCACGCGCCAGTCGTCGTCGCCAATACCTGATTGATCGCCGACCGCGAGCGCGGTCACGATGCCGCGATGACGCGCGTCGCCGCCGAGCGCTTCGCCGATACGCATGCGCAGCGCGTCGCGCAACCGGTCGATCGACGCGCGCCACCCGGACGCGCGCGCGTCGAGCAGTTTCGCCCGCTCGGGCGCGACGACATAGCCGATCGCCCGGATCCCCGCAGCGAGCCACGCCGCCTCGCTGTCGCGCACGAAGGGATTCGCCTCCGCATGCGGCCGCTTCAGGCGCACGACGAGACGCCAGCGCTGTGCCGCGCGCAAATCGGGCATCGCGTCGCGTGCGGCAGACGCGCCGTACGTGCGCCACGTCAACCGGATCACCGGTGGAAAGCGGGGCAGCCCCGCATCGTTCGATTCGACCGCGAACAGCACGCGCGCGCCGCTGTCGTCGATCACCGGCAACCCGCGGATCACACCAGTGACGACGATGTCGCGCCCTTCCCGTTCGACGGGCAGGCTGTCGCGCAGCCGCCATTCGGCGCGCGCGGCCGCGTATCCGAAACCGACCGCACAGGCGACGCTTGCGCACAGCAGCCAGCGCAGCGCGACGATCCAGCGGGTTCGACGCCGCCGCGCGCACCATGCGAGCAGTACGCCGCATCCGGCCAGCATGACCGCACCGCTTGCCCATCCGCCCGCGCCC
This sequence comes from Burkholderia sp. SR8, assembly GCF_052851275.1. Taxonomy (NCBI): domain Bacteria; kingdom Pseudomonadati; phylum Pseudomonadota; class Betaproteobacteria; order Burkholderiales; family Burkholderiaceae; genus Burkholderia; species Burkholderia sp. SR8. The sequence continues at coordinate 391,413 of NZ_JAULUC010000001.1, forward strand.
GGCAACGCCGCCTGCCGCTGCAGCGCGACGACGCCGAGCGCGAACGCGATCCATCCCACGCGCATCGCGCCTCCTCGTCGACCCGGCGCCGCCGGTGTCGAGACGGCGCCTTCCGGCAACGATTATGCGGATGAAAGTGCGAGGCGCGGCAGCGCGGCGCGCGCGTTAGCCGTTGTGGATAGGGACAGCGCGTGCGCGTCGATCCCGCGCAGTTCGGCGAGCACGGCACCGATGCGCGGCACCTGGTCGGGCGCATTGCGGGATTTGTACGCCCATTCGGGCGCGATGTCGGGTGCATCCGTCTCGACGACGATCGCCTCGAGCGGCAACTGCTCCGCGAGCCGGCGAATCTGCCGCGCGCGTTCGAACGTCACGTTGCCGCCGAAGCCGAGATGCAGCCCCTGCGCGAGATACGCGTCGGCCTGCTGGAAACTGCCGTTGAACGCATGCGCGATGCCGCGCCGCACGCCGAAACGGCGCAGCCCGGCGAGCACGCGGTCCTGCGACTTGCGCACGTGGCACAGCACCGGCAGGTCGAATTCGCGCGCGAGCCTGAGCTGTCCTTGATAGAAGAATTGCTGCCGGTCTTCGTCGAGTCCCGGCACGAAGTAGTCGAGACCGATCTCGCCGATCGCGACGAAGCGCGGATCATCGAGGCTCGCCTCGATTTCCATGCGCAACCGGTCGAGATCCTCGTCGCGCGCATGCGGCGTAAACATCGGGTGAATGCCGAGCGCATAGACCGCGCCCGGCGTGCGCTGCGCCAGTTCGCGCACCGTCGTGAAATTGCCGCGCCCGACGCTCGGGATCACGATGCGCGACACGCCGGCCGCGCGCGCCGCATGCGCGACCGCGTCGCGGTCGGCGTCGAATTCGGCGGCATCGAGATGGCAATGCGTATCGATCCACATGGCGGCTTTCCTGCGCGCTCGCCGCGGCGCCCGGTTGATCGGACGGCGCAGCGAACGCGTTCGTTCACACCGGCAGCGCCGGCTCCTCGTGCAGCACGCCGTCGCGCAACCGCATGATGCGGTCGCAGCGTGCGGCGAGTTCGGGATCGTGCGTGACGATCACGAAGCTCGTTTCGAGCGTTTCCGACAATTCGAGCATCAGATTGAACACGGTGTCGGCCGTCGTGCCGTCGAGGTTGCCGGTCGGCTCGTCGGCGAGCACACAGGCCGGCTTCGTCACCAGCGCGCGCGCGATCGCGACACGCTGCCGCTCGCCGCCTGACAGCTCGCCCGGCCGGTGCTTCGCACGCGGGCCGAGACCCACGCGCTCGAGCATCGCCTGTGCCTGCGCGCGCGCGTCCTCGGTCGTCATCCGGCGGATGCGCAGCGGCATCGCGACGTTGTCGAGCGCGGTGAATTCCGGCAGCAGGTGATGGAACTGGTAGACGAAGCCGAGCGCGCGGTTGCGCAGCTCGTTGCGCTCGCGCTCGGCGAGCTGCGTGAACGGCTTGCCGAGCAGCGACACCTCGCCCGCGCTCGGTTCGTCGAGGCCGCCCAGCACGTGCAGCAGCGTGCTCTTGCCGGAGCCCGACGCGCCGACGACCGCGAGCTTCTCGCCGCGCCGCACCGTCAGCTCGGCGTTGTTGAGCACCTGCACGTTGAAGCCGCCCTGCACGAACGCCTTCGTGATCCCGCGCGCCTGAAGCACGTATTCCTGCATACCTGCCGAATCCTGTCTGATGGGTTGTCGTGAATCCGCGAATGCGGTCGCGCGGTCATTCATAGCGAAGCGCCTCCGCCGGTTTCACCTTCGCGCCGCGCCAGCTCGGATAGAGCGTCGCCACCGCCGACAGCGCGAATGCAATCAGGCCGATCTTGATCACGTCGCCGGCGACGAGCTCGGACGGCAGCTCGCTGATGAAGTACACCGACGGCGGCAGGAACTGCACGCCGAACAGATGCTCGATCATCGGGATCAGCCACGGAATGCTCCATGCGATCAGGCAGCCGAGCGCGACGCCGGACGCGGTGCCGACGAAGCCGATCGTCACGCCCTGCACGACGAAGATCTTCATGATCGAGCCCGGCTGCGCGCCGAGCGTGCGCAGGATCGCGATGTCGGCCTGCTTGTTGGTCACCGTCATCACGAGCGACGACACGAGGTTGAACGCGGCGACCGCGATGATCAGCGTGAGGATGATGAACATCATCCGCTTCTCGATCTGCACGGCCGAGAACCAGGTCTTGTTCTGTTGGGTCCAGTCGCGGATGTACAGGCTGCCCGACAGCGTATGCGACAGCTCGACCGCGACCTGCGGTGCCTTCTGCATGTCGGTGAGCCGCAGCCGCACGCCGGTCGGCGCGGACATCCGGAACAGCGCCTCCGCGTCGCGGATGTTGATCATCGCGAGCGTGCTGTCGTATTCGTAATGCCCCGACTCGAACACGCCGACCACCGTGAACTGCTTGAGCCGCGGCATCATCCCGGCCGGCGTGATCGTGCCTTCGGGCGCCACCAGCGTGACCTTGTCGCCGACCGTCACGCCGAGATTGCCGGCGAGCGCGTCGCCGAGCACGATGCCGAACTGGCCGGGCACGAGCGCCGCGAGCTGGCCGGCCTTCATGTCCTTGCCGATGTCCGACACCTCCGGTTCGAGCGACGGCTCGACGCCGCGCAGCATCACGCCGCTCACTGCGTCCTGGCGCGTGAGCAGCGCCTGCGCGTCGACGTACGGCGCCGCGCCGATCACCGACGGATTGCGGCGCGCTTCCTGCGCAGTCAGTTGCCAGTCGGGCATCGAGCCCGTCGGAGAGAACACCTCGACGTGCGCGAGCACCGACAGCATGCGGTCGCGCACTTCCTTCTGGAAGCCGTTCATCACGGACAGCACGACGATCAGCGCGGCGACGCCAAGCGCAATGCCGAGCATCGATACGAGCGCGATGAAGGAAATGAAGCCGTTGCCGGTCGTGCGTTTGCCGGCGCGCGTGTAGCGCCAGCCGATCTGCCATTCGTACGGAAGTTTCAAGCGAATCCTTTCTGCTGGTTACGGCGGGGATGGCGGCCCGCGGCCGGCCGCCCGGGCGCGGTCGAAAAAACGGTCGCCGGACGCGCTCGGGCCCGTCCGGACCCGCCCGGACCGTCAGCCGGCCCGATCACGCGCGCAGTTTGCCATACAATGCGCACCATCATGCACGACCGACGCCTCCATTTTCTCGTTCCGTTCGCGCTGCCGTCGGCGGCCGATGCGGCCTCGTCCCTGCACACGCTGGACAGTCCCGCGCTCGAAAAGTTGCTCGCCCGCGCGAGCCTCGTCGAGCGCGTGGCCGGCGAGGACTTCCAGCGCACGCTGCCGCACGAGCGCTGGCTGGCCCGCCGGTTCGGCGCGACCCAGGGCAACGCCGCCGACGAGGCGCCGCTCGCGCCCTACATGCTGCTCGCGGACGGCGGCGAGCCCGGCACGCAGGCCTGGGCGTGCGTCGAGCCCGTTCACGTCGAAATCGCGCACGATCACCTCGTACTCGTCGATCCGGCGAGCCTCGCGCTCGACGACGGCGACGCCGCCGCGCTGCTGGCGGTCGCGCGCCCGCTGATCGAGGAGCTCGGCGTGCGGCTCGAAGCGCCGCAGCCGGCGCGCTGGTATCTGTCGAGCGAGCAGCTCGCCCGCCTCGCCGGTGCCGCGCCGCTGCGCGCGAGCGGCCGCAACATCGAGATCTGGCTGCCGCACGAGGCGCACACCGGCGAACGTTCGCGGATGTGGATGAAGCTGCAGAACGAAGTGCAGATGGCGTGGTTCCAGCATCCGGTCAACGAAGCGCGCGAAGCGCGCGGGTTGCCGGCCGTCAACTCGATCTGGTTCCATGCGCAAGGCACGCTGAAGCCGGTCGGCAAGCCGTTCGAGCGCGTGCTGTCCGGCTCGCCCGCGGCGCTCGGCCTCGCGCGCGCCGCGCACGCGGACGCCGGCGCCGTGCCGCCCGCATTCGGCGCGCTGTCGGCCACCGCCGGCACGACGCTCGTCGAGCTGCCGGCACTGTCCGCCCCGTTCATCGAACAGGACTGGGCACGCTGGCACGACGCGCTCGCCGCGCTCGAGCGCGACTGGTTTGCGCCGTCTCTCGACGCACTGCGCAACGGCGAGCTGGCCGGCGTCGGCTTCACGCTGTGCGGCGACACGAGTTCCGTCACGCTGCACGCGACGCGCGGCGACCTGCGCAAGTTCTGGCGCCGCCGCGCGCTGGCGTCCCTGTTCGAATGACCACACCTGTATGACCCGGATCGTTACCCGCCCCGTCGCGCCCGCCGACGCCGAAGCGCTCGCGCGCCACGGCCTGCACCCCGTCCTCGCGCGCCTGTATGCGTCGCGCGGCGTGCAATCCCCGACCGACATCGAAACCGCGCTCGCGCGCCTCGTGCCGCCCACCGAACTGAAGGGCTGCGCGGACGCCGCCGCGCTGCTCGCGGATGCGATCGCCGACCGGCGGCGGCTGCTGGTCGTCGCCGACTACGACTGCGACGGCGCGACCGCGTGCGCGGTCGCGGTGCGCGGGCTGCGGATGTTCGGCGCGCAGATCGACTACCTGGTGCCGAACCGCTTCGAATACGGCTACGGGCTCACGCCCGAGATCGTCGAACTGGCCGCCGCGCGCAAGCCCGACCTGCTGATCACCGTCGACAACGGGATCGCGAGCGTCGCAGGCGTCGAAGCCGCGAACGCGCGCGGCATCGACGTGCTCGTGACCGACCATCACCTGCCCGGCGACGCGCTGCCCGCCGCGCGCGCGATCGTCAATCCGAACCAGCCGGGCTGTGCGTTCCCGAGCAAGCACATCGCCGGCGTCGGCGTGATGTTCTACGTGCTGCTCGCGCTGCGCGCCGAGTTGCGCCGCCGCGGCGCGTTCGCGAGCAAGGAAGCCGAACCGCGTCTCGACGGGCTGCTCGACCTCGTCGCGCTCGGCACCGTCGCCGACGTGGTGCGGCTCGACGGCAACAACCGCGTGCTCGTCGCGCAAGGGCTGCAGCGCATCCGCAACGGCCGCATGCAGCCCGGCATCGCCGCGCTGTTCCGCGCCGCGGGCCGCGAAGCGCGCACCGCGTCGGGCTTCGACCTCGGCTTCGGCGTCGGCCCGCGCCTGAACGCCGCCGGCCGGCTCTCCGACATGTCGCTCGGGATCGAATGCCTGATCACCGACGACATCGGCCGCGCGTGGGATCTCGCGCAGCAGCTCGACGCGATGAACCGCGAGCGCCGCGAGATCGAGGCCGGCATGCAGCAGCAGGCGCTCGCCGATCTCGCCGACGTCGATCCGGCCGACGCGTGCACGATCACGCTGTTCAACCCCGCCTGGCACCAGGGCGTGATCGGCATCGTCGCCGGGCGGCTCAAGGAGAAATTCCACCGCCCGTCGTTCACGTTCGCGCATGCGGACGAAGCCGGCACGCGCGTCAAGGGTTCGGGCCGGTCGATTCCCGGCTTTCACCTGCGCGATGCGCTCGACCTCGTGTCGAAGCGCGAGCCCGACCTGATCGTCGCGTTCGGCGGCCACGCGATGGCCGCCGGCCTCACGCTCGACACCGACAACGTGCCGCGCTTCGCGGCCGCGTTCGAGGCCGTTGCGCGCGAGTGGCTGTCCGACGATGCGCTCGCGCGCGTGATCGAGACCGACGGCGAGCTCGAGGAAGCGTATTTCACGCCGCAGTTCGTCGGGCTGCTCGACGAAGCGGTCTGGGGCCAGGGCTTTCCGGCCCCGCTTTTCTCCGGCGAGTTCGACGTCGTGTCGCAGTCGCTCGTGAAGGAAAAGCACCTGAAGCTGCAACTGGCGCGCGGCCGCCAGCGCTTCAACGCGATCTGGTTCAACCACACCGAGCCGCTGCCGGCGAGCGCACTGATCGCGTACCGCCTCGTGGCCGACACGTGGAACGGCGTGACGCGCGTGCAGCTGGTGGTCGAGCACGCGGCCGGCTGAGCGCCGCCCGTCCGGCCGCCGCCCGCCGCAATGGCGCGCGCAAACCGCATGCGCGCCGCACCGGACGGGGCCGCGGCGCGCAGGCAAGCACACTCCGCGTCACCGGGAAACCCTGCCGATCGGCTATAATTCCGCTTTTTTACGAAGCAAGAATAGCGAACGATCATGGAAGCGGAACGTCTCAACGCGATCGAAAGCTCCCTGCTCGACCTGCGCAACCGCGCGGGCGAGCTTCGGGGGTATCTTTGACTACGACGCCAAAGCTGCGCGTCTGACCGAAGTCAACAAGGAACTCGAAGACCCGAACGTCTGGAACGATTCGAAGAACGCCCAGGCACTCGGCCGCGAGAAGAAGCTGCTCGAAGGCGTCGTCACGACGCTGACGGCGCTCGATAGCGACCTGCGCGATGCGCTCGACCTGTTCGAGCTCGCCCGCGAGGAAGGCGACGAAGACACCCTCGTCGCATCGGAAGACGACGCGAAGAAGCTCGAAGCGCGCGTCGGCGACATCGAATTCCGCCGGATGTTCTCGAACCCGGCCGATCCGAACAACTGCTTCATCGACATCCAGGCCGGCGCCGGCGGCACCGAGGCGTGCGACTGGGCGTCGATGCTGCTGCGCCAGTACCTGCGCTACTGCGAGCGCAAGGGCTTCAAGGCCGAAGTGCTCGAAGAGTCCGACGGCGACGTCGCCGGCATCAAGAACGCGACGATCAAGGTGTCGGGCGAATACGCGTACGGCTTCCTGCGCACCGAAACCGGCATCCACCGCCTCGTGCGCAAGTCGCCGTTCGACTCGTCGGGCGGCCGCCACACGTCGTTCTCGTCGGTGTTCGTGTATCCGGAAATCGACGATTCGATCGAGGTCGAGGTCAACCCGGCCGACCTGCGCATCGACACGTACCGCGCGTCGGGCGCGGGCGGGCAGCACATCAACAAGACCGACTCGGCGGTGCGGATCACGCACATGCCGACCGGCATCGTCGTGCAGTGCCAGAACGACCGCTCGCAGCACCGCAACCGCGCCGAAGCGATGGCCATGCTGAAGTCGCGCCTGTACGAAGCCGAAATGCGCAAGCGCCAGGCCGAGCAGGACAAGCTCGAATCGAGCAAGACCGATGTGGGCTGGGGCCACCAGATCCGCTCGTACGTGCTCGACCAGAGCCGCGTGAAGGACCTCCGTACGAACGTCGAAATGAGCAACACGAAGGCCGTGCTCGACGGCGATCTCGACGACTTCATCAGCGCGAGCCTCAAACAGGGCGTGTAAGCGCCGCGGCGCGGCCTCTCCGGCCGCGCCGCCCTTCCCGTTGCGTTGCCGCACCCACTCCGAATTCCGACCATCATGACCGAACCGACCCAAACGCAGCCCGCCGTCGCGGCGGACGAAAACCAGATCATCGCCGAGCGCCGCGAGAAGCTGCGCGCATTGCGCGAGCAAGGCGTCGCCTACCCGAACGATTTCCGGCCGACGCATCACGCCGCCGATCTCCAGGCGACATTCGCCGATTCGGACAAGGCCGCGCTCGAAGCGAATCCGGTCGAGGTGGCGGTTGCCGGCCGCATGATGCTCAAGCGCGTGATGGGCAAGGCGAGCTTCGCGACGGTGCAGGACGGGTCGGGCCAGATCCAGTTCTTCGTGACGCCGAACGACGTCGGCGCGGAAACCTACGACGCATTCAAGAAGTGGGACCTCGGCGACATCGTCGCCGCCCGCGGCGTGCTGTTCCGCACCAACAAGGGCGAGCTGTCGGTCCAGTGCAAGGAGCTGCGCCTGCTGTCGAAGGCGCTGCGCCCGCTGCCGGACAAGTTCCACGGCCTGGCCGACCAGGAAATGCGCTATCGCCAGCGCTACGTCGACCTGATCGTCACGCCGGAAACGCGCGACACGTTCCGCGCGCGCACCAAGACCATCGCGTCGATCCGCAAGTTCATGGACAACGCCGACTTCATGGAAGTCGAGACGCCGATGCTGCACCCGATTCCGGGCGGCGCCGCGGCCAAGCCGTTCGTCACGCATCACAACGCGCTCGACATGCAGATGTTCCTGCGCATCGCGCCGGAGCTGTACCTGAAGCGCCTGATCGTCGGCGGTTTCGAGCGCGTGTTCGAGATCAACCGCAATTTCCGGAACGAAGGCGTGTCGCCGCGCCACAACCCGGAATTCACGATGATGGAGTTCTATGCCGCGTACACCGATTACCGCTGGCTGATGGACTTCACCGAGCAGCTGATCCGCCAGGCGGCGATCGATGCGCTCGGCACCGCGACGATCCAGTACCAGGGCCGCGAGCTCGACCTCGCGAAGCCGTTCCACCGTCTGACGATCACGCAGGCGATCCAGAAGTACGCGCCACAGTACACCGACGGCCAGCTGTCGGACGACGCGTTCCTGCGCAGCGAACTGAAGCGCCTCGGCGTCGACGTGTCGCAGCCGGCCTTCCTGAATGCCGGCATCGGCGCGCTGCAGCTTGCGCTGTTCGAGGAAACCGCCGAATCGCAGCTGTGGGAGCCGACCTACATCATCGACTACCCGATCGAGGTGTCGCCGCTCGCGCGCGCATCGGACACGGTGCCGGGCATCACCGAGCGTTTCGAGCTGTTCATGACCGGCCGCGAAATCGCGAACGGCTTCTCGGAACTGAACGATCCTGAAGACCAGGCCGCACGCTTCAAGAAGCAGGTCGAGCAGAAGGATGCCGGCGACGAGGAAGCCATGTTCTTCGACGCCGACTACATCCGCGCGCTCGAACACGGGATGCCGCCGACGGGCGGCTGCGGGATCGGCATCGACCGTCTGGTGATGCTGCTGACCGACAGCCCGACGATCCGCGACGTGCTGCTGTTCCCGCACCTGCGCCGCGAAGACTGACGCGTTGCCCGCGTGTGTGCCGCGCCCCGCGGCGCACACGCGGCTTTGTAACCGCGCGTAAATCCCGCCTGCCGGCGTCCGCCGGCGCACGATCCCTCCCTGTTTGATTTCCTTGCCGCGACGCCCCGGCGCGGGTTTTCCCGGTATCGGTTGCGAATCCCCCGCTGCAATTCGTTACACCTTGATACGGTGCGGCCCTCGCCTCTGGACGACACTCCTGTTGCGTCACCACGCATGATCACGGGACCAGAACGAGGCGCCGGAACGCCGAGTCTGATCGCTCCCGAGCGTGGGATCCGGCCTGCGCCAGCGTGCCCGGCCGGATCGACACCGGAGAACAAAATGGACAACCAGAATCAGACCACGCCGCAAAAGCAACGCCTCCACCCGCTGATCGCGACCGCGGCAGGCGCCGTCATCGTCGCCAGCCTCGCCGCCACCGCGGCGATCACGGGCATCTTCCCGAAGGCCAGCAGCAACAACGCGCAGAACGGCCAGACCCAGGCCGCGCTGATCGCGTCGCAGCCGGCCGTCGATACGGCCGCAGCCGCCAGCGCCGCGCGCGCCGCGCAGGCACAGCAGGAGGCGGCCGAACGGGCCGCGCAGCAAAAGGCCATCGCGCAGGCGGAGCCGAAACCCGCGCCGCGTCCGGCCGCCACGCACCATCGCCACACGCCGGCACCGCAACCGCCGCAATACGCGCAGCAGCCGTCCGCGCCCGCGCAGCCTGCCTATTGCCAGAGCTGCGGCACGATCGTCGCGATCACGCAAACGCGCACGCCGGGCCAGAGCTCGGGGATCGGCGCGGTCGGCGGCGCGGCCGCCGGCGGCCTGCTCGGCAACCAGTTCGGCCACGGCAACGGCCGCACCGCGATGACGATCATCGGCGCGCTCGGCGGCGGTCTCGCCGGCAACCAGGTCGAGAAGCAGGTGCGGGCGGAAACCGACTACCAGGTGGAAGTACAGATGGAAAGCGGCGCGACGCGCACGTTCACGTACCACAACCCGCCGCCGTTCGGTCAGGGCCAGCGCGTGCGGATCGAAAACGGCACGCTGGTCGGCGCGTAACGGATGACGCCATGCCGGGCGGTGCGCGTGCACCGCGCCGGAAACGAAAAAGGCTCGCGATGCATCGCATCACGAGCCTTTTCCTTTGGCGTCAGCCGTCGAGTCTTGTCGGCGGCGGCGTGCCGGCGCGACGCTCAGTCTTCGTCGTCGAAGTCCGATTCGTCGATCCAGTGAGCCTGGATCGCTTCGAGGATCTTCTCGCCCGAGTGAGCCGGGTCGTCGCTGAAGCCGTCGAGTTCGATCACCCATTGGCGCAGGTCGACGAAATTGATCCGCTGCGGATCGACGTCCGGATGCTTGTCTGCCAGCGCGATGGCGATTTCGCGCGAATCGGTCCATTTCATGGCCTGCTCTCCCGTGTACGCGGCGAGTCCGCCCCGCCTGTGCGTCAGTGATTTTCCTTCGCGTGATTGATCGAGTACTTCGGAATCTCGACCACCAGGTCCGAATCTTCCTGCACGATCGCCTGGCACGACAGGCGCGACGTCGGCTCGAGGCCCCACGCCTTGTCGAGCAGGTCGTCCTCGTCCTCTTCGGACGGCTCGAGATCGTTGAAGCCCTCGCGGATCACCACGTGGCACGTCGTGCACGCGCACGATTTCTCGCATGCATGTTCGATCTCGATCCCGTTGTCGAGCAGGTTGTCGCAAATACTCTTGCCGGGCGTCGCGTCGATCACTGCGCCGTCCGGGCACAGTTCGACGTGAGGCAGCACCACCAGTTGAGGCATGTCCGTTCCGTCAGTCAGGGTGCGGCGGCGGGCGCCGCACGGTTCAATATCGCGCGGGCCGTCGCCGGCCCGCGTGCACGTCGTTGGTTCAGATCTCGTCGAGGCGTCGGCCCGACAGCGCGCGCTTGATGCTCTTGTCCATCCGGCGCGCGGCGAATTCGTCGGTGCCGTCGGCGAGCGTCTTCGTCGCCGCTTCGATCGCGTCCGCGTCGTCGCCCTGCGCGACCGTGCGCAGCGCCGCGACGAGCGCGTCGATCCGCGTGCGCTCCGCGTCGTCGAGCAACTCGCCGTCAGCGGCCAGCGCCGCCTGCGTCGCCTCGATCATCCGCTCGGCCTCGACCTGCGCTTCGCGCAGCGCCCGCGCGCGCATGTCGATCTCGGCCGTCTTGAAGCTGTCCTCGAGCATCTTCGCGATGTCGTCATCCGCAAGGCCGTACGACGGCTTCACGACGACCGACGCTTCGACGCCCGAATGCTGCTCGCGCGCGAACACCGACAGCAGCCCGTCCGCGTCGACCTGGTAGGTCACGCGAATGCGCGCCGCGCCGGCCGTCATCGGCGGGATGCCGCGCAGCTCGAAACGGGCGAGCGACCGGCAGTCGGCGACGAGCTCCCGCTCGCCCTGCACGACGTGGATCGCCATCGCGGTCTGGCCGTCCTTGAAGGTCGTGAATTCCTGCGCACGCGCGATCGGAATCGTCGAATTGCGCGGAATGATCTTCTCGACGAGTCCGCCCATCGTCTCGACACCGAGCGACAGCGGAATCACGTCGAGCAGCAGCCAGTCGTCGCCGCTGCCGCGATTGCCGGCCAGCAGGTCGGCCTGGATCGCCGCGCCGAGCGCGACGACCTGGTCGGGATCGAGATTGACGAGCGGCGGCTGGCCGAAATATTTCGCGACCGCGTCGCGGATCACCGGCATGCGCGTCGCGCCGCCGACGAGCACGACACCCTTGATGTCGGCCGGAGTGACCTGCGCATCGCGCAGTGCCTTGCGGGTCGGCGTCAGCGTGCGCTGCACGAGCGGCTCGACGAGCGACGCGAACGTGTCGTGCGAAATCGTCTGGACGAGGTGCGCACCGCTCGACAGCGTCACGTCGAGCGACGCGTCGGGCGCCGACGACAGCGCTTCCTTAAGCACGCGCACGCGATCGAGCAGCAGGCGCACGTCCTCGGGCGCGAGCGTCTTCGCGTCGATGCCGGCCTGCGCGAGCACGTGATCGAACAACGCGTGGTCGAAATCGTCGCCGCCGAGCGCGGAATCGCCGCCCGCGGCCAGCACTTCGAACACGCCCTTCGTCAGTTTCAGGATCGACAGGTCGAACGTGCCGCCGCCGAGGTCGTACACCGCATACAGGCCTTCGGCCGCGTTGTCGAGACCGTACGCGATCGCGGCCGCGGTCGGTTCGTTCAGCAGGCGCAGCACGTTCAGGCCCGCGAGACGCGCGGCGTCCTTCGTCGCCTGACGCTGCGCATCGTCGAAATACGCGGGCACCGTGATCACCGCGCCGACCAGCTCGTCGCCAAGCGTGTCTTCCGCGCGGTAGCGCAGCGTCGCGAGAATCTCGGCCGACACTTCAACGGGGCTCTTCACGCCGTCGATCGTGCGGATCTGCACCATGCCCGGCGCATCGACGAATTCGTACGGCGCGTTCGCCGCGCCCTCGACCTCGGCCTTGCCGCGGCCCATGAAGCGCTTGACCGACACGATCGTGTTGCGCGGATCGGTCGCGGCCTGCTCCTTCGCGTCGTGGCCGATGCGGCGGCCGCCCTTCTCCAGATAACGGACCACCGACGGCAGCAGCACGCGGCCCGCTTCGTCCGGCAGCACTTCGGGCACGCTGTTGCGCACGGCCGCGACGAGCGAGTTCGTCGTGCCGAGATCGATCCCGACAGCGAGTCGCCGCTGGTGCGGCGCCGGCGCCATGCCCGGTTCGGAAATTTGCAGTAAAGCCATCTTGGTTCGTTCGGGCGCTCGGCCCGTTTGCTGCGCGTGCCGCGAGGCACGCGGTTAAGTTTCGAGACGCTCGATCTGCGCGCCCACTTCCGACGCGACCCGTTCGATGAACATCAGCTGGCGCACGGCCTCGGCGGCGGCCTGGTCCGCCCCGCTGTCGAGCAGCGTGCCGAGGCGCGCGAGCCGCACGCGCTTCTCGTCGCGCAGTTCGGCGAGCAGCGCATCGAGCGCATCGACGTTGCGGGCGGCCGCGGCATCCTCGATGCCTTCGCGCCACTCCATCTGCTGCATCAGGAACGCCGGCTCCATCGCGGTGTTGTTTTCCGCGCCGATGTCGACGCCGCGCAGCGACAGCAGGTAGGTCGCGCGCTTCAGCGGATCGCGCAGCGTGCGGTACGCCTCGTTCGCGCGCGTCGCCCATTGCATCGCGATGCGCTTTTGCGCGTCGCCGGCCGCCGCGAAGCGGTCAGGGTGCACCTGCGTCTGCACCGTGCGATACGCGCTGTCGAGCGCCGCCTCGTCGAGCGCGAATTGCGCCGGCAGGTGAAACAGATCGAAGTGGCTGTCTTTCAGCGAAACCATCGTCGCGTTCAATTCCGGTTCGTCGCGCGGCAAACGCCGCACATTAAAAAGGCGGCCCGTGCCGCCTCTTGTCCGCATCGCGCGGAAGCCCGCGTCACACGCGGAACGATTCGCCGCAGCCGCACTCGTCCTTCACGTTCGGGTTGTTGAACTTGAACCCTTCGTTCAGGCCTTCGCGGGCGAAGTCGAGCTCGGTGCCGTCGATGTACGCAAGGCTTTTCGGGTCGACGATGACCTTCACGCCATGGCTCTCGAACACCTGATCCTCGGGCGCCAGCTCGTCGACATACTCGAGCTTGTACGCGAGTCCCGAGCACCCGGTCGTGCGAACGCCAAGCCGCAGGCCCATACCCTTGCCGCGACGGACGAGGTATTTCTGCACGTGCTGTGCTGCTTTTTCGGTCAGTGTAATTGCCATGATGTCCTTGCCGCGGCGTGCCGCAGGGGCGCGCCGCGTTCCCTTCCAAGCGCCCCCAAAACCTGTCGCTTCGCGCCAGGCCCCCAAGGGGGGTCAATCAAACTTGGGGCGGCCCGGCGTTTTATCGAGAAGCCGCTCGATGCGTCAGGCAGCTGCCTGATCGCCTTCCTTGGTGTCGTGGCGCTTCTTGTAGTCGGCCACGGCTGCCTTGATCGCGTCTTCCGCGAGAATCGAGCAGTGAATCTTCACCGGCGGCAGGGCCAGTTCTTCGGCGATCTGCGTGTTCTTGATCGACAGCGCCTCGTCGAGCGTCTTGCCCTTCACCCATTCGGTCACGAGCGAGCTCGACGCGATGGCCGAACCGCAGCCGTACGTCTTGAACTTCGCGTCTTCGATCACGCCGTCCGCGCCGACGCGGATCTGCAGCTTCATCACGTCGCCGCAGGCCGGCGCGCCGACCATGCCCGTGCCGACCGCGTCGTCGTCTTTCGCGAACGAACCGACGTTACGCGGGTTTTCGTAGTGATCCAGAACCTTGTTGCTGTATGACATGACTCAGACTCCTTGACTCGTTACGTCTGCGTGCGCAAATCCGCCCGCGAATGTGTTCAATGCGGTATTCAGTGTGCGGCCCATTCGATCGTCGACAGATCGATGCCTTCCTGGTGCATTTCCCAGAGCGGCGACAGTTCGCGCAGCTTCGCGATCTTGCTGTTCAGCAGGTCGATCACGAAGTCGACGTCCTGCTCGGTCGTGAAGCGGCCGACCGTGAAGCGGATCGAGCTGTGCGCGAGTTCGTCGTTGCGGCCGAGCGCGCGCAGCACGTACGACGGCTCGAGCGACGCCGACGTGCACGCGGAGCCCGACGACACCGCGACGTCCTTGATCGCCATGATCAGCGACTCGCCTTCGACGAAGTTGAAGCTGATGTTCAGGTTGTGCGGGACACGGTGCTCCATGTCGCCGTTCACGTACGTTTCCTCGATCTGCGACAGGCCGCGCAGCAGCTTGTCGCGCAGCATGCGGATACGCTCGTTCTCGGTCGCCATTTCCTCGCGCGCGATGCGGAACGCTTCGCCCATGCCGACGATCTGGTGCGTCGGCAGCGTGCCCGACCGCATCCCGCGCTCGTGACCGCCGCCGTGCATCTGCGCTTCGATGCGCACGCGCGGCTTGCGGCGCACGTACAGCGCGCCGATGCCCTTCGGGCCGTACGTCTTGTGCGCGGAGAACGACATCAGGTCGACCTTCAGCTTCGCGAGATCGATCTCGACCTTGCCGGTCGATTGCGCGGCGTCGACATGGAACACAATGCCCTTTTCGCGGCAGATCTCGCCGATCGTTTCGATGTCCTGGATCACGCCGATCTCGTTGTTCACGTGCATCACCGACACGAGGATCGTGTCCGGGCGCAGCGCGGCCTTGAACACGTCGAGGTCGATCAGGCCGTCTTCCTTCACGTCGAGATAGGTGACTTCGAAGCCGTCGCGCTCGAGCTCGCGGCAGGTGTCGAGCACGGCCTTGTGCTCGGTCTTCACCGTCACGATGTGCTTGCCCTTGCCCTTGTAGAAGTTCGCGGCGCCCTTGATCGCGAGGTTGTCCGATTCCGTTGCGCCGGACGTCCAGATGATCTCGCGCGGATCCGCGTTCACGAGCGCGGCCACCTGTTCGCGCGCTTCCTCGACCGCGCGTTCCGCATCCCAGCCGTACGCGTGGCTGCGCGATGCCGGGTTGCCGAACTGCTCGCGCAGGTACGGCACCATCTTGTCGACCACGCGCGGGTCGACCGGCGTCGTCGCGCTGTAATCCATGTAGATGGGCAGGTGGAGAGTCTCTTGGGTCATCTGTCGCTCCGGGAATTCTGTGCAGGGACTATGTGCGTTATGGGGTGTGCGGCGGGTTCGCGTTCACGAACTCGCGATGTTGAACACCGAATTGGGACCGAGCGGCATCGTGCGCACCGGTTCGGCCGGCGCCGCGACGGGCTCCGGCGTGCGCCGGTCGCGCAGCACCGCGGGTGCGCCCTCGCGTGCGCGCTGCTGATCGACGAGATCCTGCAGCGACACCGAATCGAGGTATTCGACCATCTTCTGGTTCAGGGTCGACCACAGCTCGTGCGTCATGCAATGGCCGTCGGGCTGCTTCGAGCCGTCGCACGTGCCTTTGCCGCCGCACTGCGTGGCGTCGAGCGGTTCATCGACCGCGATGATGATGTCGGCAACGGTGACGTCCTGCGCGCGGCGCGCGAGGTTGTAGCCGCCGCCCGGGCCGCGCACGGATTCGACGATTTCATGCCTGCGCAGCTTGCCGAACAGCTGTTCGAGATACGAGAGCGAAATCCGCTGGCGCTGGCTGATGCCTGCAAGCGTCACCGGGCCCTGCTCCTGGCGCAGTGCCAAGTCAATCATCGCCGTGACGGCGAAACGGCCTTTGGTGGTGAGTCTCATGGTGTCTAGGGGACTGCAATCTTGACGATTTTGGTCAAGTATAAATATTTGACGTTTTTAGTCAAGTATCCATGTCTGCGGCAGGGTATTCGCAACACGCTGAATACCGTGCCGCGATCAGCGCGCGGTGCGGCTGCGCAGCGCGTCCAGCAGGCCTGCGCACGCGCGCTCGACCTGATCGAGCACCTGTTCGAAGCCCTGCGCGCCGCCGAAATAAGGATCGGCCACTTCGGTCTCGGCCGCGCCCGGTGCGAATTCCATCAGCAGGCGCACCTTGTCGCGGTGCTCGGCCGGGCAGCGCCGGCGCAGTTCGGCGAGGTTCGCTTCGTCCATCGCCAGCAGCAGGTCGAACCGTTCGAAGTCCGCCGCGCTCACCTGCCGCGCCCGCAGCGCCGACAGGTCGTAGCCGCGCGTGCGGGCCGCCGCCTGCGCGCGCGTGTCGGGCGACTCGCCGACGTGCCAGTCGCCGGTGCCCGCCGAATCGATCGCGATCCGGTCGGCCAGCCCGGCCGCGTCGACCTGGTGGCGCATCACGCCTTCTGCGGTGGGCGAACGGCAGATGTTGCCGAGACAGACGAAACAGATCGCAACGCGGGTCATCGCACTATCGGAAAGCCGCGGCGAACCGCGAGGGAGAACAACGCGCCATTATACAAACGCGTCGGAAATCGCGCCGCCGCGCAAAGCGACGGCGGCGTGCCTTACAGCGCCTTCGGTGCGGCGAGCACCACGTCGCCGGAAGCGGCCGGCAACGGCGTGGCCGCGTCGCCGACGAGCCCGAACGATACCGCGCGCGCCAGTTCGGCCGATGCCTGATGGACGGCGATCGGGCCACGCGACGGCGCATCGGCCATCGCATGCAGATAAGCGACCGCGGCGAGCGGGACGACGATTGCCAGCGGCCAGTACATCGATATTGTCTTTCTCATGATGCAGCTCCTTGACCTCATTCCCCGAATCCACTTTCGGGGACTACAGGCAAGATTCTATAGACCGCACCTATCGGGATAAATACGTAAATAGTGAATGCACTGTTGCTGCCCGATGAACAGTCGTCAGCCGAGGTGGCTTTGCGATGCGGCGTACAGTTCGCGGAACGTTCGGCCGGTGGGCGTCGGCATGTCGCGCGTATCCATCCAGCCGCCCATCATCGGCAGGCGCCGCAACGTGCCGCCGTTGCCGCCCAGCCGCTCCAGGATCCGCACCGCGAGCTTCGTCGTCAGCGCGTACAGCATCGGCCGGCGCGCGAAAAAGCCCCACGCCGCGAGCGCCGCCCGCTCGCGCCACGGCCGCAGGTGCCGCTCGACCTGCTTCTCGCGCAGCGTGCGCAGCAGGTGCGACAGCGGGATCCCGGCCGGGCACACGCTGTCGCATTCGCCGCACAGCGTCGCGGCCTGCGGCAGGTCGAGCGCGCGATCGACGCCGACGTAGCTCGGCGTCAGCACCGACCCCATCGGGCCCGGATAGACCCACCCGTACGCGTGGCCGCCGACCTTCTGGTACACCGGGCAATGGTTCATGCACGCGCCGCAGCGGATGCAGCGCAGCATCTCCTGGAACTCGCCGCCGATCAGGCCGGTGCGGCCGCCGTCGACGAGCACCACGTAGTTGTGCTCGGGGCCGTCCTCGTCGTCCGGGCCGCGCGGCCCGGTCAACAGCGAAAAGTAGTTCGACGTCTTCTGGCCGGTCGCGGAGCGCGGCAGCAGGCGCATCGCGGTCGCGAGATCCTCGAGCGTCGGCAGCACCTTCTCGATGCCCGTCACCGCGACGTGCACGCGCGGCATCACCGTGCACATCCCTTCGTTGCCTTCGTTGGTGACGATCGCGACCGAGCCCGTCTCGGCGATCACGAAGTTGCCGCCCGTCACGCCCATGTCGGCCGACAGGAAATGCGGGCGCAGCATCTCGCGCGCCTCGCGCGTCATGTCGGGAATCTCGGTCAGCCTCTCGCGCTGGTGCGTGCGCGCGAACAGGTCGGCGATCTCGTCCTTGTCCTTGTGGACGACCGGCGCAATGATGTGGCTCGGCGGCTCGTTGTCGTTGATCTGCAGGATGTATTCGCCGAGGTCCGTCTCGATCGACTGCACGCCCATCTCGGCGAGCACTGCGTTCAGGCGCATTTCCTCGGACACCATCGACTTCGTCTTGATCACCTTCTTCACGTCGTGGCGCCGCGCGATGTCCGCGACGAGCCGCGCGGCATCCGCGGTCGTTTCCGCGTACAGCACGGTCGTGCCGCGCCGCGTCGCCTCGCGCTCGAACGCGTCGAGCCACACGTCGAGATTCTCCAGCGCGCGGTTGCGGCGCGCCTTCAGCGCGGCGCGCGTCGCCGGGAAGTCGATCGCCGTCATCGCGTCGGCACGCGCGGACACGAACTTCGTCGACAGCTTCTTCAGGTTCTGCTGCAGGCGCTGGTCGGCGAGCTTCTGGCCGGCACGCGCCTTGAAATGCATCGATTGGACTTGCATCGCGGTATCGGGAGAAATGTGAGCGGAACCGGGCGTCAGACGTCGCCCGCCAGCACCTGCGCGACGTGCAGCACGCGCGTGTCGCGGTCGCCGGTGCGGCGCAACCGCCCTTCGATGTTCAGCATGCAGCCGAGGTCGCCGAGCACGACCGCACCCGCGCCGGACGCGCGCACGTTCGCGCATTTTTCGTCGGCGATCGCTGCCGAAATGTCGCCGTACTTGACCGCGAACGTGCCGCCGAAGCCGCAGCAGTGCTCGCAGTCCTTCATCTCGGTGACGGCCACGCCGCGCTGCGCGAGCAGCGCGCGCGGCTGCGCCTTCACGCCGAGCTCGCGCAGCCCCGAGCATGAGTCGTGGTACGTGACGGGGCCGGCGAATTCGCCCGGCGCGAGCGTGACCTTCGCGACGTTCGCGAGGAAATCGGTCAGTTCGTAGACTTTCTGCTGGAACCGCGCATACCGCCCCATCAGCTCGGGATCGTCGCGGAACAGGTCGCCGTAGTGCGCGCGGATCATGCCGCCGCACGAGCCCGACGGCGCGACGACGTAGTCGAACTGCTCGAACTCGCGCAGCGTCTTTTCCGCGAGGTCGCGCGCGAGCGCGCGCTCGCCCGAGTTGTAGGCCGGCTGCCCGCAGCAGGTTTGCGCGGGCGGCACGAACACCTCGTAGCCGGCATCGCGAATCAGTTTCAGCGCCGAAAAACCGATTTCCGGACGCATCAGGTCGACCAGGCAGGTCACGAACAAACCGACTCGCATATGCGCTCCTTCGAGAAAACGGCTCTCATTATCCGCCGTTTGGCCGGCAAGACCAACGCCGGCGCATGCGCAAGCGCCGGCCGCCGGAAGCGAGGACTTCCTCGAACGGCGTTCGCTTTTTTCACAATACGAGATACAATCGTTGCAACACCGCTTGACGCGTCAACTGATTCTCCCCCGACATGAGCCAACCCACCCCGGATTCCAAAACGTCGATCCAGGTGATCGAACGCATGATGCGGCTGCTGGACGCGCTCGCCGCGCACAGCGACCCCGTCAGCCTGAAGGAGCTAGCGCAGCGCACGGATCTCCATCCGTCGACCGCGCACCGCATCCTCAACGACATGGTGACCTGCCGCCTCGTCGACCGCTCCGATCCCGGCACGTACCGGCTCGGCATGCGGCTGCTCGAGCTCGGCAACCTCGTGAAGGCACGCCTGTCGGTGCGCGACGCGGCGCTGATGCCGATGCGCGAACTGCACCGCCTCACCGGCCAGACCGTGAACCTGTCGGTGCGCCAGGGCGACGAGATCGTCTATATCGAACGCGCGTATTCCGAACGCTCGGGGATGCAGGTCGTCCGCGCGATCGGCGGCCGTGCGCCGCTGCACCTGACGTCGGTCGGCAAGCTGTTTCTCGCGGCCGACGAAACGGCGCGCGTGCGTGCGTATGCGACGCGCACCGGGCTGTCCGGTCACACGCAGAACAGCATCACCGATATCGCGAAGCTCGAGCGCGAGCTGACGATCGTGCGCCAGCAATCGTGCGCGCGCGACAACGAGGAGCTGGAGCTCGGCGTGCGCTGCATCGCGGCCGGCATCTACGACGACTCGGGCAAGCTCGTCGCGGGCCTGTCGCTGTCGGCGCCGGCCGACCGTCTGCAGGACGCGTGGCTCGGCCAGCTGAGCCGCACCGCGCTGACCATCTCGGAATCGCTCGGTTACCGCCCTGCGCCCGCGAAGGACACGGAAGGGCTGCAGCGGCAGGCGTGAGCCGCACTGCCCAACGCGCGTTCACCGAATGAAAAAGCCCCGCGACTGCGGGGCTTTTGCGTTGCGGAGACCGGTACGCGGCGGCGCGCCGCCGCGGCTCGATCAGGTGCCGCCGTTTGCCGTGTTGGCCGCCGTCAGGCGCTCGCCGCCGCCGGCGTCGAGCCAGTTGCGCAGGCGTGCCGCGTCGGCGAAGCGCGAGTACTTGCCGAACGAATCGAGCAGCACCATCACCATCGGCCGGCCGTGGATCGTCGCCTGCATCACCAGGCATTCGCCGGCCTCGTTGATGAAGCCCGTTTTCTGCAGACCGATGTCCCACGAGCCGTTGCCGCGAATCAGCGCGTTCGTGCTGTTGTACACGAGGTTGCGCTTGCCGGTATAGACGTCGTAAGTCCGATCCGTCGAGAACTGGCGGATCATCGGGTACTGGTACGCCGCATTGACCATCTTCACGAGGTCGCGCGCGCTCGACACGTTCGAGCTCGACAGGCCGGTCGAGTTCTCGAAGTGCGTGTCGTTCATGCCGAGCGCCTTCGCCTTCGCGTTCATCGCGGCGATGAACGCCGGCCGGCCGCCCGGGTAGTAACGCGACAGCGCGGCCGCCGCGCGGTTTTCCGATGCCATCAGCGCGATGTGCAGCATGTCCTCGCGCGACAGGACCGAGCCGACCGACAGGCGCGAGCCCGTGCCCTTCTCGTAGTCGCGATCCTCGTCGGTGACTTCGAGCTGGTCGGTCATCGGCGCCTTCGAGTCGAGCACGACCATCGCGGTCATCAGCTTCGAAATCGACGCGATCGGCACGACGGCGTGCGAATTCTTGTCGAACAGCGGCTCGCCGGTGTTCTGGTCGACGACGTACGCGACGCTCGAGCGCAGCGCGAGCGCGTCCGGCGTGTCGTGCAGGCCGAACGCCTGGCCGACCGTCGGGCGGCGCGGCTGGAACGCGACCTTGCGCACCGCGCCGCGATGGCCGTGCACGTTCGCGGCGAGCGTCGCGCGCTTGCGCGAGCCCTTCGCGCGCGGCGCGTCGGCCGCTGCGACGTCGGCGGATTTGGCGGACGCGGCCTTCACCGACTTCTTCGCGGACGACGCGGAAGCGGCTTTCTTGACGGCGTGGTGAGTCTTCGCAGTGGCGGCAAAGGCGTCAGCGGGCGTGACGGACGCAGCGGTCGCCAGCAACGCGACGGCGACCGACACAGCCGTGCCGAGCGTCATGCTCTGCAACAATCTGCGCGGTGAAAACGATTCGGCTTTCATTGGGGTCTGGACAAAGCGGGCGGGAGGTTTCCGCAAGTGTAGTTAAAGCTGAAAAAAAGAGCAATATTAGGCACTTACCGATCGTCTTTAAACCGGAATGTAAGCGTCGCCCGACCTTCCATCGATCGACCCTCCCGCTCCCATCGAAAAAATCGATGGCAAGCGCGGCCCGACAGTACCCGTCTCCCGATTACCACGCGGTTAATTGAGATAACGTCACTTCGGCGACAAATTAAAGCGGGGAAAGTACGTAAAGCGGGAAAGTACGTATCCGGCGCTCGGGGTGCCTGCGGCACCGGTCTCGGCCATGGCGGCGGCACGTCGCCACGGCACGCGCATCGAAACGGCGCGTTTTTCGACAGGAACAGAAGCATAACGTTCCATGTGCCTGTCAGGTTTACCTGGGCTTGATCATGGTGCGGCGCGCCTGCCCCGGCCGGGTGCGCACCATCTGGGACCGCGCGTGAAACCGATTCCGGACGACCACGATAACTCGTTGTTTTATCGATAATTTGTCATGATTGTGCAACGCACAAAAAATGCTTGACAACGGTTTTCTCTGCCCTAAAATACGACTCATTGCTGCGTTGCACAAAGCACGCGCACCGGAGTTCCCCGTCGTAGTGCCCTTTATCCCCTGCGATCGACGCGATCGCTTTTCAGGAGCTTGACATGTCCTTGCTGACCCCCGAGCAAATCGCCGCCGCACAGAAAGCCAACCTCGAAAGCCTGTTCGGTCTGACGACCAAGGCGTTCGAAGGCGTCGAAAAGCTGATCGAACTGAATCTGCAGGTCGTGAAGTCGACGCTGACGGAAAGCCAGGAAAACGCCCAGCGTCTGCTGTCGGTGAAGGATGCGCAGGAACTGATCGCGCTGCAGGCGAGCCTGTCGCAGCCGGTCGCGGAAAAGGTGCTGTCGTACAGCCGTCACCTGTACGAAATCGCGTCGTCGACGCAAGCCGAGTTCGCGAAGGTTGCCGAAGCGCAATTCGAAGAGCAGAACAAGAAGGTCCAGGCGCTCGTCGACAACGTCGCGAAGAACGCGCCGGCCGGTTCGGAAACGGCTGTCGCCGCGCTGAAGTCGGCACTGAACGCTGCGAACACCACGTACGAAACGGTCCAGAAGGCTGCGAAGCAAGCCGTCGAGATCGCCGAAACGAACTTCAACGCGGCTGCCGCTGTCGCGACGAAGGCTGCCACGGCTGCTGCATCGCGCCGTGCGAGCAAGCCGGCCGCGTAAGCGTCCGCTGCTCCTGAAGAAGCCGCGCTCTGCGCGGCTTTTTCGTTTCCGGCGCCCGAACCCCGCACATCGCGCGCCATCGGTCAGCTGGCGAGGCTGGCGTCGGCCGCGTGCAAAAGAAAACGCCGCCGTCCGGCATCTCCGGGCGGCGGCGTTTTTTCGCGGCCGGCACGTGGCCGGCCGGGCCGATTGCGTTACTTCTTGCGTTGCGGCGGCAGGTCGGTACAGACGCCTTCGTACAGCTCGGCGGCCATGCCGACCGATTCGCCGAGCGTCGGGTGCGGGTGGATCGTCTTGCCGATGTCTTCCGCGTCCGCGCCCATCTCGACGGCGAGGCACACTTCGCTGATCAGGTCGCCCGCGTTCAGGCCGACGATGCCGCCGCCGATCACGCGATGGGTTTCCTCGTCGAAGATCAGCTTCGTGAAGCCTTCGTCGCGGCCGTTCGCGATCGCGCGGCCCGATGCGGCCCACGGGAACACTGCCTTGCCGTACTTGATGCCTTCGGCCTTGCACTGGTCTTCCGTCTTGCCGGCCCACGCCACTTCCGGATCGGTGTATGCGACCGACGGGATCTGCAGCGCGTCGAAGTATGCCTTCTCGCCGTGAGCGGCTTCCGCTGCGACGTGGCCTTCATGGACGGCCTTGTGCGCGAGCATCGGCTGGCCGACGACGTCGCCGATCGCGAAGATGTGCGGGACGTTCGTGCGCATCTGCTTGTCGACTTCGATGAAGCCGCGGTCGGTGACCGCGACGCCGGCCTTGTCGGCACCGATCTTCTTGCCATTCGGGCTGCGGCCCACCGCGACGAGCACGAGGTCGTAGCGCTGCGCTTCCGCCGGCGCCTTTTCGCCCTCGAACTTCACGTAGATGCCGTCTTCCTTCGCTTCCGCGCCGACCGTCTTGGTCTTCAGCATCACGTTGCCGAAGCGCTTCGCGTTGTACTTTTCCCAGACCTTCACGAGATCGCGGTCCGCGCCCATCATCAGGCCGTCCATCATTTCGACGACGTCAATCTCGGCGCCGAGCGTCGAGTAGACCGTTGCCATTTCGAGGCCGATGATGCCGCCGCCGATCACGAGCATGCGCTTGGGCAGCTGGCGCAGTTCGAGCGCGCCGGTCGAATCGACGACGCGCGGGTCTTCCGGCATGAACGGCAGCTTCACCGCTTGCGAGCCGGCGGCGATGATCGCCTGCTTGAACTTGACGACCTTCTTGCCGTTTTCGCCCTGCACTTCCATGTGGAACGGATCGACGAATGCGCCGACGCCGGTGACCACTTCGACCTTGCGTGCCTTCGCCATGCCGGCGAGGCCCGTCGTCAGTTTCTTGACGACGCCGCCCTTGAAGTCGCGCAGCTTGTCGAGGTCGACTTGCGGCTTGCCGAACGTGATGCCGTGCGATGCGAGCGCCGTGGCTTCCTCGACGACGAGCGACGTATGCAGCAGTGCTTTCGACGGAATGCAGCCGACGTTCAGACACACGCCGCCGAGCGTCGAATAGCGTTCGACCAGTACCGTCTTCATGCCGAGGTCGGCGGCGCGGAACGCGGCCGAGTAGCCGCCGGGGCCGGCGCCGAGCACGAGCATGTCGCACTCGATGTCGGCGGCGCCGCTGTAGCTGCCGGCTTGCGGCGCGGGCGCCGGAGCAGCCGCGGCGGGAGCCGGTGCGGCTGCTGCGGGCTTGGCCGGCTCGGGTGCTTTCGCGGGTGCGGCGGCGCCTGCCGATGCTTCGACGATGGCGATGATCGTGCCTTGCGAGACTTTCTCGCCGGCTTTGACCTTGACTTCCTTGACGGTGCCGGCGACGTCGCTGGGCACTTCCATGGATGCTTTATCGGATTCGAGCGTGATGAGCGTTTGCTCTTTTTCGATCACGTCGCCCGGCTTGACGTTGACTTCGATGACATCGACGCCGCTGAAATCGCCGATATCCGGAACCTTGACTTCGATGAGACTCATGACTGTCCCCTTCTTGATTAGCTGCAGACAGAGGGGGAGGGTTGCTCGATTGACCTGGCGATCACGGCCTGACAAAAGAACGAGAATCCGGGCAGAACCACCTTTGCTGTCCGCCCAAGGACGCGCCTTTCTTTTGGTTACTTTTCTTTGGAAGACAAAGAAAAGTGACCGCCGCCCCGCGCAGGGGCGACGCTAATAGACCGTTAACGCAAACAGGTTCAACGACAAGGGCGTGGAGAACCGACACAAACCCACGCCCCCGCGAGCATCTCCCCGCTCATCAAAGAATGATGCGACGGAAATCCGCGAGCAACGCGCCAAGATACGCATTGAACCGCGCGGCTTCGGCGCCATCGATCACGCGATGGTCATACGACAGCGACAGCGGCAGCGTGAGTCGCGGCACGAACTGCTTGCCGTCCCACACCGGCTTCATCTGACCGCGCGACAGACCGAGAATCGCGACTTCCGGCGCGTTGATGATCGGCGTGAAGTTCGTGCCGCCGATCCCGCCGAGCGACGAGATCGAGAAGCAGCCGCCCTGCATCTGGTCCGGCTTCAGCTTGCCGTCGCGTGCGGCCTTCGACAGCTCCGCCATTTCCTTCGCGATGTCGACGAGGCCCTTCTTGTCCGCGTCGCGGATCACCGGCACGACGAGACCGTTCGGCGTATCGGCCGCGAACCCGATGTGGTAGTACTGCTTGAACACCAGGTTGTCGCCGTCGAGGCTCGCG
Source organism: Burkholderia sp. SR8 (assembly GCF_052851275.1). Lineage (NCBI taxonomy): Bacteria > Pseudomonadati > Pseudomonadota > Betaproteobacteria > Burkholderiales > Burkholderiaceae > Burkholderia > Burkholderia sp. SR8. The sequence continues at coordinate 416,811 of NZ_JAULUC010000001.1, forward strand.
TTGAAGGTCGGGAACTTCTTCAGCGCGGCAACGACCGCCTTGATCACGAACGCGAGCATCGTGAACTTCACGCCCGCCTTTTCGTGCTCCTTGTTCAGCTGCACGCGCAGCGCTTCGAGCTCGGTGATGTCCGCTTCGTCGTTGTTCGTGACGTGCGGGATCATCACCCAGTTGCGATGCAGGTTCGCGCCCGAGATCTTCTTGATGCGCGACAGCGGCTTCGCTTCGAACGGGCCGAACTTCGAGAAGTCGACCTTCGGCCACGGCAGCAGGTTCAGCTCGCCGCCGCCAGCCGGCGCGGCGGCCGCAGCCGGGGCTGCGCGCTGGCCGGTCATCACGCCCTTCACGAAGCCCGTGACGTCTTCCTTCGTGATGCGGCCCTTCGGACCGCTACCCTGCACGCGTGCGACTTCGACGCCGAGTTCGCGCGCGAACTTGCGCACGGACGGCGACGCGTGGCTCGCGCGGTATTCGCCCGACGGCGCAGCGGCCGGCGCGGCGGCAGCCGGCGCCGGTGCGGCCTGCGCGGGTGCCGGTGCGGCGGCGGGCGCCGCAGCGGCCGCGGCCGGCGCCGGTGCGCTTGCCTGCGGCGCGGCGGCAGCCGGTGCGCCGGCTGCGTCGAGCAGCACGATCAGCGTGCCTTCCGACACCGAATCGCCCACCTTGACCTTGATTTCCTTCACGACGCCGGCGGCCGGGCTCGGCACGTCCATCGTCGCCTTGTCGGACTCGAGCGTGACGAGCGACTGCTCCTTCTCGACCGTGTCGCCGACCTTCACGCCGATCTCGATCACCGGAACATCCTTGTAGTCGCCGATGTCGGGCACCTTGACCTCGAGCGTGCCGCCCGACGCTGCGGGCGCGGCGGCCGGTGCCGCTGCGGCCGGAGCCGGCGTCGGCGCTGCTGCAGGCGCGGCCGCGCCGTTGACTGCCGCGGCGGCGCCGTCGAGCAGGATGATCAGCGAGCCTTCCGACACGGAATCGCCGACCTTGACCTTCACTTCCTTGACCGTGCCGCCGGCCGGGCTCGGGACGTCCATCGTCGCCTTGTCCGACTCGAGCGTGACGAGCGACTGCTCGGGCTCGACCGTGTCGCCAGCCTTCACGAGCACCTCGATGACGGGCACGTCCTTGTAATCGCCGATATCCGGCACCTTCACTTCGATCGCTTGACTCATCTTTTTGTGTCTCCATGGCCGCGCGCGCCCCTCCCGGAAGCGGCGCGCGGCATCACACGGGCGTGTGCGTTAAACGGTCATCGGGTTGGGCTTCGACGGATCGAGGTTGTACTTGGCGATCGCGTCCGCGACCACCTTGCGCTCGATCGTGCCTTCGTCGGCCAGCGCGTTCAGCGCGGCGACGGTCACCCAGTGACGGTCGACTTCGAAGAAGTGACGCAGCTTTTCGCGGGTGTCCGAACGACCGAAGCCGTCGGTGCCCAGCACGACGAAGCGGCGATCGATCTGGCCGCGGATCTGGTCGACCAGCGCACGCACGTAGTCGGTCGACGCGATGACCGGACCCTGCGTGTCCTTCAGGCACTTCTGCACGTGCGACAGGCGACGCTCCTCGGTCGGATGGAGCAGGTTCCAGCGCTCGACGTCGTGGCCTTCGCGCGCGAGCTCGGTGAAGCTCGGCACGCTCCACAGGTCGGCGGCGACGCCCCAGTCGTTCTTCAGCAGGTCGGCCGCAGCGATCACTTCGTTGAAGATCGTGCCAGCGCCGAGCAGCTGCACGCGCGGCGCCTTCTTGTCGGCGTCGGCCTTCCTGAACGCGTACATGCCCTTGATGATGTCGGCCGCCACGTGCTCGCCCTGCGGAATCGCCGGGTGCTCGTAGTTCTCGTTCATCACCGTGATGTAGTAGTACACGTCTTCCTGGTCCTGCACCATGCGGCGCAGGCCGTCCTGGATGATCACCGCGAGTTCGTAGCCGAACGTCGGGTCGTAGCTCACGCAGTTCGGCACCGATGCGGCCCACAGCAACGAGTGGCCGTCTTCGTGCTGCAGACCTTCGCCGTTCAGCGTCGTGCGGCCCGCGGTGCCGCCGAGCAGGAAGCCGCGCGAGCGCATGTCGCCCGCCGCCCATGCGAGGTCGCCGATCCGCTGGAAGCCGAACATCGAGTAGAAGATGTAGAACGGCACCATGATCTCGCCGTGCGTCGAATACGACGTCGCCGCCGCGATCCAGTCGCACATGCCGCCCGCTTCGTTGATGCCTTCCTGCAGGATCTGGCCGGTCTGCGATTCCTTGTAGAACATCAGCTGGTCGGAATCTTCCGGCACGTACTTCTGGCCTTCCTGGTTCCAGATGCCGATCTGGCGGAACAGGCCTTCCATGCCGAACGTACGCGATTCGTCCGGGACGATCGGCACGACGCGCTTGCCGAGCGCCTTGTCCTTCAGCAGGATGTTCAGGATCCGCACGAACGCCATCGTCGTCGAGATCTCGCGGCCTTCGCCCGTGCCCTTCAGGAGCGGCTCGAACGCGTCGAGCGCCGGCACCGGCAGCGACGTCGCCTTCTCGCGGCGATGCGGCAGGTAGCCGCCGAGGTCCATGCGCTTCTGGCGCATGTATTCGAGCTCCTTCGAGCCTTCCTCGAACTTCAGGTACGGCACGTCGGCGATCTGCTCGTCGGTGATCGGCAGGCGGAACTGGTCACGGAATTTCTTCAGTTGCTCGACCGGCAGCTTCTTCTGCTGGTGCGTGATGTTCATCGCCTGGCCCGACTCGCCCATCCCGTAGCCCTTGATGGTCTTCGCGAGGATGACGGTCGGCGCGCCCTTCGTGTTGGTCGCTTCGTGGAACGCCGCGTAGATCTTGTGCGGATCGTGACCGCCGCGGTTCAGCGCCCAGATGTCGTCGTCCGACCAGTCGGCGACGAGCGCCTTCAGTTCAGGCGTGTTGAAGAAGTGTTCGCGAACGAACGCGCCCGACTCCGACTTGTACGTCTGGTATTCGCCGTCGACGCACTCCATCATCCGGCGCATCAGCGCGCCCGACTTGTCGCGTGCGAACAGCGCATCCCAGCGGCTGCCCCAGATGACCTTGATCACGTTCCAGCCGGCGCCGCGGAATTCCGATTCCAGTTCCTGGATGATCTTGCCGTTGCCGCGCACCGGGCCGTCGAGACGCTGCAGGTTGCAGTTGATCACGAACACGAGGTTGTCGAGCTTCTCGCGGCTCGCCATGCCGATCGCGCCGAGCGATTCCGGCTCGTCGGTCTCGCCGTCGCCGAGGAACGCCCAGACCTTGCGGCCTTCCGTCTTCGCAATGCCGCGCGACTCCAGGTACTTCATGAAGCGGGCCTGGTAGATCGCCATGATCGGGCCGAGGCCCATCGACACGGTCGGGAACTGCCAGAAGTCCGGCATCAGCCACGGGTGCGGGTACGACGAGATGCCCTTGCCGTCGACTTCCTGGCGGAAGTTGTCGAGCTGCTCTTCCGACAGGCGGCCGAGCAGGAACGCGCGCGAGTACACGCCCGGCGACGAGTGGCCCTGCACGAACACGAGATCGCCGCCGTGCTGGTCGGACGCTGCGTGCCAGAAATGGTTGTAGCCGACGTCGTAGAGCGTCGCGGCCGATGCGAACGACGCGATGTGGCCGCCGACGTTCGTGTCCTTGCCTGCGCGCAGCACCATCGCGAGCGCGTTCCAGCGCGTGTACGAACGGATGCGGTGCTCGATGTCCTGGTCGCCCGGAATCTTCGCCTGGGCGGCCACGGGGATCGTGTTGATGTACGGGGTGTTGGCGGAGAACGGCAGGTGTTCGCCGTGCATGCGGGCGAACTCGATCTGCTTTTCGATCAGGTAGTGCGCGCGGCCGGTGCCCACGGAGGAGATCACGCCGTCGAGCGACTCGAGCCATTCGACGGTTTCTTGCGGGTCGTCGTCACGTTCGGCGGCGACATATTTCATCACTTCGTTCGGTACAGCGGACATTCTCGTCTCCTGGGTCCTGGAATGTGAGGATCGCTCTCGTGCAGACGACGCGACGCGACCGGCTGCGGGCAAGCTCCGACGGATTGTAATGAGCGTGCCCGGCCGCGCGCAACAAAATTTTCGAATTATGAGATCTTTTCTCGCAATGCGAAATATTGCTGCGCTGCACCCACGCGGCGGGCCTCTGCGGCCCGCGCCGCGAGCACAAATCCGTTTCCGTTCAACATATCCGGTATAGGTTTTCCATGTATTGCGCTGCGCTACAATCCTGCCATGTTGACCGATCGGCTTTTCGCACGCTCGGCGCGACCGTCGGGCCCGCCGGCGGAGTCGCAGCCGTCCCGCTGGCACCACGGACCGTGGTGGTCCAATTCCTATTTGCTGACGCCGCTGCTGTCGATCCTCGTGTTCCTCGTGGTGATGAGCCTGATTCTATGGAGCCTCAATCGCCGCGAACAGCAGCAGCAGGAAGACACGCTGTTCCGTAACGTCGCGTGGGCGCAGCAGCAGATCCGCCTGTCGATGACGGGCGCGCAGGAACAGCTGCAGGCGCTGTCGCGCGACCTCGCGTCCGGCCGCCTCGACCAGAACGCGTTCCAGATGGCCGTCGCGGACGTGATGCAGACGCATCCGGAAATCCTCTATCTGAACTGGTACACGGCGCCCGGCGTGCAGCGCTGGCCGACCGTGCATCCGCCGCTGCTCGGCCAGCGGCTCGCGAAGCCGGGCGACGCGCAGATGCAGGACGCGGTGCGCGGCGCGTACGACGAAGCGCGCAGCACGCGCCGCCAGGCGTATTCGCCGCTGATCTACGACGACTTCGGCAACGGCTTCATCACGCTGCAGACGCCCGTGATGCGCGGCGACCGCGAATATCTCGGCTCGATCGCCGCGGTGTTCTCGGTCGAGGGGATTCTGAAGCACGACATCCCGCAGGAGCTATCGTCGAAGTACAAGATCTCGATCACCGACTCGAACAACCGCGAGCTGTCGTCGACGTCGACGCGCCCGCGCCTGCCGCGCGACTCCCACTACGACCTGCCGCTCGACCCGCCCGGCCAGGGGCTGACCGTGCGCGTGTACGCATTCCCGCAGCTCACGAACCTGACGAACAACACGCTCGTGTGGCTGGTCGCCGGCCTGTCGTGCTTCGTGCTGTGGAGCCTCTGGAGCCTGTGGAAGCACACGCGCCAGCGTTTCGAGGCGCAGCAGGCGCTGTACGCGGAAGCGTTCTTCCGGCGCGCGATGGAGAACTCGGTGCTGATCGGCATGCGCGTGCTCGACATGCACGGCCGCATCACGCACGTGAACCCGGCGTTCTGCCGGATGACCGGCTGGGACGAGACCGACCTCGTCGGCAAGGTCGCACCGTTCCCGTACTGGCCGCGCGACTCGTACCCGGAAATGCAGCGCCAGCTCGACATGACGCTGCGCGGCAAGGCGCCGAGCTCGGGCTTCGAGCTGCGCGTGCGGCGCAAGAACGGCACGCTGTTCCATGCGCGCCTCTACGTGTCGCCGCTGATCGACAGCTCCGGGCGGCAGACTGGCTGGATGTCGTCGATGACCGACATCACCGAGCCGAAGCGCGCGCGCGAGGAGCTCGCGGCCGCGCACGAACGCTTCACGACGGTGCTCGAAAGCCTCGACGCCGCGGTGTCGGTGCTGGCCGCCGACGAGGCCGAGCTGCTGTTCGCGAACCGCTACTACCGCCACCTGTTCGGGATCCGCCCGGACGGCCATCTCGAGCTGTCGGGCGGCGGCTTCGACCGCGCGCAGGCGTCGTCCGACTCGATCGACATGGTCGATGCGTTCGCGGGCCTGCCGGCCGCTGCGCTGACGAGCAGCACGGCCGACGCGCAGGAGGTGTACGTCGAAAGCATCCAGAAGTGGTTCGAGGTGCGCCGCCAGTACATCCAGTGGGTGGACGGCCACCTCGCGCAGATGCAGATCGCGACCGACATCACGACCCGCAAGAAGGCGCAGGAACTCGCGCACCAGCAGGAAGAGAAGCTGCAGTTCACGAGCCGATTGATGACGATGGGTGAAATGGCGTCGTCGATTGCTCACGAATTGAATCAGCCGCTCGCCGCGATCAACAACTACTGTTCGGGCACGCTTGCGCTCGTGAAGAGCGGCCGCGGCACGCCCGAGACGCTGCAGCCCGCGCTCGAGAAGACCGCGCAGCAGGCGCTGCGCGCGGGGATGATCGTCAAGCGAATCCGCGAATTCGTGAAGCGCAGCGAGCCGAAGCGCCAGCCGGCGCGGGTCGCGGACATCGTCGCGGATGCGGTCGGGCTCGCCGAAATCGAGGCCAGGAAGCGCAGGATCCGGATCGTCACGGAAATCCTCGCAAGAATGCCTATTATTTATGTCGACCCCGTGCTCATCGAGCAGGTGCTCGTGAACCTGATGAAGAACGCGGCCGAGGCGATGGCCGACGTGAAGCCGGCGTCGGCGGACGGCGTGATCCGCGTCGTCGCCGACATCGATGCGGGTTTCGTCGACATCCGCGTGATCGACCAGGGTCCGGGCGTCGACGAAGCGACCGCCGAACGCCTGTTCGAACCGTTTTACAGCACCAAGTCCGACGGCATGGGCATGGGGCTGAACATCTGCCGTTCGATCATCGAATCGCATCGGGGGCGTCTGTGGGTGGTGAACAATGTCGAACCGGACGGCCGCATTTCCGGCGCGACATTCCACTGCAGCCTGCCCATTGGGGAACCCGCTGATCTCGGCCAAGGGGGGCGCGAGGCATCGGCATCACATACCGTTACGGGAGAACTATGAATAGCCCTGTCACCACCACTCAGGAAACTGTCTTCGTCGTCGACGACGACGAGGCCGTACGGGACTCGCTGCGCTGGCTGCTGGAGGCGAACGGCTATCGCGTGCAATGCTTCTCGAGCGCCGAGCAGTTCCTCGATGCGTATCAGCCGGCGCAGCAGGCCGGCCAGATCGCGTGCCTGATCCTCGACGTGCGGATGTCGGGCATGAGCGGCCTCGAACTGCAGGAACGCCTGATCGCCGACAACGCCGCGCTGCCGATCATCTTCGTCACCGGCCACGGCGACGTGCCGATGGCCGTGTCGACGATGAAAAAGGGTGCGATGGACTTTATCGAGAAACCGTTCGACGAGGCCGAGCTGCGCAAGCTCGTCGAGCGGATGCTCGACAAGGCCCGAAGCGAGAGCAAGAGCGTCCAGGAACAGCGCGCCGCGAGCGAACGGCTGTCGAAGCTGACCGCGCGCGAGCAGCAGGTGCTCGAGCGCATCATCGCCGGCCGCCTGAACAAGCAGATCGCCGACGATCTCGGGATCAGCATCAAGACGGTCGAAGCGCACCGCGCGAACATCATGGAAAAGCTCAACGTCAACACGGTTGCCGATCTGCTGCGCCTCGCGCTGTCGAAGAAGCAGGCCTGAACGTTGCCCGCGGCCGCGGGGCACTCTGTCCCGGCCGGCCGCGTGACCGTACTGCCGCGCCGCGCGATGCGGCCCACTCGCGCGGCGCGGCCCGGCGCTTCCTCCCGGGGCGCCGGCACTGCCGCGATGACGCTTTCCTTGTATTCGCTGTCGGACGACGGCAGGCGACCGGTATAATTGCGTGCTTTGCTGCGGCGTTTCGTGCGCCGCACGCCCGCATTCCAACTTCCCGGCAGGACCACCACCATGACAGCCCTCCTCATCGACGGCAACGCCCTCTCGAAGACCTTGCGCGCGCAGGCCGCCGAACGTGCCGCCGCCCTGACCGCACGCGGCCACCAGCCCGGTCTCGCGGTGATCCTCGTCGGCGCGAACCCGGCGAGCGAAGTCTACGTGCGCAACAAGATCAAGGCGTGCGAGGACAACGGTTTCTTCTCGCAGAAGGACGCGTACCCGGACACGCTGTCGGAAGCCGACCTGCTCGCGCGCATCGACGAACTGAACCGCGACCCGAAGATCCACGGCATCCTCGTGCAGCTGCCGCTGCCCGCGCACATCGACAGCCACAAGGTGATCGAGGCGATCGCGCCCGAGAAGGACGTCGACGGCTTCCACGTCGCGAACGCGGGCGCGCTGATGACGGGCAAGCCGCTGTTCCGCCCGTGCACGCCGTACGGCGTGATGAAGATGTTCGAAGCGCACGACATCCCGCTGCAGGGCGCGAACGCGGTCGTGATCGGCCGCTCGAACATCGTCGGCAAACCGATGGCGATGCTGCTGCTCGAAGCCGGCGCGACCGTGACGATCTGCCACAGCAAGACGCGCGACCTCGCCGCGCACACGCGCCAGGCCGACATCGTCGTCGCTGCGGTCGGCAAGCGCAACATCCTGACGGCCGACATGGTCAAGCCCGGCGCGACGGTGATCGACGTCGGCATGAACCGCGACGACGCGGGCAAGCTGTGCGGCGACGTCGACTTCGCGGGCGTGAAGGAAGTGGCCGGCCACATCACGCCGGTGCCGGGCGGCGTCGGCCCGATGACCATCACGATGCTGCTGATCAACACGATCGAATCGGCCGAGCGCGCCGCCGCGGCCGCCTGAGCGGCACGCGATCGCCCAGCCCCGTCCAGCCGGCGCGCATTCGTGCGCCGGCGTCCCACCGGCCGTCATCGCGGCCGCGCCGCAATTCCGTCCCCCTGCCGCATCGCCGCCCGGCTACGCTGCATTCCGCGCGCATTCGACCCCCGCGTCGCACCGTCCAATCGCGTCGTTAGAAACTAACGATTGGAAAGCGCGCGATGCGCCCCAATAATGTCGGTATCGGGTGTCGCTGCATCGCACCCCACCCTTTTCACCCCGGTTCATCCGGCAACAGACAGGGAGTCTTAATGTCCGCCAGCGCCAATACCAATCCGCTCCTCGATTTCTCCGGCCTGCCCCGCTTCGGCGAGATCCGTCCGGAACACGTGACGCCCGCACTCGATACGCTGCTCGATGCCGCCAACCGCGCCGTCGAGGCCGCGAGCGCGCCTGCGACGCCGGCGACCTGGGCCGCGATCGTCGAGACGGTCGAGCAGGCGACGGAGCCGCTCGGGCGCGCATGGGGCGTCGTCGGCCATCTGAACGCGGTCGCCGATACGCCGGAGCTGCGCGCCGCCTACGGCGAGAACCTGCCGCGCGTGACCGAATTCTGGTCGAGCGTCGGCCAGAACCTCGCGCTGTACGAGAAGTACAAGGCGATCGCCGCGAGCGCCGAATACGCGACGCTGTCCGCGGAGCGCAAGAAGATCCTCGACAACGCGCTGCGCGATTTCCGCCTGTCGGGCGCCGAGCTGCCGGAAGACCGGAAGCCGCGTTTCGCGGAACTGCAGGAGCAGCAGGCCGCGCTGTCGAAGGCGTTCTCCGACCACGTGCTCGACGCGACCAACGCGTATGCGTATTTCGCGCAGGACGAAGCGGAACTCGCCGGCCTGCCGGGCGATGCGATCGAAGCGGCCCGCGAGGCCGCGCAGAAGGACGGCAAGGAAGGCTGGAAATTCACGCTGCACTTCCCGTCCTATTTCCCGGTGCTGCAGTACGCGGAAAACCGCGCGATGCGCGAGACGCTGTACCGCGCGTATGCGACGCGCGCATCGGAACTCGGGCCGCAGTACGGCGGCGGCAAGGCCGAATGGGACAACACGGCGATCGTCGCCGACGAGCTGAAGCTGCGCCGCGAAGAGGCGCAGATGCTCGGCTACCGCAACTTCGCCGAAGTGTCGCTCGCGCCGAAGATGGCCGAGTCGCCGCAGCAGGTGATCGCGTTCCTCGAGGATCTCGCGACGCGCGCGCGCCCGCATGCGGACAAGGACTGGGATGAACTCCGCGCATTCGCCGCGAAGGAACTCGGGCTGACCGAGCTTGCGCCGTGGGACGTCGCGTTCGCGGCCGAACGGCTGCGCCAGCAGCGCTATGCGTTCTCGGAAAACGAGGTCAAGCAGTACTTCCCGGAACCGGCCGTGCTGAAGGGCCTGTTCACCGTCACCGAAACGCTGTTCGGCGTGCGCATCAAGCCGGACGACGCACCGGTGTGGCACAAGGACGTGCGCTTCTTCCGCGTCGAGAACCGCGACGGCTCGCTCGTCGCGCAGTTCTATCTCGACCTGTATGCCCGCGAAGGCAAGCGCGGCGGCGCGTGGATGGACGATGCGCGCGCGCGTGCGAAGCGCGGCAGCACCGTGCAGACGCCGGTCGCGTACCTCACCTGCAACTTCTCGGCGCCGGTCGGCGGCAAGCCCGCGTGCTTCACGCACGACGAAGTCATCACGCTGTTCCATGAATTCGGCCACGGGCTGCATCACATGCTCACGCGCGTCGACGAGCTCGGCGTGTCGGGCATCAACGGCGTCGAATGGGATGCGGTCGAGCTGCCGTCGCAGTTCATGGAGAACTTCTGCTGGGAATGGGACGTGCTGTCGTCGATGTCGTCGCACGTCGATACGGGCGCGTCGCTGCCGCGCGAGCTGTTCGACAAGATGATCGCCGCGAAGAACTTCCAGAGCGGCCTCGGCACGCTGCGGCAGATCGTGTTCTCGATGTTCGACATGCTGCTGCACGTCGACTTCGACCCGGCCGGCACGACCGGCGTGAACGCGTTCGCGCGCGAGATCAACGAGCGCTACCACGTGATCCCGCAAGCCGCGTTCTCGCGCTGGCCGAATACGTTCAGCCACATCTTCGCGGGCGGCTATGCGGCCGGTTACTACAGCTACAAGTGGGCCGAGGTGCTGTCGGCCGATGCGTACGCGGCGTTCGAGGAAGCGGCCGCCGCCAGCGGCAGCGTGCTCGACGCGGCGACCGGCACGCGCTATCGCCGCGAGATCCTCGAAGTCGGCGGCAGCCGTCCGGCGATGGATTCGTTCAAGGCGTTCCGCGGCCGCGAGCCGGAAATCGACGCGCTGCTGCGGCACAACGGGATGGCCTCACCTGCGCACTGAGCGCACTGAGCGCACCGAGCACATCGCGCACGCGGCCCGGCTCGTCGGGCCGCATCGAAAGGCACCGCTGCGGCGGTGCTTTTTTCATTGCGCGGGGGATTCGTCGCCGGCGTTGGGCGAGTCGTTCACGCTGGCAGCGTCGCCGGCGTCGGCCGGATTGGCTGGGTCGTTCGCGTTGCCCGCGTCGCCGGCATCGGCCGGGTCGCCTGGGTGGTTCGCGCTGCCCGCATCGCAAGCGTTGGGCGGGTTGCCCCACCCGTTCGCGTCGCCGGCGCCGGCCGGGTTGCCTTGGCCGTTCGCGCCGCCCGCGTCTCGAGCCACGTCCACGTGATCGGCTTCGTCGTCGAACAGCGAGAACTGCCCGTGACGCTCGGCCGTATCCTCGTCGATACGCACGCCGACGCCGAGCAGCCGCACCGCCTGCGCGCGCCGCTGCAGCCCCTTCGCGAGCAGCGTGACGGCCGTCTGCGCGTTCGTCGCATCGGCCACGCATTCGACCGTCGTGCGCTGGAAATCCGCGAAGCGGATCTTCACGTACAGCTTGCGGATCGAGCGGGCGGCACCGGCGCGCGCGATTCGCGCGTCGAGCTGCACGACGAGGCGGCGAATCTCGTCCGCGCATTGTTCGAGCGTCGTCAGGTCGGTCACGTAGGTCGTCTCGACGCTGACCGACTTGCGCTCCTGGTCGGCCTGCACCGGTCGCTCGTCGATCCCGCGCGCGAGCTGGTACAGCCGCCGGCCGAACGCGCCGAACTCGCGATGCAGGTCGATCAGCGACCAGTCGCGCAACTGCGCGCAGGTCTGGATGCCGAGCCGGTCGAGCCGCGTGGCCGTCACCTTGCCGACGCCGTGCAGCTTGCGCACCGGCAGCGCCGCGACAAACGCATCGACTTCATGCGGGCGCACGACGAAGAGGCCGTCGGGCTTGTTCCAGTCGGATGCGATCTTCGCGATGAACTTGTTCGGCGCGACGCCGGCCGACACCGTCACGCCGACCGTGTCGTACACACGCTGGCGGATCTCGCGCGCAATCAGCGTCGCACTGCCCTGGCACAGTTCCGACCCGCTAACGTCGAGGTACGCCTCGTCGAGCGACAGCGGCTCGACGTCGTGCGTGTAGTCGCGATAGATCGCCATGATCTGCCGCGACGCCGCGCGGTACTTGTCCATCGCGGACGGCAGGATCAGCAGGTCCGGACACTTGCGCATCGCGAGCGCCGACGACATCGCCGAATGCACGCCGTAGCGCCGCGCCTCGTAGTTGCAGGTGGCGATCACGCCGCGCTGGTCGGGCCGGCCGCCGACCGCGAGCGGCCGGTTGCGCAGCGACGGGTCGTCGCGCATCTCCACCGACGCGTAAAAGCAGTCGCAGTCGCAGTGGATGATCTTGCGCACGCGCGGCGGCACGTCACCGGTTGACGGCGCGCCGGGAGCGGCTGGCGGAATGATGGTCGGGTTCACGGTGCCGATACTGTACAAAAACACAGTGGCCGTTTCAACTGCCGCGTGCCGCCATCGCCGGACACCGGCGGGCCCGCCGGCCGCCCCGCTCCGGCCATCTCCACGCGACAGCGCCGTACCGGCCGGCTTCGCGCGGATCGTACCGCCGCGCGCCCGAGCCGGCCCCTATACTCGTCCGTCACGACATACGAAACGTACAGGTGACGGATGAAGACGATCGGACTGATCGGCGGCATGAGCTGGGAATCGTCGGCCGAGTACTACCGGATGATCAACCGCCATTCGAAGGCGCTGCATGGCGGCCATCACAACGCGAAGAGCGTGCTGGTCACCGTCGATTTCGCGGAGATCGAGGCGCTGCAGCGCGTGCACGACTGGGCCGCGCTCGGCGAACGGATGGCCGAGGCCGCGCGTCAGCTCGAAGCGGCCGGCGCCGATCTCGTCGTGCTGACGACCAACACGATGCACCGCGTGCACGGCGCGATCGAGGCGGCGGTGCCGCTGCCGTTCCTGCACATCGCCGATCCGACCGGCGCCGCGCTGCGCGCCGCGGGCGTCGAGCGCGCCGCGCTGCTCGGCACGCGCTACACGATGGAGCTGCCGTTCTATGCGGAGCGCTTGCGCGAGAAGTTCGGCCTCGACGTGCTGGTGCCGGACGAATCCGCGCGCGGCGACGTGCACCGGATCATCTACGACGAGCTGTGCCACGGCGTGATCGACGCGGCGTCGCGCGCGGCCTACGTCGCGATCATCGACGAACTGGCGAAACGCGGCGCGCAGGCGGTGATTCTCGGCTGCACGGAGATCACGCTGCTGATCGGCGAGGACGACTCGCCGCTGCCGGTGTTCGATACGACCGCGCTGCATGCGAAGGCGGCGGTCGAATGGGCGGCGGGCTGAAAACAAAAAACCCGGCACGGAGCCGGGTTCTTGTCGACGAAGCGCGCATCGGTCAGTTGCGCTGCACATCGTCTGGTGTGCTTGGTTGCGGGGGTAGGATTTGAACCTACGACCTTCGGGTTATGAGCCCGACGAGCTGCCAGACTGCTCCACCCCGCGTCAGAGAAATAAATTATAGGGTGAGGGAGCACTCACGTCAACACTTTTGTCACAATTTCTTTGCAAGTCCGTGCGATCGCGATGCGCGGCGCCTGCGTCGCATCGCGTGTTGCGCGCGTTCGCGCCCCGTGCTCGCGGTAAGATGGCGGCCTTCGCATTCACCCCGCACGCATTCCCGTTCATGAAAATCGCCACCTGGAACGTCAACTCGCTCAACGTCCGCAAGCAGCACGTGCTCGACTGGCTCGCGCAAAGCGGCGCCGACGTGCTGTGCCTGCAGGAGCTGAAGCTGCCGGACGAGAAGTATCCGCGCGCCGATCTCGAGGCCGTCGGCTACCGCAGCTGGTTCACGGGTCAGAAGACCTACAACGGCGTCGCGATCCTCGCGCGCGACACGCTCACCGTCGACGAATCGGACGTCGTGCGCAACATCCCCGGCTTCGACGATCCGCAGCAGCGCGTGGTCGCCGTGACGGTCGAAGGCGTGCGCATCGTGTCCGCGTATTTTCCGAACGGCCAGGCGCCCGACTCCGACAAGTTCGTCTACAAGATGCAGTGGCTCGACGCGCTGCAGGCGTGGCTCGCCGCGGAGATGCAGCGCTACCCGAAGCTCGCGCTGCTCGGCGACTTCAACATCGCGCCGGAAGACCGCGACGTGCACGACCCGGCGAAATGGGTCGGCCAGAACCTCGTGTCGCCGCAGGAGCGCGCGCACTTCGCGAAGCTGATCGAGCTCGGCTTCGTCGATGCATTCCGCCGCTTCGAGCAGCCCGAGAAGACCTTCACGTGGTGGGACTACCGGATGTTCGCGTTCCGCCGCAACGCGGGGCTGCGCATCGACCATGTGCTGCTGTCGCCCGCACTCGCCGACACCTGCACGTCGTGCGAGGTCGACCGCGTGCCGCGCACGTGGGAGCAGCCGTCCGACCACACGCCGGTCGTCGCGGTCGTCAGCTGAAGCCGCCGCGCCCGGGCCACGCTCACGCCGGCGTTCATCCGCGCGCGGGAGCCGGCCCGAGATGGGCCCACAGGAAGCCGAACTCCGCCGCATCCGATTCGGCGCGCTCGAGATCGTCGGCGCTGCCGTGGCCGCCGTCGGTGTTCTCCCAGTACCACACCCGATCGTGTCCGAGCGCATGCATGCGTGCAGCCATCTTGCGCGCATGCGCAGGATGCACGCGATCGTCGCGCGTCGACGTGGTCAGCAGCAGCGGCGGATACACGACGCCTTCGCGCACGCGGTGATACGGCGAATAGGCGGCAAGCGCCGCGCCCTCGCGCGCATCGTCGGGATCGCCGTATTCGTCGAGCCATGCGGCGCCCGCATGGAGCTTCGGATAGCGCCGCATGTCGAGCAGCGGCACGCGGCACAGCACCGCGCCGAACAGCTCGGGGCGCTGCACCATGCACGCGCCGACCAGCAGCCCGCCGTTGCTGCCGCCTTCGATCCCGAGCTGCGCCGCGGTCGTCACGCCGGTGCGGATCAGGTCCTCGGCCACCGCGATGAAGTCGTCGAACGAGCGCTGCCGATGCTCGCGCTGCGCGTCGACGTGCCAGCCCGGCCCGAATTCGCCGCCGCCGCGGATGTGCGCGAACGCCGCGACACCGCCGCGCTCGAGCCACGCAATGCCGAGTGCATCGCTGTAGCCCGGCAGGTTCGGAATCGCGAAGCCGCCATAGCCGGAAAGCAGGCACGGCCGCGCGACGCGATGCGTGCCGCCGGGTCGATCCAGGCCATCGAGCGCATCGCGCGGCCCGATCAGCGTGTACGGCACGACCGTGCCGTCGCGCGAGCGCGCATTCGCGCGCCGCACGACGAGGCCGTCCGTCGCGAACCGCACCGGCGGCCGGTCGAGCAATACGCGGCGCGACGGCGCATCGGCCGCGCGATCGCCGAGATCGGCGAGCCAGCATTCGGGCGGATCGAGATAGGTATCGACGTCCACGTACACGTCGTCGTTCAGCGTCGACTCGACCGGTTCGACGTCGATCTGCGCGTCGCCCGGCCACTCGAACGGCCGCGCGTCCCACGTCCATGCGCCGCCGGCGTCCTGGCGCGGCTGCCACAGCATCGTGCGGTTGTGCACGTCGTCGAGCCAGCTCGCGATCAGCATCGTGCGCGTGTGCGTCCACGTGCATGCGGACGTCGACGGCCGCGGTTCGAACAGCGTCGTGAATACGCGCGACCCGGCCAGGAACGCCTGCTCGCGGATCGCGAGCAGCGAACCGCCCGCGTGATCCACGCCGGCGCAGTCCCAGTCGAGCCGCGGCTCCAGCACGAGCCAGCCTTCCCAGAAGCCGACCTCGACGTGGGTCGGCACGTCGTAGCGCACCCACTCGCCTGCTTCGGTCAGCCAGTACGCATGCGCATCGAAGAAGTCGACGCTGCGCCACGCGACGTGGCGGCCGTCGATCGGGTCGAACCACGCGCCCGCGCTGATGTCGTCCGGTTCGCCGCGAAACACGACCGGCGCGTC
This sequence comes from Burkholderia sp. SR8, assembly GCF_052851275.1. NCBI lineage: Bacteria > Pseudomonadati > Pseudomonadota > Betaproteobacteria > Burkholderiales > Burkholderiaceae > Burkholderia > Burkholderia sp. SR8. Next base: position 432,656 of record NZ_JAULUC010000001.1, read on the forward strand.
GGCGAGCGGCGTGCCGCGCACCCAGCGGCGTGCGTCATACGGATAGCCGGCCGCGGTCGCATGCGCTTCGCCGCGATCCCAGCTCACGTAGACGGTATCGCGATCGATCCAGCCGACCGTGTGATGGCCCGGCTCGTCGATCGTGAACCCGCCGTCGACGAACCGGCGCGCCACCAGATCGAACTCGCGCACGACGACCGCATCGGCGCCGCCCGGCGACAGCGACAGCAGCGCACGGTCGCCGTCCGGATACAGGATCGCGTCCTGCTCGAAGACCCACGACTCGCCCTCCTGCGCACCGAGCGCGTCGATGTCGAGCAGCGTTTCCCATTCGGGCCGGCCGGCGCGCCAGTCGTCCCAGCGCGCGCGGCGCCACAGGCCCTTCGGATGGAGATCGTCCTGCCACAGGTCGTACGCCCAGTCGCGCCAGCGGGTCGGAATCACCGGGCGCTCACGCGGCAGATACGCCTGTGCGAGCCGCGCGGTGAGCGCGCGATACGCATCGTCGTCGCGCAGCGCGACACGCGTACGCGCGTTCTGCTCGTCGACCCACGCGCGGGCGCGCGTGCTGTCGAGCGCTTCGAGAAAACGGAACGGATCGGCCCCGGCGGGCCAGCGGAAGGAATCGGACATGACGGAAGTGCACGTGACGGCAAACCGCGATTATGTCCGATCGCGGCATGCGCGATGCACGCGCATGCCGCGGCGGCCGGTTACGGCTCCAGGTGCAGTTCCTGGATCTTGCGCGTGATCGTGTTGCGGCCGATGCCGAGCCGCTCGGCCGCCTCGACCTTGCGGCCGCGCGTGAAGTCGAGCGCCTCGCGGATCACGGCCGCCTCGAAGCGGCGCGCGAGCTCGTCCATCACGTCGGCCGAATTCTCGCGCAGCAGCCGCGCGACCTCCGTGCGCAACCCGTTTTCCCACATCGGATAGCCTGCCGGCGCGCCGTTCGGCGCAGCGCCAGCGGGCGCCGCCGTCAGCGGCACCGTACCGGCCGCCGGCTGCATGCGCACCGCGTCGCCCGCCGCGCCGTTCGCATCCGCGCCATCGGCCGTCACCGTCGCCGGCGCGCCTGCCGGCACCAGATCGGGCGGCAGGTCCTTGATCTCGACCGTCTGCGCGGGCGCCATCACGGTCAGCCAGTTCGCGAGGTTCTCGAGTTGCCGCACGTTGCCGGGAAACGGCAGCGACGTCAGGTACGCGAGCGCCTCGTCGGACACGCGCTTCGGCTCGACGCCGAGATCGCGCGCGCTCTTCTGCAGGAAGTGGCGCGTGAGCAGCGCGATGTCCTCGCTGCGTTCGCGCAGCGGCGGCAGTCGCAGCCGGATCACGTTGAGGCGGTGATAAAGGTCCTCGCGGAACAGCCCCTGCCGCACGCGCGCTTCGAGATTCTGGTGCGTCGCGGCGATCACGCGCACGTTCGCGCGCAGCGGATTGTGGCCGCCGACCCGATAGAACTGCCCGTCCGACAGCACGCGCAACAGGCGCGTCTGCAGATCGAACGGCATGTCGCCGATTTCATCGAGGAACAGCGTGCCGTTCTCGGCCTGCTCGAAGCGGCCCTGGCGCGTCGTCTGCGCGCCGGTGAACGCGCCGCGCTCGTGGCCGAACAGTTCGGATTCGAGCAGATCCTTCGGGATCGCCGCCGTGTTCAGCGCGATGAACGGGCCGTTCGCCCGCGGGCTGTGACGATGCAGCGCACGCGCGACGAGCTCCTTGCCGGTGCCCGATTCGCCGGTGATCAGCACGGTCGCGGCCGAATGCGACAGCCGGCCGATCGCGCGGAACATGTCCTGCATCGCGGGCGCCTGGCCGAGCATCTCGGGCGCTTCGGCCACGCGCTCGTCCTGCGGCGCACCGCCGCGCAGGCTTTCCTCGACCGCGCGGCGGATCAGCTCGACCGCCTTGTCGACGTCGAACGGCTTCGCCAGATATTCGAACGCGCCGCCCTGGAACGCCGCGACGGCGCTGTCGAGATCGGAGAACGCCGTCATGATGATGACGGGCAGGCCAGGCAGCCGCTCGTGCATCGCCTGCAGCAACTCGAGGCCGGAGCCGCCCGGCATCCGGATGTCGGATACGAGCACCTGCGGCGTCTCGTGGTCGAGCGCGGCCAGCGCGTCGCGCACGTTCGCGAAGCTCTTCGTCGCGAAGCTGTCCCGGGCGAGCGCCTTTTCGAGCACCCAGCGGATCGATTGATCGTCGTCTACTATCCAGATCGGCTTCATAGGTCGGTCAGAGATTGGTGAATCCGGTGAATCGCCATGCTGCCGCTCAATGGTCGAGCGGCAGCAGGATCTGAAATTCGGTACGGCCGGGCCGGCTCTCGACCTCGATCATCCCGTCGTGCTGCTGCACGAACGTCTGCGCGAGCGTGAGGCCGAGCCCGCTGCCGTCGTCGCGCCCGGACACGAGCGGATAGAAGATCCGGTCGCGGATCTCCTCCGGAATGCCGGGACCGTTGTCGACCACGTGCAAGTCCAGTGCCAGCTTGTACAGGCGCTTCGCGATCGTGACCTTGCGCGCGACACGCGTGCGCAGCTCGATCTTCGCGTCGCCCTGCGCGATGCGCTCGCGCAGCGCCTGCGCGGCGTTGCGCACGATGTTCAGCAGCGCCTGGATCAGTTGCTCCTTGTCACCGCGCAGGTCCGGCACGCTGACGTCGTAGTCGCGCTCGATCGTGAGCCCGCGCGGAAATTCCGCGAGCATCACCGCGCGCACGCGTTCGCATACTTCATGAATGTTCACGTCGCCGACGATGTGCGGATGCCGGTGCGGCTCCAGCAGGCGGTCGACGAGCGTCTGCAGGCGGTCGGACTCCTTGATGATCACCTGCGTGTATTCGCGCAACTCGCCGCGCTCGCGTTCGCTCAGTTCGAATTCGAGCAGCTGGGCTGCGCCGCGAATGCCGCCGAGCGGGTTCTTGATCTCGTGCGCGAGGTTGCGGATCAGTTGCTTGTTGACCGCGGTCAGGTCGTGGATGCGCTCCTCGCGATCGGTGCGCGACTGCCGCTCGTTCTCGAACAGCTCGACGAGCACGAAATCGGGCGCCGTCTCGAGGAAGCCGACGATCGCATGCACGTGCAGCGCCTCGTGGCCGGGCCGGTCGAGCACGGTGTCGAGATGCGTCGCGTGAAAGCGCTCCTCGCCGATCGCGGTGATCGTCGACGCGAGCTCGTTCGCGTTCGGAAAAATCTCGCCCCACGGCCGCTGCGCGAGCTGCCGGCGCGAGATGTCGAGCATCGCCTCCGCGGACGGATTCGCGAACGCGACCCGCAGCGTCTTGCGGTCGAGCACGATCACAACCGTCGGCAGCGCCTCCAGTCCCGCAAGCAGGCCCGAGCGCGTGAGCCGCTCGTCTTCCGTCAGTCGCTCGGGCTGCCCCGTCTTCGCCTTGATCAGATTCTTCAGAGCCATCTTGCGTGCGTGTCGCGCCTCACCGGGTCGGAAAATGGAAATTTTCGGAACAAAAAAGGGACGGCTGGACGCCGTCCCCTTTCAGACTCCGCGGTCCCCGCCGCAAGCCGCGCGACGGGAACGAACCGGCATGACGGCGCTGATTCGAAGCGCCATCGCCGATTACAGCGAGTAGTACATCTCGAACTCGATCGGATGCGTCGTCATGCGGAACTTCGCCAGCTCCTGCTCCTTCAGCGCGAGGTACGCGTCGATCATGCCGTCGGTGAACACGCCACCGCGCGTCAGGAACTCGCGATCCTTGTCGAGCGCTTCCAGTGCCTGGTCGAGGCCTGCGCAGACGGTCGGGATCTTTGCATCCTCTTCCGGCGGCAGGTCGTACAGGTTCTTGTCCGCTGCTTCGCCCGGATGGATCTTGTTCTGGATCCCGTCGAGGCCGGCCATCATCAGCGCCGAGAACAGCAGGTACGGGTTCGCCATCGGATCCGGGAAACGCGTTTCGATACGGCGGCCCTTCGGGTTCGACACGTGCGGAATGCGGATCGATGCCGAACGGTTGCGTGCCGAGTACGCGAGCTTGACCGGTGCTTCGAAGTGCGGGACCAGACGCTTGTACGAGTTCGTCGTCGGGTTCGTGATCGCGTTCAGCGCGCGAGCGTGCTTGATGATGCCGCCGATGTAGAACAGCGCCAGTTCCGACAGGCCGGCGTAGCCGTTGCCCGCGAACAGGTTCTGGCCGTCCTTCCAGATCGACTGGTGAACGTGCATGCCCGAACCGTTGTCGCCGACGACCGGCTTCGGCATGAACGTCGCCGTCTTGCCGTACGAGTGCGCGACGTTATGGATGATGTACTTCGACCATTGCGTCCAGTCGGCGCGCTCGACCAGCGTCGAGAACTTCGTGCCGATTTCGTTCTGGCCCTGGCCCGCCACTTCGTGGTGGTGCACTTCGACCGGGATGCCGAGCTGTTCGAGCAGCAGGCACATTTCCGAACGCATGTCCTGGAACGTGTCGACCGGCGCGACCGGGAAGTAGCCGCCCTTCGTGCCCGGACGGTGGCCCGTGTTGCCGCCTTCGAATTCCTTGGCCGAAGACCACGGTGCTTCTTCCGAATTGATCTTCACGAAGCAACCCGACATGTCCGTGTTCCACTGGACCGAGTCGAAAATGAAGAATTCCGGTTCCGGACCGAAGTAGGCCGTGTCGCCGATGCCCGTGCTCTTCAGGTACGCTTCCGCGCGCTTCGCGAGCGAACGCGGGTCGCGCTCGTAGCCCTTGCCGTCGGCCGGCTCGACCACGTCGCAGGTCAGCACCAGCGTCGACTCTTCGTAGAACGGGTCGATGAACGCAGCGTTCGGATCCGGCATGAGCAGCATGTCCGACGCCTCGATGCCCTTCCAGCCGGCGATCGACGAACCGTCGAATGCATGGCCGCTCTCGAACTTGTCTTCGTCAAACGCCGAAACCGGCACCGACACGTGCTGTTCCTTGCCGCGCGTATCCGTGAAGCGGAAATCGACAAACTTGACGTCCTCGTCCTTCACGAGCTGCATGACGTCGGCGACGGTTTTACTCATAACCTCTTCTCCTGATTGAACAATTCCGGCGGACTGGGAACCGCCTCGTTTATCGAGCTGCCCGGAGTCTGGCTTTGGCGCAGCGCGCCCCGGGTCGACCGAATTCTATATAGCAGCTTCCGTGCCAACCATCGCAAAACCGACGCGAATCGCGCCGGCCCGCGCCGCAGCGGGGCTTCGCTGCGCGATTGAAGGGCCAGGCGCTGCACCGGCGGCTGGCGAACCGCACCGTCATGGTGCAAATACCCTGATGCGCCGTCGCGATCAGCCCGTTTTGGTGCATACGGATCATTCTGCACTCTTTTGGTGAGACGCGGGCGGTGCACGCGCGACCGGACGCGCGGACATCCGCGCGGCGCCACCGCGCTAAAATGTTCGTTTGACCGATACGGAGACCTCCTGCCATGAGTACGCTCGACCAGCTTTACGCGAAGGCCGAAGAACGCCGCGCCCAAGGCGCGCTCAACTATGCCGGCGCGCTGCTGCCGGTGGAGGCGTTCGAACTGCTGCAGCTCGACCCCTCGGCGCGCCTCGTCGACGTGCGCACGCGCGCCGAGCTCGACTGGATCGGCCGCCCGCTCGTCGGCGACGGCCAGTACCTGCACATCGAATGGACGCGCTACCCGGGCGGCGTGCCGAATGCCGAATTCGTCAACGATCTGAAGGCGGCGCTGCCGGCCGACACGCCGATCCTGTTCCTGTGCCGCAGCGCCGCGCGCTCGAAGCTCGCCGCCGTCGCATCGGCGCAGGCCGGCTTCACGAAGGCGTTCGATCTGCTCGAAGGCTTCGAAGGCGGCAAGGACGCCGAAGGCCACCGCAAGACGGTCGACGGCTGGTGCTTCCGCAAACTGCCGTGGATCGGCGCCTGACGGCGCACCCGTTCAGCCACGCCCGACTGCGACATCGTCGAGCCGGGCGATGACACCCCGATGACGGGCCGCATTGCGCGGCCCGCGGTTTTTGTGCGGCCGCGGCCGCTGTCGCGGCCCGCGGGCGCGAACGACGCGCGCGCCGCTCAGGCGCGCGGCGCGTCCGGTTCGACGACGTCGCCGCCGAGCAGATGCACGCCTTCGCGCAGCTTCACGAACGCGGCCGCGACCGCCTCCGGCTCGCCCTTCACGCCGAGATCGATATGCCGGCGCGCATAGATCCCGCCGCGCTCGGCGTCGCCGACGCTCGGCAGGCTGAACACGCGCACGCCCGGAAAATCGCGCTCGATCTTCTCCATCAGCGGCGTGAGCGTCGATTCGGGCAGCTCGAACACGTACAGCGAGCGCTCCGCATGCGGCGTCGCGTGATGCAGATGCTGATACTTCGTGTCGAGCACCCATTCGATCATCGGCCACGCCATCACCGGGAAACCCGGCACGAAATGCAGATCGCCGACCGAGAAGCCCGGAATCCGGTTGTAACCGTTCGGGATGATCGTCGCGCCCACCGGGAACACGCCCATGTTGAACCGGTGCTGGTTTTCCGGCGACTCGAAGTCGACCGGCGTGGCCGGGTCGGTGTGCGTCTCGCGGATGCGCTCCGAAATCAGCGCCTTCGCTTCCGGATGCAGTTCGAGCGGCACGCCGAGCGCGGCGGCCGCGCACTGGCGCGTGTGGTCGTCGGGCGTCGCGCCGATCCCGCCGGTGGAAAACACGATGTCGCCGGACGCGATCGCGCGCGCGAGCGTCGCGGTGATGCGCGCCGGATCGTCGCCGACGTATTCGGCCCAGTCGAGCGCGAGGCCGCGCGCGCCGAGCAGCTCGATGACTTTCGCCAGATGCTTGTCCTGCCGGCGGCCCGAAAGGATTTCGTCGCCGATGATGACGATGCCGATGCTCATGCCTGCCCCATGTCGATTGCGGTGGCGCGCGAGCTCGCGCGCAGGTCGTCGAGCGCGCGCAGGCAATAGTGCCCGAACCACAGCGCCGAGAAAACGAGGATGAAAGCGTAAACCCAGATCATCGCCGCTGCCACGAACGGAAACAGCACCATCATCCAGACCGACGAGACCCACACGAAGGTCGGCACGGTGCCGAGCAGCCCGGTCGCGACGCCGATGCCGATCAGCGGCCAGCGGTGCTGCCGCACGAGCGCGCGGCGCTCGTCGCGGCTCGCGTGCTGCGCGAGCGCGTCGTAGGTCATCACGCGGTACGTGAGCCAGCCCCAGATCACCGGCGGCAGCAGCGCGAAGAACGGCGGGATCAGCCACAGCGGGATCGTGACGACGAGCAGCACGACGCCGACGATCGCGGCGCCGAGCGAGTTGAACACGCTGCCGAAGAACGTGCCGCCCCGCTTCGCCTCGAGCGCGGCGAACTGCCGGTTCGACAGGTGCTTGATCACGACCGGCATCGAGATCGTCGCGATCAGCAGCAGCACGGTCAGCACGATCAGCGGAATCGCGAGCGACACGACGACGAACGGCGCGACGACCGCATGCAACTGCGACATCCCGATCGCGTCGAACGCACGGTACAGCGCGGCGGTCAGCACGAAGCCGTCGAGCGCGCCGCGCGCGGCGTCGATCAGCGTCTGCCACGAGAACCACAGCACGACGCCCCACAGCAGCGCCGAGACCACGAACGGCATCAGGGTGAGCCACAGCATGCGCGGGTGCAGCGCGCTGGCGAACGCGCGGACGAAGGAGCGCAGCAAGTCGTTCATGCGGACCTGTATCGAGGAAGAAAAACGGGGAAAGGATAAACCACGCGGCCCGCATGCGCCAAAGCGCAAGCGGGCCGGGTCGGAAAGCCGTTCAACGGGAAGATGACGAGGTCAGGCCGACGCCGCGCCGCGCTTCGCCGGCACGAGGCGCCGGAAGATCCGCACGAACGCGAGGCCGTGCTGCGCCCAGAAGCCGTCGCCGTAGGATACGCCTTCGACCTGCTCGCGGATGCCGGTCGGCTCGACCGTGCGGTTCCACGACGCGGTGCCGAACATCATGTCCCACCACGGGAACAGCACGCCGAAGTTGCAGCCGTACTTGGTGCCTTCGTGGCCGTAGCCGACTGCGTGGTGGCGCCGGTGGAAGGTCGGGCTCACGAGCAGGCGCTCGCCGAGCCGGCCGTACGACAGCCGCGCATTCGTATGCTGGATGCTCTGCAGGAAGTTGGTGACCGCGGTCAACACGACGAACTGCGACGGCGTCACGCCGATCACGAGCGCGATCGCCGCGAAGAAGCACGACTGGATCACGTCGTCGAGCAGGTGGTTGCGGTCGTCGCACCACAGCGACATCTGCCGCTGGCTGTGATGCACCGCGTGCAGCTCCCACCAGACGCCGAACTTGTGCTGCCAGCGGTGATACCAGTAGCCGGCGAAATCGAGCACGACGAGGTAGATCGCGAACGCGACGATCGGCTGCGACGTCACGCCGGGCCACAGATAGTCGAGGTTGAAGTTCGACACGCCGTGCAGCCGCAGCGACGCCTGGAACCGGTCGAACACCGGCTGCAGCGCGAAGAAGAAGAACAGCGTGTAGATGCCGAGCTTCGAGATCGCCGTGTAGATCACGTCGACCCGCACCGCGCGGCGGTTCTTCCACCGCTCGACCGGCGCGAGCGCCTCGAGCGGGCGCAGCAGCGCGAACATCAGCACCATCTGCAGCGCGCCGATGATCACCCAGTACAGCGCGTCGTAGGTGTCCTCGTCATAGTCCATCAGATTGAACTTGAAGAGGAGCGGCTGCACGACGTCGACGTACAGCCAGGTCTGGATGTCCGACACGAACGCATCAATCAGGTGCAGCATCGTCCGCCTCCGCCCGTCACGCGCCGTTCGCAGCCTTCCACGGCGCGCGGTCGTAGAAGTAGATCCCGTGCGGCGAACGGCCGACGGCGATCGTCTGCACCAGCTTGCGCGATGCCAGATCGATGATACCGACCTTCTTCGCGAAGCGGAACGTCACCCACAGCGTCTTCTTGTCGGCGGACAGCTCCATGTCGTCCGGCCCCGGCAGCAGGCCGGTGATGTCGCCGACGTTGGTGAGCGTGTTCTCGTCGATGATGCTGATCGTGTTCGCGACCCGGTTCGTGACCGCGACGTGCGTGCCGTCGGCGAGCGAGCGGAAGTTGTGCGCGCCCTTGCCCGTGTAGATCTGCTTGACGACCTTCTGGTTGCGCCAGTCGACCACCGCGACGTAATCGGCACCGGTCATCCCGACCAGCAGGAACTTGTCGTCCGGCGTGAGCCACAGGCCCGCCGGCACCTTGCCGACCTTCATCTTCCACTTGACCGTCTGCGTCGGCAGGTCGATCGCCGCGATCTCGCCGGACACCTGCAGCGACACGAGCAGCGTCTTGCTGTCCTTCGTGAACGCGAGGTGGCTCGGCATCACCGCGAGCGGCACGCGCTTCGCGAGATGCAGGTCGCGGCCGTCGTAGCTGTAGAGGTCGACGCGGTCGAGCCGCAGCCCGGCCGCCGCGAACCACTTGCGATCGGGCGAGAAGCCGAGCTGGTACGGATCGTCGATGCCTTCGACGGTGCGCTGCACCTTGCCCGTCTTCGGGTCGAGGAACATCAGGCTGTTCGAGACCGAATTGGCGACGATGAGCGACGAATTGTCGGGCGTCGCCATCAGGTGGTGCGGTTCCTTGCCGGTCGGCATCGTGGACACGACCTCGCGGGACTGCTGGTCGATCAGGGAAAGCGTCGCTTCGGCCGAGTTGAGGACGATCACGTTATTCGCGTGTGCGGCGGGCGCCAGCACGGCGGCGGCCAGCGCAAGCGTGCGGCCGAAGGAAAGGAAAGTGCGCATGAAGACTCACGTCGTGGAACAGCAGTCATTGTAGAACGTTCGGCGGGCCCCTCCGGTTGACCCGGGCCGGCGTTGCGCCACTTCGCCGCACGCCGCGGCGGCCGTGCGGCCGGCCCGGCCAAGGCCAGCCGCCGGCGCGGGCCGCGAAACCCGCCGCCGCGCTAGCGCTGCATCGACTCCCAGACCTTGTGCAGACGCTTGACAGAGACAGGCATCGGCGTGCGCAGTTCCTGCGCGAACAGCGAAATCCGCAGTTCCTCGAGCAGCCAGCGGAATTCCGCGAGGCGCGGATCCGCGACGCCGCCGCGCTGCGATACCGCGCGCTGGTACTGCTGGACCAGCGGCAGCAGCTCGGTGGACTGCTTCGCGTCGCGCGCCGGGTCGGCCTTCAGCTTGTCGATCCGCAGCGCGATGCCCTTCAGGTAGCGCGGGAAATGTGCAAGCTGCGCGTAAGGCGTATCGATCACGAAGCGCTTGCCGACCAGCGCGCCGAGCTGCTGCTGCAGATCCGCATGGGCCTGCGCGAACGGCTTCGCCTGCGCGAGCTTCTTCGCGAGTCCCGCGTATTCGGCGAGGATCTGCCCGACGAGCCGCGCAATCTCCTGCGCGAGCAGATTCAGCCGGCTGCGGCCCTCGTCGCGGCGCGCATGGAAGCTCGCGTCGTCGTCGGGCAGCGGATCCTGCAGGCACGCGCGGTCGAGCGCCGTGTCGATCAGCTGGTCGCGCAGCTCGTCCTGCGTGCCGAGCGACATGTACTGCATCGCCATCTCGCGCAGCCCCGGCAGGTTCTTCTCCAGGAACTTGATCGGCTCCTTCAGCTGCAGCGCGAACAGCCGCCGCAAGCCGGCCCGGTGGATCCGCGCGGCCTCCTCCGGCGAGTCGAACACCTCGACGTCGCAATGTGTGCCGCGATCGACGAGCGCCGGGTAGCCGTACAGCGTCTGGCCGCGCCGGCGGATCTCCAGCAGCTCGGGGAGCTTGCCGAAGTTCCACGTCGTCAGGTTCTCGTACAGGGCCGTCGCACCGGCTTCCGGCGCGGCGGCCGTGTGCGGTGCAGCGCCCTTGCCCGGCTTGCCGCCCTTCGCTGCGGCGCCCGCCACCGCAGCGGGCGCCGGCGCATCGCCCGACGCCGCTTCGCCGCTCCCGGGCGCGATCGTCGACGCCGCCGCGATCTTCTGGAACTGCTGCTGCGCCTGCGCGCCGAGCTCCTGGCGCAGCTGCGCGAGATTGCGCCCCATCGCGAGCTGGCGGCCATGCTCGTCAATCACCTTGAAGTTCATGAACAGGTGCGCGGGCAGCGTCTCGAGCTTGAAGTCGGCCGTCTTCATCGCGACCTGCGTCTCACCGCGCACGTCGGCGATCAGCGCCTCGACGAGGCCGCCCGCGCCGAAGCGCTCGCGGCCCGTGCGCTCGACGAAGCCGGCCGCGTACTCGGGCAGCGGCACACAGTGCCGGCGCAGCTTCTGCGGCAGCGACTTCAGCAGCAGCTGCACCTTCTCCTTCAGCATCCCCGGCACGAGCCACTCGCAGCGGCGCGCGTCGACCTGGTTCAGCGCGTACAGCGGCACCGCGAGCGTCACGCCGTCGCGCGGCGTGCCTGGCTCGAAATGGTAGGTCAGCGCCATCTCGACGCCGGCCATCGTCGCGCGCTTCGGGAACAGCTCGGTCGTCACGCCGGCCGCCTCGTGGCGCATCAGGTCGTCGCGCGACAGGTACAGCAGCCGCGCGTGGTCGTCGGACTGGCCGCCCTTCTTCACCTCGTCGCGATACCAGCGCTCGAACGCGGCGCCGGTGTGGATGCCCGCCGGAATCGCGTGGTCGTAGTACGCGTAGATCAGTTCGTCGTCGACCAGCACGTCCTGTCGGCGCGACTTGTGCTCGAGCTGCTCGATGTCGGCGAGCAGCTTGCGGTTGTGCGCGAAGAACGGCAGCTTCGTGTCGAACTCGCCGTCGACCAGCGCGCCGCGGATGAACAGCTCGCGCGCGCGCGCCGGATCCTGCTTGCCGAACGCGACACGCCGCCGGTGGTAGATCGGCAGCCCGTACAGCGTCGCGCGCTCGAACGCGCTGACCTGCGCGGGGCGCTTCTCCCAGTGCGGCTCCGACAGCGATTTCTTCAGCAGATGCGCGCCGATCTTCTCGATCCACTCCGGCTCGATCTTCGCGAGGCAGCGCGCGTACAGCCGGCTCGTCTCGACGAGCTCGGCCGCCATCACCCAGCGGCCGGCCTTCTTCGCGAGCGCGGAGCCCGGCCACAGGTAGAACTTGATCCCGCGCGCACCGAGGTAGTGCGGATCGTCGTCCGCTTTCATGCCGATGTTGCCGAGCAAACCGGTCAACAGGGCCAGATGCACCTGCTCGTAGGTCGCTTCGGCGTCGTTGAGCCGCCAGCCGTGCTCGCGCACGACCGTCAGCAGCTGCGAATGAACGTCGCGCCATTCGCGCAGCCGCAGGTGCGACAGGAAGTTCTGCCGGCACGCGTCGATCAGCTGGCGATTCGACTTCTTGTGCGCGACGGCCTCTTCGAACCACGCCCAGATCTTCAGCCACTGCAGGAATTCGGAGCGTTCGTCGGCGAACCGGCGGTGCGCCTGGTCGGCCTGCTCCTGCGCTTCGATCGGCCGGTCGCGCGGGTCCTGCACGGACAGCGCGCTCGCGATGATCAGCACCTCGCGCAGCGACTGCTGGTCGCGCGCGGCGAGAATCATCCGGCCGACGCGCGGGTCGAGCGGCAGCCGCGCGAGTTCGCGGCCGAGCGGCGTCAGCGCGTTGTCGTCGTCGACGGCGCCGAGCTCGTTGAGCAGTTGGTAGCCGTCCGCGATCGCGCGGCCGGGCGGCGGCTCGAGGAACGGGAACGATTCGATCGCGGTCAGGTGCAGCGACTTCATCCGCAGGATCACCGACGCGAGCGACGAGCGCAGGATTTCCGGATCGGTGAAGCGCGCACGCGCCTGGTAGTCGCTTTCCTCGTACAAGCGGATGCACACGCCGTCGGCCACGCGGCCGCAACGGCCCGCACGCTGGTTCGCGGCGGCCTGCGAGATCGACTCGACCTGCAACTGCTCGACCTTGTTCCGGTACGAATAGCGCTTCACGCGTGCGAGGCCGGTGTCGACGACGTAGCGGATGCCCGGCACCGTCAGCGACGTTTCGGCCACGTTGGTCGCAAGCACGATGCGGCGCGCGTTCGACGCCTTGAACACCTTGTCCTGGTCGGCCGCCGACAGCCGCGCGAACAGCGGCAGGATCTCGGTGTGCGGCGGATGGTGCTTGCGCAGCGCCTCGGCCGCCTCGCGGATCTCGCGCTCGCCGGGCAGGAACACCAGCACGTCGCCGGGGCCTTCGCGGCACAGTTCGTCGACCGCGTCGACGATCGCATCCATCAGGTCGCGTTCGGCCTCGCGCGCGGTCTTCACGCGGTCGCGGCCGCCCGTGCCTTCCGCGTTCTTCACGGCCGGACGGTCCTCGGCCACCGGACGGTAGCGCATCTCGACCGGATACAGCCGCCCGCTCACCTCGATCACGGGTGCCGGACGTTCGTCGGTGCCGAAATGGCGCGCGAAGCGGTCGGCGTCGATCGTCGCGGACGTGACGATCAGCTTCAGGTCCGGCCGCCTCGGCAGGATCTCCTTCAGGTAGCCGAGCAGGAAGTCGATGTTCAGGCTGCGCTCGTGCGCCTCGTCGATGATCAGCGTGTCGTACGCCTTCAGCAGCGGATCGGTCTGCGTCTCGGCGAGCAGGATACCGTCCGTCATCAGCTTGACGGACGCGCCCGGCGCGAGATTGTCGGTGAAGCGCACCTTGTAGCCGACCACTTCGCCGAACGGCGTGCCGAGTTCCTCGGCGATGCGCCGGCCGGTCGACGACGCGGCGAGACGCCGCGGCTGCGTATGGCCGATCAGGCCCGTGCCGCCGGCGCCGAGGCCGCGGCCGAGATCGAGGCAGATCTTCGGCAGCTGGGTCGTCTTGCCCGACCCCGTTTCGCCGCAGACGATCACGACCTGGTGAGCGGCGATCGCGCGTGCGATCTCGTCGCGCTTGCCCGACACGGGCAGGCTTTCCGGGTACGTGATCGGCGGAACGGGGTTCGGGGGGACGGCTGCGCGCGGCGCACGCTCGCGACGCGGCGCGCGCTCGCCCGCGGCCTGCGGCGCGCCCTTCGCGGCCGGCTGGCCCTGCTGGCCGTCGTTGCGGCGCCGCTCGTCGCCGCGCGGCCCGCGCGGCTGCTTGCCCGCCTGCTGTTGATGTTGCTGCTGCTGGCGCGGCTGACCCGGCTGCCGGCGCGCATCGGCCGCCCCCTCCGGGTGCTCGGCCGACGGCGCGTTGGCCCGCGTCGGCGCGGGACTTTTAGGTACATTCGACATGGGGGCGCATTATAATCCCGGCCATGAATTCCCAAACCGACCTCCCACCCGCCCAGACCGGCGCCGCGACGCCGCCGGCCGCCGACGATTCGGCCGCCAGCCACGCGCAGTTCGTCGACTGGATGCGCTCCGTCGCGCCCTATATCCACAAGTTCCGCAACAGCACGTTCGTCGTGGGGTTCGGCGGCGAGGTGGTGCAGCAGGGGCTCCTGAACGCGCTCGTGTCCGACATCGCGCTGCTGCAGGCGATGGGCATCCAGATCGTGCTGGTGCACGGCTCGCGGCCGCAGGTCGAGGAGCAGTTGAGCCTGCACGGCGTCGAATCCGAGTTTTCGCACGGGCTGCGCATTACCGATGCGCGCGCGCTCGAGTCCGCGAAGGAAGCGGCCGGCGAAGTGCGTCTCGACATCGAGGCCGCGATCAGCCAGGGTCTGCCGAACTCGCCGATGGCGCACGCGCACATCAGCGTCGTGTCCGGCAACTTCGTGACCGCGCGGCCGGTGGGGATTCTCGACGGGGTCGATTTCGCGCACACGGGCATCGTGCGCAAGATCGACGCCGAATCGATCCGTCATTCGCTCGCGAGCCGCAAGCTCGTGCTGCTGTCGCCGCTCGGCTTCTCGCCGACCGGCGAGGCGTTCAACCTGTCGATGGAAGACGTCGCATCGGCCGCCGCGATCGCGCTGCGCGCCGACAAGATCATCTTCCTGACCGAAGCGCCCGGCATCGTCGACGACGAAGGCGGGCTGATCCGCGAAATGTCGCTCGACGCGGCCGCCGAGCTGCTCGATTCCGGCAACATCCAGGGCGACGACGCGTTCTTCCTGAAGCATTCGATCCGCGCGTGCCGCGGCGGCGTGACCCGCGCCCACCTGATCCCGCAGTCGCTCGACGGCAGCATGCTGCTCGAACTGTTCCTGCACGACGGTGTCGGCACGATGATCTCGTACGAGAACCTCGAGAGCCTGCGCGAGGCGACGCCGGACGACGTCGGCGGCATCCTGGCGCTGATCGAGCCGCTCGAGTCGGACGGCACGCTGGTACGGCGCGGCCGCCACCAGATCGAACGCGACATCGACCACTTCTCGGTGATCGAGCACGATGGCGTGCTGTTCGGCTGCGCGGCGCTGTATCCGTACCAGCAGGAAAAGATCGGCGAGATGGCGTGCCTGACGGTCGCGCCGGAAGCGCAGGGCTCGGGCGACGGCGAACGCCTGCTCAAGCGCATCGAGCAGCGCGCCCGCGCGCGCGGCCTCACGCACATCTTCGTGCTCACGACGCGCACCGAGCACTGGTTCCTCAAGCGCGGCTTCGTCAAGGTCAGCGTCGACGACCTGCCGGAAGACCGCCGCAAACTCTATAACTGGCAGCGCAAGTCGCTCGTGCTGATGAAACAGCTCTGAGCGCAGGCACGCCTGCCCTCCCCCAGACCGATTACAGGAGAAGTACACGATGGCTCGAATGATCCAATGCGCGAAGCTCGGCAAGGAAGCCGAAGGTCTCGATTTCCCGCCGCTGCCGGGCGAACTCGGCAAGCGCATTTACGAAAGCGTGTCGAAGGAAGCGTGGCAAGGCTGGCTCAAGCAGCAGACGATGCTGATCAACGAGAACCGCCTGAACATGGCCGACCCGCGCGCGCGCCAGTATCTGATGAAGCAGACCGAGAAGTACTTCTTCGGCGACGGCGCCGACCAGGCGTCGGGCTACGTGCCGCCGACCGAAGGCTGACGCACGGCGCATCGCGCGCGAAGGCCGGCCGTGCCGGCCTCGTCGTGACGCAAACCGGACGGCACCGTGCATCGCACGGTGCCGTTTGCTTTTGGAGCGCGCGATTCGGAACGCATGATTTCGCGCGAGTCGAGGCCATGCGGCGCGCGATCCGCGCGATCCGCGTGATGCCCGGATGTCCGGATGTCCGGATGCCCGGATGCCCGGATGCCCGATGCCAAATGCCGATGCCGCTGCCCGACGGCGGATGCCGGATGCCGGATGCCGGATGCCGGATGCCGGATGCCGCCGGAGCGTCGAATGAGCGCATCGCCAAACGATCTATCGCCTCATCGAATGACCCAATCGCCAGCGTGCCACATCACGCTCGCGTGCCCGGCTTACCCCGCCGGTTTCAACGTGCCGCGATCGCGCTGCCGCGCGGCCTCGCCGGCCGGACCGTCGGCGCTCGCGCCTTCCGTGCCCCATTCGGCCGCATCGCTGCGCTCGGCGCTCGACAGTTCGTCCGCGCGATAGCCGGTGCGATTGAGCAGCGCGAGCATGCATGCGAGCGACACGAGCGCATACAGGCCGGACGCGATCGCGACGCCGACGATGCTGCCGGTCGCGTTCAGGATCGCCTGCGCGAGCACCGGCGTGCCGCCGCCGACGACGAGCGCGCTCAGCTGGTACGCGAGCGACAGCCCCGTATAGCGGATGTTGGCCGGAAACACGCGCGCGAGCACGCCGCCGACCGCGCCGTAGAACATCGCCGACGGGATCGTCGAGATGCACATCCCGGCGACGGCGACCCAGTACGAACGCGTCGCGAGCGCATGGAACATCACCGGCATCAGCACGATCTCGGGAATCAGGATCCAGCACATCGCGCGCCGCATGTCGACCTTCGATACGAACCATGCACCGACCGGCTGCATCAGGAACTGCACGACGAGCGAGATCGACAGGATGCCGAGGAACGTGCCCTGCGCGTAGCCGAGCTCCTTCGTCGCCCACGACAGCGCGAACGTGCTGCGGAAGTACGTGACGTTGATCACCGGCAGCGTGCCGGCCGCGAGCAGCACGACGGGCCAGTGGTCGCGCACGACGTCGCGCAGCGGCAGCTTCACCGTGCGCTTGCGCGCGAGCACGCGCTGCATGTCGACCGATTCCTCGAGCCGCAGCCGGATCACCATTCCGATGATCACCAGCACCGCCGACAGCAGGAACGGAATGCGCCAGCCCCACATCAGGAACGACGGCGTCGGCAGCGCGCTCAGCGCGAAGAATGCGGCAGTCGCGAGCAGGTTGCCGGTGGGCGAGCCCTGCTGCGCGAACGCCGCATACAGGATGCTGCGGTGCTTCGGCGCGTTCTCGCTCGCGATCAGCACCGCGCCGCCCCACTCGCCGCCGACCGCGATGCCCTGCAGCACGCGCAGCACGACGAGGCCCGCCGGCGCCCATACGCCGATCGATGCGTAGCCGGGCAGCAGGCCGATCCCGGTCGTGGCCAGTCCCATCATCACCAGCGTGATCACGAGCGCGGTCTTGCGACCCACGCGATCGCCGAGATGCCCGAACACGATCCCGCCGAGCGGCCGTGCGGCGAAGCCGGCCCAGAACGTGACGAACGCGAGCAGCGTCGCGACGCCGGGGTTCATCGTGCTCGAGAAGAACACCTTGCCGAACACGAGCGCCGCGGCGGTGCCGTAGATGTAGAAGTCGTACCACTCGATCGTGGTGCCGACGAACGCCGCGAAGGCGGCACGGCCGGGCCGCGGCGGCGCCGCGGTCGGGGATTGCGAACGGTTCATCGATGTCTCCATGTTCGTGATCGGCGCGCGACTGT
The DNA here is from genome assembly GCF_052851275.1 of Burkholderia sp. SR8. Lineage (NCBI taxonomy): Bacteria > Pseudomonadati > Pseudomonadota > Betaproteobacteria > Burkholderiales > Burkholderiaceae > Burkholderia > Burkholderia sp. SR8. The sequence continues at coordinate 450,318 of NZ_JAULUC010000001.1, forward strand.
CGTCTGCGCGGCCGGTTGGCCGGTCTTGCGCCGCCGGCTGGCGGTGGTGGTCTGTGGTTTGCGTTCTGCGTTCTGCCGTGCTGCGTTCTGCCCTCCGCCGTGCTGCCTTCCGCCGTGCTGCCTTCCGCCATGCTGCCTTCCGCCATGCTGCCTTCCGCCTGCTGCCTTCCGCCGTGCTGCCCTCCGCCGTGCTGCCTTCCGCCGTGCCGCCTTCTGCCGTGCTGCCTCCGCCGTACTGCGCTGCCTTGCATCGCGTCCGCTCGGCCGAAGTTGCGCGCCTGCGGACACCCGGTTTCGGTCACATCCCGTCGGATGCGACCTTCAGCACGCCGGCGTCGAGCAGTTGCTGCTGGAGTGCGCGATCGACGCCCAAGCGGTCGAGCACAGCACGCGTATCGCGGCCGAGCGCGGGCGGCGCCGACCGGTAGGTCGCCGGCGTGCGCGACAGCTTCACCGGCGAGGCCGTACCGCGATACGCGCCGATCTCGACGAACAGCTCGCGATGCAGCGCATGCGGGTCGCATGCGACGTCGGCAACCGTACGCACCGGCCCGCACGGCACGCCCGCCGCCATCAGCTCGCGCGCGAGCGGCTCGCACGGATGGGCGGTCAATCGCGCTTCGAGCTCCGCCTTCAATTCGGGCCGATGCGCGCAGCGGCTGCGGTTGTCGACGAAGCGCGGATCGCTCGCGAGCGCCGGCGCGCCGAGATGCGCGACGAGGCGTGCGAACTGCCGGTCGTTGCCGACCGCGAGGAAGATCGGCACGGTCGCCGTCCGGTAGCTGTCGTACGGCGCGATGTTCGGATGCGCGTTGCCGCTGCGCCCGGGGACGCGTCCCGAGCCGAAGAAGTTCGGCAGATGCGGATGCAGCAGCGATACGCCGCAGTCGTACAGCGCGATGTCGATCGACTGGCCGCGCCCGCTCCGCTCGCGCTCCGCGAGCGCGAGCAGGATGCCGGCCAGCGCGTTGAGCCCGGTGACCATGTCGACGATCGGCAGCCCGATCCGCGTGGCCGCGCCGTCGCGCTCGCCGTTCACGCTCATCAGCCCGGCCATCGCCTGGATCACCGCGTCGTAGCCGGGCAATCCGCCGAGCGGGCCGTCCTCGCCGAAGCCCGTCACCGCGCAGTGGATCAGCCGCGGGAAGCGCGGCTGCAAATCGCGCGCGTAGTCCATTCCCCAGCGCGCGAGCGTGCCGGGCTTGAAGTTCTCGACGAGCACGTCGGCGTCCTCCAGCAGGCGCCACAGGATCGCGCGGCCTTCGTCGCGGGACAGGTCGAGCGCGAGCGCTTCCTTGTTGCGGTTGACGCCGATGAAGTACCACGCGGTGTCGCCGAGGAACGGCGGGCCCCAGCCGCGCGTCTCGTCGCCGTCGGGCGGCTCGATCTTGATCACCGTCGCGCCGTGGTCGGCGAGCGCCTGAGTACAGTACGGGCCGCCGAGCACGCGGCTCAGGTCGACGACCTTCAGCCCGTCCAGCGCGCCGCGACGCGCGTTCGCCGTCGGCACTTTCGTCACGTTCGTCGCATTCATCGCTCGACCTCCGGCAGCAGGTCGAGCGCCATGTCGAGCGGCACCGGCGTGCCGCGCACCAGCGCGTCGAACGCCGCCGCTTCGGCGCCGCACGATGCGGGCGCGAGCGGGTCGACCGGCAGCAGCTTGTGACGCACGATCAGGTGCGCGAGCGCGAGACGCCGGTAATCGGGCGCGAGCTGCGCGCCCTCGCACGCCATCAGCACGGCCGCGCTCGCGTAGTACAGCGCCGATGCGGCCTGCCGCACGCGCGCGTCGTCGCCTTCGGATGCAACCTGCGCGAGCGCATCGCAGGCGCGCGCGAGAATCCGCCGCAGCGCCGCGCGGCTCGCATCGGGCAGCGGCGCTGCGCCGAGCCGGTCGCCGAGGAACGTGCGCAGTGCGTCGAGCGCCTGCTCGCGCTGCGCGGCGCGCGCGACGTCGAGCGCGACGATGTTGCTCGTGCCTTCCCAGATCGAGCCGAGATGCGCGTCGCGCACAAGCCGTGCGTCGCTCCATTCCTCGATGTAGCCGATGCCGCCGCGCACCTCCATCGCGTCGCCGGTCACGCGGCGCGCATCGCGGCACGCGCGGAACTTGATCAGCGGCGTCAGGATGCGCACGCAGCGTGCGGCCTGCGCGTCGCCCGCGTCCGCATGCGGCAGCAGCAGCGCAATCTGCATGAACATCGCGCGCGCGGCCTCGGCGGGCAGCAGCATCTTCATCAGCTGGCGCTGCATCAGCGGCATCTCGATCAGATTGCGGCCGAACGCGGCGCGATGCGCGGCCACGTGCAGCGACTCGTTCAGCGCGCGCCGCATCAGCCCCGCCGCGCGCACGCCGTTCGACAGCCGCGACATGTTGATCATGTCGGCCATCTGGTGAAAACCGCGGCCGATCTCGCCGATCAGATAAGCCTGTGCGCCTTCGAGCGCGATCTCGCCGCTCGCCATCGACCGGCTGCCGAGCTTGTCCTTCAGCCGCACGATCCGGTAGCGGTTGCGCGTGCCGTCCGGCAGCGTCTTCGGCAGCAGGAACAGCGCGAGGCCCTTGATGCCGTCCGGCGCGCCGTCGGGCCGCGCGAGCACCATCGCGAGGTCGGCGTCCGCGTTCGAGCAGAACCATTTGTCGCCGTAGAGCCGCCATACCGTCTCGCCGCGCGCGTCCGTTTCGCGCGCCGCGCGCGTCGCGATGCGCGCGACGTCGGAGCCGGCCGCCTGCTCGGTCATGAACATCGCGCCCTGGAACAGCGTGTCGAAATCGCGCGACGCCAGCATCGGCAGGTAGCGCTCGACGAGTGCGGGCTCGCCGAAGCGGCGCAACGTGCGCGTCAGCGAATCGGTCATGCTGACCGGGCAGCACAGCCCGAATTCGGCCTGCACGAACAGGAACGTCAGCGCGTACTTCACGAGCGGCGCCACCGCCTCCGGCCGATGGCTCAGCGACGCGAGCCCGAGTTCCGAATACGCGACGCGTTCGAGCGCGACGTACGCGGGATCCTTGTCGATCCGCTGCACGGCTTCGCCGCGCCGGTTGCGATGTTCGAGCACCGGCGGATGCTTGTCGGCGCGCGACGCCCATTCGTCGAGTTCGCCCGACACGCGCGCACCGAGCGCGTGCAGTTGCGGCTCGAGTTCAGCGTAGCGTGCGGCGCCGAGATGCAGCCTCAGCAGTGCGCCGAGATCGGGATCGGCCGTGAAGAAATTGATGCCGTGGCTGTCGGGGATGTTGTCGGCCGCGCCGGTATCCGGCGGGCGAGCGGTGTCGTTCATGCATGCGTCTCCAGGGTGGCCCGGCTGACGGCCGGTGCCCGCGCGGCGATCGCGCGGCCGGCAGGTGCCAGGCGTTCAGCAGAGCGTAGGCGCCCGGTCGATAAGCGTCCAATACAGGATTTATTCGGTACGATAGACAGCGCTTATCGATGCCGATGCGCGGAGGAGACACCATGGAATTGAGGCAGCTGCGCTACTTCGTGGCGGTCGCCGAGGAACTGCATTTCGGGCGCGCGGCGAAGCGCCTGTTCATCTCGCAGCCGGCGCTGAGCTTCGACATCCGCAAATTCGAGGAAGCGCTCGGCGTGCAGCTCTTTTCACGCACCAACAAGACGGTCGCGCTGACCAATGCGGGCGCGGTGCTGCTCGGCGAAGCGCGCCGGCTGTTGCTGCAGGCGGCCGAGGCCGAGCGGCTCACCGTACGCTCGGCGTCGGGGCTCGCGGGCCGGCTGCGGATCGGCTTCGTCCATTCGATGCTGTATCGCGGGCTGCCCGATGCGGTGCGGCGCTTCGAGGCCGACTATCCGGGCGTCGAGATCGTGCTGAGCGAGATGAACACGCAGGCGCAGGTGCAGGCGATCCAGCGCGGCCAGATCGATCTCGGCTACGCGCACTGGGGCCACTGCCCGCCCGAGGTCGAATCGGCACCCGTCTATGCGGAACCGTTCGTCTGCTGCCTGCCGGCCGCGCACCGGCTCGCGCGGCGCCGTCAGGTCGCGCTCGCCGCGCTGGCTGCGGAGCCGTTCATCCTGTTTCCGCGCGATGCGGCGCCGCACTACCACGACCTGATCATCGCGCAGTGCGTGAATGCGGGATTCAGCCCGCTGATCCGCCACGAGGCGCGGCTGTGGCAGACGATCCTGTCGATGATCGAGTTCGGGATGGGCATCGCGCTGGTGCCGCGCGTGCTGCAGCAGGTGAAGAGCGACCGGCTCGCGTTCCGGCCGCTGCAGGATGCGTCGCTCGAATCGCGCACGCTGGAGCTGAAGCGCAGCGGCAGCGCCGAACCGGTCGCGCTGCGCTTCGCCGACTACGTGCGCGCGTCGATCGACGCACTGCCCGCGCTTGCGGGCTGAGCCGGGCGTTGCCGGTTCGCGCGCCGCGGCTTCTCCGCTACTTCTCCGCTACTTCTCCGCTACTTCGCTTGCGGCTGCAGCGCCGGCTGCGCGCGCCGGTACCACACCGCGTACACGACCGACAGCGCGACCAGGAACGGGATGCCGAAGATCAGCGTCATGTGGAATTCGGCCGTGAAGTAGGTCGTCACCGTCACCGCGAGCATCAGCGCCGCGCCGAGCAGCGTCAGCAGCGGAAAGCCGCGCATCCGGAACGCGGGCGCCGGCAGGCCGAGCGCCGCGCGACGCCGCCTAAAGCAGTAGTGCGTGACGAAGATCATCATCCACGTGAACAGCGCGCCGAACATCGACACCGACATCATGATCGTGAACGACGCGTCCGGATACAGCACGCTCAGCACCGTCGCGAGCGCGATGCCGAGCGTCGACAGCATCAGCGCACCGAACGGCACGCCGCGCGCGTTCACTTCGCCGAGCGCCTTCGGCGCGTGACCGGCCCGCGACAGGCTGAACATCATCCGCGTCGTGATGTAGAGCTGGCTGTTCATCGCGGACAGCGCGGCGATCAGCACGACGAAGTTGATGAGCCCGGCCGCGCCCGGCAGGTGGATCGCTTCCATCACCTTCACGAACGGGCTCTCGTCGCGCCCCGCCGCCGTCCACGGCACGATCGCGAGCATCAGCGCGAGCGTCACCAGGTAGAACAGCACGAGCCGCACGATCGTCGAGCGGAACGCGCGCGTCACCGCACGCTCGGGATCTTCGGCCTCGCCGGCGGCAACCGCGATCATCTCGATGCTCAGGTAGCTGAAGATCGACACGATCACCGCGACCCACGTCCCCCACATGCCCTTCGGAAAGAAGCCGCCGTGACCGGTGTAATGGTGAAAGCCCGCGCGGGCCGCACCGTCGCCGACCAGCGACGGATTGCCGAACACCACATACGCGCCGAGCACGATGAAGCCGACGATCGCCGCGATCTTCACGACGGAGAAGCCGTATTCGACCGCGCCGAACACGTCGACGCTGCGCGCGTTGACGAACACCAGCAGCGCCGAGAAGCCGACGATCCACAGCCAGCCCGGCACGCCGGGGAACCAGTACTTCATGTACAGCGCGATCGCGGTGACTTCGGTGCCGACCGCGAGCACGATGCACGCCCAGTACGCATAGCGCACCAGAAACCCGGCCCACGGGCTCACGTAATGTTCGGCGTACGCGCCGAACGACCCGGAAGTCGGGTGCGCGACCGTCATCTCCGCGAGACAGCCCATCAGCAGCAGCGAGATGAACGCGCCGATCGCATAGCTGACGAGCACGCTCGGACCGGCGAAGCCGATCGCGAACCCGCTGCCGAGAAAGAGACCGGTGCCGATCGCACCGCCGATCGCGATCATCGCCATCTGCCGTGCGGAAAGCGTGCGGCGCAGACCGTGCTCGCGCGCCGCGATGTGCTGGAATTGCCCTTCTGGTTGCATCGAATGACCTCGTTCGAAAGCGTCGGTCCGGTCGAAACGTCGACGGCGCACGGACCGGTGCCGGACCGCACCGCCCCCCGCGCGCCGCATCGTCAGAACAGGTGGCGCAAGCCGGCCGCGACGCCCGTCTGGTTGCCGCGTCCGGGCAGTTCGGTGAACGCGCCGCCGGTCACCCGGTTGTAGTCGAGCGTCGCGTACACCTGGGTCGCCTTCGACAGCGCGTACTCGGCCTCCAGCACGCCCGTATAGCGCTTGCCGCCGTTGCCGGCGCTGCCGTTGACGTTGCGGATGTCATCGTAGTACGCGACGCCCGTCACCGATACCTCCGGCGTGACCTTCACGCTCGCGCCGGCGTAGAAGACCGCATCGCGGCGCGGATTGTCGGCGAACGAACCGTACGTCACGTCGCGGCCCGGCGCGTTCAGCAGCTGCCGGTCGAGCATCCCCGTGCGGTCGATGCCGCCGAGATAGCCCGCGTACAGCGTCGCCGCGCCGAACGCGTAGCGTGCGCCCGCGCCCCACGCCTGCTGCGCGCGACTGTCCAGGTCGCGCACCTGCTGGTAAGTGGCGCCGATCATCAGCCCGCCGACCGTGTACGACGCGTGCGCGCCCCAGTACGCGTTCGCGCCGAGGCTGCCCGCGAGGCCGCCGAAACCGTAGCTCGCGCCGACGTTCAGTCCGCCGAACGTGCCGTCGTAGCTGACGACGTTGCTCGCGCGGCCCTGCGTGAGGAAGTACGGCCACATGTTGGCCGTGTAGTTGCCGACCGTCAGCGGATCGAGATCGCCGAACAGGTTGAACGCTTCGGTCGCCTGCCGCCCGAGCTTCACCGTGCCCCAGTCGCTCGCCAGACCGACATACGCGTAGCGGCCGAACAGCGCGCCGTCGAGCTGCCCGTTCTGCGGCTCGAAACCGCTCTCGAGCCGGAAGATCGCGCTCAGCCCGCCACCGAGCGCTTCGCTGCCCTTCAGTCCCCAGCGGCTGTTCGTGATCGCGCCGTTGGTCATCTGCACGCTCGCGTCGTTCGACGCGTTCGCATGCGTCGTGTAGCGGATGCTCTGGTCGACGATGCCGTACAGCGTCACGCTGCTCTGCGCCATCGCACTGCCGGTCGCGACCAAGCCTGCCATCATCGGCAGTACCCATCGGCCGACGTGCGTCGTGTTCATCTCCATCCTTGTCTCCATTGTCGATGTTCGTTGTTCTGCAAGCCGCGTGAAGCGGCGTACCTGCTAGCCGCGTGCCGCCGGCAGCGCGACGTACGCGACGAGTTCGACGCGCATGTCCGGGTGTGCGAAGCCCTGCACGCCGACGCACGTGCGGTTCGGATACGGCTCGCGGAAGTGGCGCCGGTACTCGGCGTCGAATTCGGGCATCGCGCCGACGTCGGACAGGTAGACGAGCACCTGCGCGACGTCGTCCATCGTCGCGCCGGCCGCCGCGACGGCCTTCGCGAGATTGCCGAGCGTGATGCGCGCCTGGTCGGCCATCGTGTCGCCGGCGATCGCGCCGGACGCATCGACCGGTCCGTGACCGGTAAACATCAGTCCGCCCGCGCGGGTCGCCCACGAGAACGGTTGCGCGAGTTGCGGCAAGTCGACCGCGATCGTGTCTGCCATCGTGTTCTCCTCGTTGGATTGCGGCTCGTCCGCTCAGGCGGCCCGACGCGACACGCCGCCGCCGAGCACGTCGGCGATCGCGTGCGCGACGTGGTCGACGTTCGCGTCGTTCAGGCCCGCGATGCACATGCGGCCCGAGCGCAGCAGGTAGACGCCGTGCGATGCGCGCAGCCGGTCGACGTCGGCGGCGGCGATGCCCGTATAGCCGAACATCCCGCGCTGCGTGACGAGTGCGTCGAACGCACGCGTGGGCAGCCTTGCGTCGAGCCGCGCCTTCAGCGCGCCGCGCATGCGCTTGATGCGTGCCCGCACCTGCGCCACCTCGTCTTCCCAGCGCGCACGCAGCGCGGCGTCGTTCAGCACGGTCGACACGAGCTGCGCGCCGAACAGCGGCGGGCTCGAATAGGTCCGGCGCACGCCGGCCTGCAGCTGGCTCAGCACGGTCGCGGCTTCGCCCGCGCTCGCGCACACGATCGACAACCCGCCGACGCGCTCGCCGTACAACGAGAAATTCTTCGAGAACGAATTGCTGACGATCGCCGGCAACCCGGCTTCGACGATCGCGCGCACGGCCCATGCGTCGTCGTCGAGGCCGTCGCCGAAACCCTGGTACGCCATGTCGACGAACGGGATCAGGCCGCGGCGCGCGAGCACGTCGATCGCCGCACGCCACGCGTCGCGGTCGAGATCGAGGCCCGTCGGGTTGTGGCAGCACGGCTGCAGCAGCACGATGCTGCGCGCGGGCAGCGCATCGAGCGCGGCGAGCATCGCGTCGACGCGCAGGCCGTTGCGCGCTGCGTCGTAGTACGGGTACGTCTGCACGTCGAGCCCCGCGGCCGTGAAGATCACGCGATGGTTGTCCCACGTCGGATCGCTGATCCAGACCGCGCTGTCGGGGAAATAGCGCTTCACGAACTCCGCGCCGAGCCGCAGCGCGCCCGAACCGCCGAGCGTCTGCAGCGTCGCGACGCGCCGTTGCGCGAGCGCCGCGCAGTCGGCGCCGAACACGAGGCGCTGCACGCCCTCCCGGTACGCGGCCAGCCCTTCCATCGGCAGATACGTATGCGGCGCGGCGGCGTCGCGCAGGCGCGCGGCCGCGACACGCGTGCTCTCCAGCACCGGGATGCGGCCCGCATCGTCGTGGTAGAGACCGATGCTCAGATTGACCTTGTGCGGGTGGACGTCCTGCTGGAACGCCTGGAACAGCGACAGGATCGGATCGCCCGGATAGGCGGGAACGTGTTCGTACATTGCAGTGTGACGGTAGGCGTTGAAGGCGGCGGCGCGGCCGGCGGCGTGCTGTCGCGCCCGGCCCGCGTCGTCGAGGGATGGGGCGCATGTTATCGAGGACGAAATAGAATGAGCTTCGTATTTCGATGACGTATCGTCCAGATTGCAGTAGAGTCTGCGATTCCTATCCAAAAAATGGCGGAATTCTGCGAAATGAACCTCGATAGAACCGACATGCGGATCCTCCGGCACCTCGAGACGGATGGACGCATCAGCAATCAGGACCTCGCGAACGCGGTCGCGCTGTCGCCGTCCGCGTGCCTGCGGCGCGTGAAGCTGCTCGAGGAACGCGGCGCGATTTCGGGCTACCGCTGCACGATCGAGCCGAAGAAGGTCGGCGTCGCGTTCGAGGCGCTCGTGCACGTGTCGATGCGGCCCGACGTGCCCGAGTGGCACGACCGGTTCGTCGAAGCGATCCGGCAGTGGCCGGAGGTCATTTCCGCGCAGATCGTGACCGGCGGGTCGAACTACGTGCTGACGGTGCGCGCACGCGATCTCGATCACTACTCGGACTTCGTGATCAACCGGCTGCACCGCGCGAGCGGCGTGATGTCGATCAATTCGAGCATCGTGCTCGCGACGCTCAAGCACGACGGCTCGATCCTCGATCTCGTCGAGCCGTCGGCGGCCGGCTGACGGACGCGTTGCGCGGCGCTGAAAAATATTTGAAGAAAGTACTTTACGAGCCCCAAAAGCTCTGACATAATTTCAGCTTCTTTGGGCGGTTAGCTCAGCGGTAGAGCACTGCCTTCACACGGCAGGGGTCACTGGTTCGATCCCAGTACCGCCCACCAAAGAATATTCCGGGGTGTTCCTGGAACATCCCGAAACCCGCGTAGCTGCAAGGCTACGCGGGTTTTTCTTTTCCGGGGTGTTCCGGGATTGTACGGTGGCATCCGGTGGTATGGGGTGGTATTTTCGGTGGTACCCCACGGTTTCCTGCCTTCCAGGCCCGGAGATACCACCATGCCGCTGACCGACACGCAGATCAGGAACGCTCGCTATAACCCGGACCCCGAAGCCAGCAACAGCTTGTCCGATGGCAGCCGGATGTATCTCAAGCTCACCCGCGCCGGCGGAAAGCTATGGCGGATGAATTACCGATTCGCCGGGAAAGATAAGACGCTTGCGTTCGGCTCCTATCCGCTTGTATCGTTAGCTGCAGCCCGAAAGAAGCGTGACGAAGCCCACGAGATGCTGGCCAACGGCATCGACCCTGGCGAGGCAAAGAAAGCCGACAAGCGCGCCGCCAAACTCGCCGCGGCTACCAGCTTCGAGGCTGTCGCTCGCGAATGGTTTGCCAAGCACTCCCCGAACTGGGCCGAAAGTCATTCCAGCAAGGTCATTGCTCGACTGCAAAATGACGTCTTCCCATGGCTCGGCAGGCGCCCCATCGCTGAAATTCAGCCGGCCGAGATCTTCGATGTGATCCGGCGCATCGAAGCGCGGGGCACCCTAGACACCGCGCACCGCGCCAAGCAAAACTGCGGGCAGGTATTTCGCTATGCAGTTGCCACCGGCCGCGCCCAACGAGACGTGACCGCAGATCTACGGGGCGCACTGCCGCCGGTGCAACAGGAGCATTACCCGTCAATCACCGAACCCGCCCAGATCGGCCAACTGATGCGCGCGTTCGACGGATTCGAAGGTACCTTCCCCGTCCAGTGCGCCCTCCGGCTCGCCCCCATGCTATTTCGACGCCCAGGCGAATTGCGCGCCGCCCAATGGGCTGAAATCGACCTCGACGCCGGCATCTGGGAAATCAGCAGCACGCGAATGAAGCGCGACAAGCAAGGCAAGCAATACGGGGGCGCGCATATCGTTCCCCTGCCCCGCCAGGCTGTCGCAATTCTGCGCGAGTTGCAGCCGCTCACTGGTGACGGCAAATACGTGTTCCCCGGCGCGCGCGACCGGAATCGTCCCATGAGTGACGCTGCAGTGAATGCAGCGCTGCGCCGGCTCGGCTACGACACTCGCACGGAGATAACAGGCCATGGCTTCCGCGCCATGGCCCGCACCGTCATCGCTGAACGGCTCAAGGTCAGCGCGGAATACGTTGAACTCCAACTCGCCCACAAGGTCAAGGATGCACTCGGGAATGCCTATAACCGGACGAAGTTCCTCGACGATCGCGTTGCCATGATGCAAACATGGGCGGATTATCTGGACCAGCTCAAAGAAGGTGCACAAGTGACGCCCCTCGTCGCAAACACGCGATGACAGGACTCGAAATGGCGCTGACCCTTGCCTGTCAGCGCTCCTCAGCGCTTCGCATTGTCCGCATCACCTCGAGCCCGACGATCGCCAGATTCCGCAGGAGATCGGGGCAATCGTCTGCATTTGCATGTACGACCCATTTGACCAATACGCCGTCGCGCACCTCGATATAGATCGACGACGTGGGGCCCACAACGTCCGGTTCGCCGGCCGGCCGCACGTCGTTCTGCGACTTCTCATTGCCCCTTTCATCCATGATGCCCCCGCAGCAAATCCTTGGAATATCGGCATCCTGCTGTCAAAATCACGCGACATCAATAAAAATTCGCATTACTGACCTATTGGTCAAAAAGGATGGCCGAAGACGGGTTTTTTGCGTGATTTTTTGACACATCAGTCAATCGATGGCTGCGGGGATAGCGGATGAGCGAATATCAAGAAATCGACGAGGCGGATGCTTTGCGGATCGCAATGCGCGCCGTGCGGCTCTATGCCGAGTCGCACCCTCGGCCGACACAGGTCTATCAGAGGCAGGCGGCGGAAATGTTGGGGCTCAGTCGGGTCACGATTGGAAAGATGGTGCGGCAAGGCACATTGCGACTGAACAAATGCGGGATGATCCCTATCGAGCAAATCGACCGCGCGCTCGCCGGCGATTGACGGCGCAGGCAGCGCTATTTTTCGCGATTGCTGACGACAAGGCGCGGGGGCGCCGATGGCGAGAACCTGCTGGCCACCTTCTTCGCTGCGGCGGCCTTTGCATCCTTCTTTCCGCCTTCGCCGAGCTTGTGGTGGGTGTACTGCACGGCCGCAATCGCGGCTCGAACCTGTAGCATGGTGGCCTCGACACGCCCGAGCGCGACATCCTGCAGGAGTTCGAGCATGTCACGCTCTTCTAACGGCACGGGCTTGCTCTTCGAGCGCTTCAACGCGCCGCCATGCGCCTGGGGTTCGAGATGCGCTTTGACCGCCTTCCGATCGGCATTTGCTGAATTCTTTGATTTCTCGGGGTTGGTTTTTGATTTCCGCCCCGCTCCCGGCCGAGCCCCTCCAGCATTGGCTCGCGCGCCGCCGCTGCGTCCTTTTACACCTGCCATTTGCTGAATTCCTTTTTCAAAAAGGGGATTTTTTCTCTGCAAGCGGGGATGCGCGGTGTCCCGCGCCGCAACATGCAGAGATTCGACCGCCCCTCCCATGCAAATGAGAATCGATGTCATTTATATCGATGCGCCTGCGCCGCCCATTGTCGAAAACGAGAATCGTTATCACTTCCGGTGACAGCCGCGACGTACGCGCACGGCAATCACGACTGCAACCAAGAATGCAAGCTCGCCTGCATGGGCTGCGCGTTCGGCAGCATGTAAAAGCCGATCTGGTTTGGCGTCGACAAGTACGCCGTTCTGGATGCGCTCCACACATTGAGAAACGAAACACCGTCAGTCGATATATCAGCGTAGAGGTTTGTGCCATCGTCCCGAATCCGGAGCCATTGAGGCGGAAATGCCATGCTCGAGTTATAAGCCGCGCCGCTCCCTGAGCTTGGAGAGTTCCATTGATATACCTGGAGCGAAGTGCCGAGCGTGCCAAACGAAATAACTTTGCCGCTCGTGGAGTCGTAAAAGATGAGGCCGTACCCTTGGTAGTTTCCCAATAGAATGCCGCGCATCCGAATCGTGATTTTGTATGGCGTTACAGGAGGAGCTTTGACGAGCGCACGTAGCTGTGCTGCGGTGGTCGTATCCGACATGCTAATAAAGCCGCTCTGCTGCGAAGCTTGCGCGGTGGATCCTTGATTGAGCCAAGAAAAACTGGAAAGCACTGGGGGCGTGTCAGCGGTTCCGTCTGCGGGCGCGGCTCCGCTACCACTGCCTCCCCCGGTCCCGCGCGTCGTGAACCAGTTCGTGCCGTCCGTCCACACCGTTACGCCCTGATTCTGCGTCAGCGCTAGCGTCCCGTTCGTTACGCCGTCAAGGCTGGCGCCACTGGGAACCGTGAGCGTGGCCGTGCCCGCGCCGATGTTCGAGAACGAAGTACGCCAGCCATTCGGGTAGTTACCCGAAGTACCCGTCGCCGTCGGCAGCGCGCTCGAAGTCGCGCTGGCGCTGTTCATCACGTTCAGGGCGTTGCGGTCGGTCGGCTGGAACGTGTAGGCCGCCGTCTGCACGGCCACGGTGCCGGCGTTCACGGGCGTGGTGCCCGCGAGGCCGATCGTCGGCCCGGCGAAGGTGGAATCGACCGTAGACGGGGCGACGACCTGCACGCGGTCACCGGCGTTCGTGGTGACGGCGCTGCTGAAGGTGAACGTGCCGGTCTTGGAGCCCGCCGCGAAGTTGACCGACCCGATCGCCGTCGCCGTGCCGCTACTGTTCACCTGGTTGATGGTGCAGGTCACCGCGTTCGTCGGCGCGGTGTCGCAGTAGGCATACGACCCGGTCAGGCTGGCCGGCAGCGTGAGCGGTTGCGGCGTGATGGCGTTCAGGATCACCTGGGACGCGCCCATCGCTCCGACGAAGTACGACACGAGGTCCATGCTTGCCGTGGCCGGGGCCGAGGCGCCGGACGGTGTCACCCACGCGGGCGCGCCGGAGGCGACAGTGAGCACCTGGCCGTTCGAGCCGATGCCGAGGCGCGCGGGCGCGCCGGAGGCGCCGCCGATGATGATGTCGCCCGCGGTCGTCATTGGGTTCGTCATGCCGCCGCCCGTCGCCAGGCCTCGGATCGAGAAATAGTCGGTGCCGTTGGTGAAGAACGTGATGCCGGCGTTTGTGGGTAGCGCGAGAGTGCCGTTCGTGACGCCATCGAGCTTGACGCCCGTCGGTACGGTGAGCGTCATCGTGCCCGCGCCGATGTTTTCCGCGCTCGCCCACCACTGGTTGCCGAAGCCGGTGCCACCGGGAGACGGCAGCGCCTGGCTCACAGCGCTCGCGCTGTTCATCACAAGGCACTGCCCCTTGTCGCCGGACACGAAGGTGTACGCCGCGGTCTGGATCGCGCCGCCGGCGAGGCCCACGCCGGACGCGGCGGCCGCCGCCACCGCCGACGGCTGATAGCTGCGGTAGTCGAGGTAGCTCGTGACGGTCGACGCCCCGGTGACGATCGAGTACAGCGGCACAAGGCCAGCGGTGAAACCGGTCGTGTTGGACGTCACGGCCCCCGTCGTCGGGTTGGCCATGACGTATGTCGTGGTCGATGCGCCGAGCGTGATGGTGCCGTTGGCGATGGCGTGCGGCGTCCCCGTGTTGTCCACGAAGCGGCCGCCGTAGTAGCCCCACGTCAGTCCACCCGACGCGCTCGCGCGCCGCCCCCACATCATGGACGGGCTCCCCGCATCGACAAGCGAATTCATCGTCAGCTCTTTGTTCGCCTGCGTCGAGCTGATCTGATCGATGTTGGTAGTACTGTCGGCCATGGCCGCTCCTTATAGCGTAATGGTCGTTGTCGGACGTCGCCGGACAGCTTGGAAGTTCTAGCTGTTGCGTCTACCAGCGATCTGAAGCCGCTCAGCGATGGAGCGCGCCTGCTGATCTGCCGTAGCCCGCGTGGTACCCGGCGGGACGGTGATGTTCATGTAGTTGTTGTGGGTATTCCAAACTCCGGGCGACGCGTCGTTGCCTGTCCCGGTGCGCAACTCATGGTTTGGAACCACACGGCCTGACTGCTTCGGCACAAACAACTCCGGGCCTTTTTCGCCAACGAGATACGGCGTTCCGCCATCAGCTGTGCCACCGCCCGCAAGCGCGCCACCGAGGCCGAATAGGGCCGACATTCCGCTCACGCTAGAGTCCGCCATCGCTCCGGCAACGACCGCATCTGCCGACCCGGTGACGCCGGTCGCGGTAAAGCCGAATGCGCCGGCCATATCACCCTGTCCGATTCCCCCAAGCAATGCGCCCAGACCACCGATGCTGCCGCTGCCGCCTGGACCGAATCCCCCGATCAGCGTCCCTACCGTCATGGTCGCGACGGTCGCATTCGCAGCGTTCAAAGCGGCCATATTCTGTGTTGCGGCAGTGCCCATCGGACCGATCGCTTTCGGCAAAATTTGAGCGCCCATCGTTCCGAAGCCCTTTGTGAGCTTCATGAGACTTTCGAGCGGATCGCCAGGCAGCAGGTTTGCCGTTTTCGCGGCGACGTCAGGATGCGACGCAAACAGACCGCTGGCGAGCTGGCCACCCATCGACGATGCATTTTCGACAAACTTCGACATGATGCCGCGTGTCGCCATACGCGTGAGATCAGCGAGGATGCCGTCAGCCAGCTTGGCGAAGCTCACTTTCCCTGTCGTCACAAACTCGACCATCGCGTCTTCCATGCCCTTGATGGTGCGTGTCACTGCCTCTTGCGCCTGCGCCGCAGCGTTGTGCGCGGAATCGACGTAGTTCGCGAACGCCGTTGCGGCGCCGTTCGTCCAGTCGTCCTGCTTGGCCTTCAGCGCGGCATAGTAGTTGTCGAAATCCTGCAGCGACTGATTCAAGCCGGCCTTGATGTCTGCTTGTGCCTCGAGGTATTGCTGCGAGCCTCGCGCACTCTTCGGCGTCTCCTTCTCGAGCTGCCACTGCATGCGCTCGTATTCGGAATAGATCGATTTCATGGCCTGGACTTGTGCCAATGCTTCGCTGCCCATGCCGAACGCGTCCAGTTGCCGTTGATGTTGCTCACCTTGGCCACGCTGATAATTTCCAATCTGCGCGCGGATCTGAGCTGCTCGTTCGTCGAGCCTCTGGATGTCTTGCTTCAGCTTGAGCTCGCGCTCGTGCTCGACGTTGATGGCAAACTGCGCCTTGATGCGATCCTGAGCCGCAAGAAGGCTCTTTTCGTCGACCGTGAGGATCTTGCGCTCTTTCAGGTCGGCGATCTTTTGCAGGAATTCGGCCTGCTGCTTCTCTGCCTCGGTGAGCTTGTCATTCGTGGTGAGCGCGGCTCGCGTCGCGGCATCCTGGTCGCGAAGCTGCTGCAGGAACCGTGTGGCGGCATCGTCGTGATACGCCTTCGGATGATGCTGATGTTCCCCCTTTGAATAATCGATCTGACGCTGATGCATTGCGGCGCGCGGGGGGCCAGCCATTTCCTTCGGTGCATCAGACCACAGCTTGTGCAGGAAGTCGGCGTAGCCCTGGCCTTGCTTCCGCAGGTCGTTGTAACCGACCTTCGCCGCCAAACCCGCTTCCGTAAATGCGCCTACGGAAGCGAAATGGATGACGTTGACCGCCGTAGCAATAGCGGTGGACGTCTCCTCGAACATCGCAACGAGCATCATTCCAGCGGACGCCGCCGATTTCATGATGACGCCGACGCCTTGATAGAAGTCCTCCATGACGGGCTTCATGGCGGCGTTGCTGCCCATGGCGTCGGTCAAGGCCATGATCGTCGGCAGCAGCTTAGTTTTGGCGCTCATGCTCATGGCGTCCATCTGCGCCCGGCTGAGGTTCATGTGCTCCTCGAACGCCTTCATCTGCATGACGGTCTGATTGCCGATGATGCCACCAGCGTCCCGCGCCGCCACGCCGAGTTCCCGCAAGCCAGCCGCGCCGCGGTCCAAGATCGGAATCAGGTTGTCGCCCGATGCGCCGAATATCTCGTTGGCTACCGCCGCCTTCGATGCCCCATCAGCGGACTGCTGAAACGCATCGGCAATGCGCGGCAGGAGATCGTTCGGGGTGCTGGTCTTGAGATCCTTCAGCGAAATCCCGATCGCCGCGAACGCGGCGGCCGCATCCTTGTTGCCGTGAATCGCTTTGTTTTGTGCTTCGCCCAGGTCGCTGAATGATTTGACAGCCTCTTTCGCATCGACGCCGGATGCCTTGGCAGCGAACATCCATTGCTGAACGGTATCGGTCGACGCGCCGCTCCGCTTCGAGATCTTGTCGATTTCTTCGCCGTACGCGCCCATTGCCTCGGCAGCTTTGTACGTGGCGCCCGCCGCCATTGCCACGACGCCGACCATCGCCCCGACCGACAACACCGACTTGTTCATGATGAGCGACATCGCATCGGTTCTCTCGCCCAGAACCATCAGCGAGCCGGCGAACCGCTTCCAGTTGCCTTGCGATGCTTCATGCGCGAGAACGAGCATCTCGCGCCGCGCACCGGCCGTCGCAAAGTTGAGACCGTGATGCGCGTTCTCTGCCGCCTTCACCTGGGCGATATAGCTCGCCATCGAATCGCTCACGCCGAGCTGCGCGGCCTTCATCTCGAGCAGTTGGCTTCGCGTCTTGCCGACGGTATCTGCCATACGCATCGTCGACTGCACGAACGAGTTGATCGCACTGGCGGATGCCTTGCTGCCATTGGTTGCCGCCTCCGCAATCGCTTCTTGCGCGGCCTTCATGCGCTTCGAAACGGCCTCCTGAGAGGCCGCGAACGATTCAGCGCTGCGCTTCGCTCGGTCGAGCCCGGCCGTATAGCCGGATGCGTCGACTGTGACGCGTGTAACGCTTTCGTTGCTCATGCGTTTGCTCCCTCGCCGAGGCGATTAATTATTTCGTGCCCTTGCCGGAACCGTCTACCGTCGTCATGTTCAACGGCATCAGCGGTTTGTCGAGGCCATCGATCGGGTCATAGCCTTCTTCGCCGCGCCCTTCGTTGCGCGTCATCACGCCGGCGTTGACAAGCGTACTGATACGCGTCGCGCGCGAGGTACCGTCACCGCGCATCATGGGCTTGTGGTCGAATTCTGGATCGAGATCCGAGTCCGGGCCGAGCAAGTTGAAGCACATCGAGTATTCCCAGAGCCGCGCCCACGGAAGCATCGTGTCGGTCCAGAATTCGATCGACAGGTGTTCGATATTGCTGAAGGTGGCTTTACTAAGGTCACCGACCTTGTGCGGCGGCACGCGGAAAATACGCGCGATCTCCGTGGTTTTGTACCCGCGGGCCTCGACGAACTGACTGTCCTTGTTGTTCATTCCGAGCTCGTGGAACTTCATGCCTCGCTCGAGGACCGCCACCTTTCCGCGGTTCGCGCCGCCCTGCATGTCTTGCCAGGAGTCGCGGAATTGCTGCTTGACTTCCTTGTTGCCGAACGTGCCCGGATACTCGATCCACCCGCCGCCCGGTTTCGCATCGTTAGCGAAGAAGCGAGTCGAATATTCCTGCATCGACAGACCTTCGCCGAAGGCTTCACGCGCCAAAGCAATGAGGCTCAAACCCATATAGCCGTCGTCGCTGAGCCCACGGAGATGCCAGATGTCGTGCCTACTGAAATAGATGATCTGCCCGTTCTGATCGATATATCGGTAGCGAAATGATCCGTTTTCCAGCGGCTCGATCGACATGCGGTCAGGATGGAGGGGCAGCAGTTCGGTGATTTCTCCCTTGCTGTTCGCGCTGATCTGGTTGAAGGCGTTGCCGCGAAGCGCCAGGTGCCCTTGCAACATCATTCGCCATTCATATGGCGTCTGAAAGCGATTCGGGGCCTTCTCGATCAGCTTGTAGAGCCAATGGTTGTGGGCTTTGACCCGGCCACCACCGAACTGCGGCTTGTAGAGTTCGAACGGCATGATCGCGAACGACTCCGCCAGCACCCGAACGCATGCCAATACATCGGGTAGCGTAAGCGCTGAGACCGGCGTCACGCGCGATCCGGCATTCGATCGATATCCGAGCGGCGCAAACCAGAAATTTCCCCACGGAGATTTGTCCGAGGTGTTGCCTGCATCGGCACGAACCCTTGAGATGAACATTACGCCGCCTCGCTTTGGTTGTCTTTCCGATTCGAGGGGCGCGCCCAACCCGCAATATAGGCGATCGCTAGCGTCATGAAGACCATGGCGCCGCCTGCGATAGCGATGCCCCATCCCGGATTCACGATTACGCCGCCGGCTAGAACCATGAGCCACCCGAGCACCAGACATACATTGAAGATTTTGATGTTCATGTGTCTTTCTCGATTGTCATCGCTAGAAAGTGCTTATCGGCGCCGGCGGCCAATTACAGCATCGCCAACCGTGACCGCGCTGCCCGTTTCTAACGCATCAAGTTGTGCCGTTCGAATCTTCCTGGCCAACTCGTTGGGAGGAAGATCACCGTTCGTCGCGACGCCGTTTTTCTGCAGCACCTCCAAGGCATTCGCATGGGGAGCTTGCAATTCGACTTCGCCGTCCTTATCGAGAGCCGGCCATCCGATTGAGAATTTCTTAAGCGTCGGCGCGATATCCCCAGTGATGGAGGTCAACCGCTCGCCGATTTCAGCGCGCGTCAATGGCTCGAGAGCCAGAGCCTCGACCTGTTTGCGGGCCGATTTCAGGAGGGCCATCGCGGCGACAACCTCATCCTGGTTTGAAACCGTCCTGTGGAGAAGATTGCCGAGCCAGTTGTAACCAACGTGCTCAATCCAGGTCTTCGTGCAATGTCCAACCAGGCTCAGCGCGGTCCCGAGATGAACGAGGTATTGATCAAGCCGCGCATCCCTGCCTTCGTACAGTTCTCTCTTGGCATCGAACTCTTCGCGGCTTTTCAGCGATTCCAGATACGACGTGGCACCCACCGCCGCACGATGCGCTTCCTCGGCCTGGCGAATCTGCGCGCGCAACGTTTCAATATTGTTGGCCGCCTCGGCACATTTCGCAGCCGCAGTCTCAATATCCGGGTCGTGTCGCTCGTTCAGGGTGTCCAGTTGCCGTCGGAGCGTAGCGCGCTTCTCGATGTTTTTCTGCTCGGCGGCATTGATTCGAGCCTCGATGTCCGGCGATGCAAGGAGCTCCCGCAGTTTGCGTTCGTCGGTTTTGCTGAAGTCGACGCGGCCGATATTCAACTTGATCATGGGATATACCTCAAAATGGATAGGAACGGCTGTCGACCCGTTCGAGTGCGCAACCCGTCACTGGGCGAGGATCCAGCCGGTGATTCCGTAGAGGTGTCTCGGTCCAGGCTCTGACGTCAGCCACACGTCGTTTCCCTGCCCATCGACGGTGTACCTCGCGGGAACGTAACGTCCCAAATTGAGAACGCCAGTGGCCTGGCAGTGCGGAGCTCCACCGGCGCCCGGCCAGTCCGTGAGTTGCACAATCACGTTGCTCACGCCGCCGGCCGAGTCGAAGAGGGGACTGAGTTGAGCGTTGGCCGTGCTCGGGGAATTCCATGTGACGGGGATGGCTGTCATTTTGTGCTCCTATTTGTATCAGGTGACTTCTGGAAGATAAGGCGATCGTCTGGATCAGGTTTCGAATCTGCGGACGAGGACTGCGCGGATATTGGTGTTCTTGGGTGCAATGCCTTGGCCGCCATCGTACGCACGTTGATGCCAGGCGGAAGCGGGATCTCCCTCGCAATCCTCCTCGAGCCAATAGGCCACCGATCCAAAGATCTCGGGGAACGCAGCCCGCAATACGCGTCCTTCGCGCCGGTTCGGGATCCTGAAACCGCGGCTAGCGGCATACGCCTTTGCAGCACCGTGGTAGAGGTTGATGGCTTCCCATAGCACGATCAGGTAGTAGTCGAGCGTTCCGTCCTCTTTAAGGACTGGTCCGGCGACGCACTCTCGGGAGGCAAGCGGAATGGTCACGCGGTCGACCACGTATTCATTGACATGCTCCAACGTGCGTTCTGCCATCTCGATGCTCCAGTCGAAAGGGAGATTGGGTTACTTTCATCATGCCGCGTGGATTAGCGCTGTCCAAGCAAATGGAATGTCTGAGAGATTCATTTCGCCACTTTTCCATAACGCCGCTTGGCGACGCTCAGTTTCGGATGTTGGCCGGCGACGCCCGAGGCTTTCACCGCCTCATACACCTCTTCTGCAGTCCGGCATGTCCGACGTCGCACCAACGCGTCGAACGCATCCCAAAACGCGTCAAATCTTTTACCGGATGTTGCTCTTTGTGCCCGCGCCGCCGCTCCGCGGAAATCGCATTCGAGTTGGAGCATCAGAACGTAGAGCCGCTCAACAGGCATGAAGCCGGACACCACCGCCGGCAACATTTCGCGCGCATGTCCGTAGCCATCAAGATTCAGGCCTTGGCTAAATCGCCCCAACGATGTTGCGGCAGCTCGCTGAGATTCGAGTCGACGCATTATTTCAGGCGCGATATCCGCGCGCCGGCCTGAAAGGGTCTGCATCATTGCCAGCAGCTCGACGGAGTTCTCGAAAAGACGGATGGCCTTCATCGAATCCACTCCCGCGAACATTGCCGCCGAATGGTCCGGATAGCGCGATATGCCGCGCGAGCAGCCTCAAGGCGAGCAACGTAGTGGTGGAAGTTTGGAAGGATGTCGCCGATCGGGCCGCATGCCATCTCGTACGTCGCCCGCGTGACCTGACCTCTCGGCCAAGACTCGAGATCCGCCAACTCCTCGATGATGCAAATCATCCCCCAGCGGAAGCGAAGCACGAGGTCTCCGGCGAAGTACTTGCCCCACGCTAGCCACATACCGACAGCGCAATCTTCGCTCATGCCGGTCGGCTCCCTTGATTCATCCGCGCAAGGATCCGCGCCTTGTACTGCTTCAGGCTCTCGCCTTGGCGCCCTTCGTCCATGCCGAGCTCGCGCGCCGCCGCCTTCAGGCTTTTCTCGTCGTCGCCCAGCGCGATACGCTTCGATGCCCGTTCCGGCGGATTAATCATCTCGGCGATGATCGATGCCAGGTAGTTCGCCGGGATGTGTTTGAGCTTGTATGCCTTGGCCTTGCCGATGGCGATGGTGAACTGGCCTTCCGTCACGCCAGCGCGCCGCCAGCCGATCAGCAGGTCGTTTGACGCGTCGATCTGGACGCAACGCTCCTGCAGCCACTCAACGGACACCGACAGCGGGGGAATTCCTTCATCCGCGACGCATGCCGGGGCCGCCATGCCGCTCGTGTCCCCTTGCTGATGCATTGACTCATCCTGACCCGAAGCAACGGCACCAGCGCCCGATTCTTGGCTTGCGGGGTTCAGGGTTTGGGAATCGGTACGATTCCCCTCAGTCGTCGTCTCGTCTTTTTGCTGTTGCTGGATGTCCGGTGAGTTATCCACAGGCCGACCGTCTGCTGTGCACAGACGACGACTATTAGAAAGATTCCCTTCCACTTCCACTTCCACTTCCACTTCCGTCAATGAGCCATGCGTGACTGCTCCGTTACCACTCATTGAGCCATCAATGATCGCTCCATGAATAGGTTTGGAATCCTTAACTGGGTGGGTATGCAAAAACGTCGGAAGGCGGCTCTTGGATGGCCGGTTGATGACTTGATGCTTGTCAAACGTTCTGATGTGTAGGTATTTCTTGCCACTCACTGAGTACTCAATGAGCATTCCATGAGCTATCAGTGATGCAATGAGAGGCGCGCAATCGATGTCGTCGCAGGGGAATATCTGCATCTTCAGACGCATCGCCGAGTGCTCTATGTTTCCGCTGTCATCGGCGTAGTTCCACATTCCAATGAACAGGAGACGGGCCGCCATCGAAAGCATGGCGACCTTTTCGTCGGTCCAGAATTCTGGCTTGATCGTGCGGATGCGGGCCATTAGACCTCCATCGAGAAACGCGAACTGCTGTGCGCCGCGACGGCATCGCGCAAGCACGATGCGACCCGCTCCCAAGTCGCTCTCTCCTCCACCATGAGTGCTTCGGATACGGCACACGCGCGCCGCCGCACGTTGCTCGGATCAAGGTCGTGGATGGCGCCGAGTTCCTTGTAGTCGATTCGACCGCCGAAATGCCTGCCGATCAGGTGTCGTGCGAGCACGCTATCGATGCGCTTCGCGAGTTGCGCCGGCATGGCGAATGCAACGAGGAATTCGATTGCGCTGGTACGGGCTTCGTTCTGGGTTCCAGCGGGGAGCACTGTGGCCGCAACGATGGCAGTGTCGAAGCGAGAAAGCCCACGGAGAGCCTTGAGAATCGCGCCGCGCTCGCCTTCCATTTCGACGTTGAGGACTGCGTTCATTCCGCCCCTGCGCGTTTCTTCCGGCGCGCGCTCAAATGCCGCCGCGAAGACTGCCGAAATGGTCGAAATGAGGGATTGGATTTGCTCGGGACGAGCGAGGATAGCGCGCATGGCTTTGCTCCTGTACGTGAGACGAAACCCGCTTTTGAGACGGGTGGGCAGGAGCTCAAAACGGCGTACAGGCCGCGGGCATATTCCCCTTTCGGGTCTTTTATTAGCCGCACTCCCGCCCTTTGGAGCGAAACCAATGGGCGCAAAAATAGCCGCTGACTTTCGGGGCGACTGGACCGCTGTACGAGGTGTTTTGAGCACCGTGAACGAAGTATACACACCCCTCGGTCGCGATTTCAAGGAGATCTTCGAAGGCGACATCACCGCACCTCGCCATCGAGTGCGCGCGCCGCCAGGCCGAGCCCCTGAATCAACGGTGCGAGGTGGTCTCGCCTGATGCAGACGCCCTTACCGCTCGGCTTGAAATTTCCGTCAGCACCGACGAACCATACCCGGCAGTCGACGTACCATTTCCCGTTGCGCTCAGTCAGCTCGACGCGCAAGCGCTCACGCGAGCCCCGTTGAATTTCGCAGATCGGCGGCTGGTGGTTATCGGCCATATTTCAGCCCTCCACCTTGTATGCCGCGGGGTTGGCAAGCCACTTCTCGATGTCCTCGAGGCGCCATGCCACCGAACGGCCCGCACCGAGGCGAACGCTTCCGGGGAACGTCTTGTCGCGCATCCGTTGATAGATGGACGTTCTCGACAGAGACGTGAGTTCTTCGACGCGCTTACGGCGAATCAACGCCTTTTTGATTTGATCGGCCATGCTTGGCTCCATAAGTACTTCCCAAGCCGTCTTGGGAATGAAGCCAAGCTATCGAAGCAGACCGTAGGCAATCAAACCGCAACATCGGAGCCCCGCTGGACGGGGCGACTAGGGATGTTGCGGCAACTACAAAGGCAACTAGCGTAACTTAGTCGCCACACCCGGGAACGGCGACACTGGAGCCAGCTTTGCGCTTTTGCATATAGCGTCGATGCGCTGACGACTCACCCCGAATGCATTTGCCAACGCCTGGTGGGTCACCCCTTCTTTTTCCCGCTGGACGATCTCGCGCTGTTGCTCCTTGGTCAGCTTGTTTCGCCGTGGCAAAACATCGGGCGCGGCATCTGCTTCCAGCTCTATTGGCTGTTTCGTGACAGCGTCCAGCATCCTCAGCTCTCCCCGCTCAAACGCCGCACTGAGGCGTTTGCGCCAAAAAAGGTGGAGTTCAGCGGCGATGGCCCACGTCGGCGCTTCGTCAATAAGCTCACGAGACGCAATAGCTGGTCTGATGTCGACAATCACCTGCGCCGCCTCTGGCGTATATTCGCCTAGCGCGGCACGCTCGATATCGCACAGCAAGACTTCGATCTGAATGAAGCCGGACTCGGCCAATGGCGGATCCGTTTCCAGTTCTTGGCGATCATGCGCAAGCCATGCCCTCAGTTCTGCAATTGAAAGCAGCGCCGCCCCAAACGGACGGACAGTCAGTCCCTTATTGAACTTGGTTGCCATATAGCGCCCCTTCGTGCGCACCCTTCATGAAGGCTCCCGCCAGGCCGGTGAAGGTGTCCGGCTTTTCGCCCGCTAAAGCTAGGCAGGGGCTGAACTGATTATGGCTCATCCGCCGCAGTCGGCCGGCAGATTTCGGCGGCTCGATCGACTGAGCCTATCGACCGTCTACGGTGGTATTTTTGGTGGTACTTTCACAATCTAGAATCCGCGACTCCGCCACCACAAAGGCGTAGAAGGATCTATTCGAGGGAAGTACCGCCACCAAAGAATTCAAGGGCCTGCGTTTCACGACGCAGGCCCTTTTCGTTTTGCGCGGCGCGTTTGCAATTGTTCACGACCGAGCAGCAATCGCGCGACAACGGCGCACGCGATGCACGCATTGGGACACCGCCATGCGCCCTCATGGTCACTGTGCGACATGACGCATCGCCGAGATGTAATAAACGGTAACGAATTCGTAACATTGAGCATTTACCGGCTGACTAGAATCGACCGACAATGACGGCCGGCCGAGCGGCACCGGCTTCCCACTCCAATCAAGACGACCGGGATCCGGAACGCGCGCATTGCGCGGCTGGCTGACACCGTCGCAATACACCCATGACATTGCCGAATTCACACACCCTGTGGTTGACCGGCCTGAGCGGCGCCGGAAAATCCACGCTGTCGCGCGAGATCGCCGCACACTTGCGCGCGCACGACGTTCCTGTCTGCATTCTCGATGGCGACGAATTGCGTTCGGGCGTCTCGCACGATCTCGGATTCAGGCGCGACGATCGCGCCGAGAACTGCCGGCGCACCGCGGAAATCGCGAAGCTGCTGAACAACCAGGGAATCATGGTGATCGTTGCGCTGATTTCCCCGTATGCGGCCGACCGGCAACTGGCCCGCGACACCATCGGCGACGCGCGCTTCGTCGAGATCTATCTGAAGACCGATATCGAGACCTGCTCGGCGCGCGACCCGAAGCGCCTGTACGCGAAGGCGATGACCGGCCAGACGCGCCAGTTCACCGGCATCTCGGATCCATACGAGGTGCCGGTCGCACCCGATCTCGTCGTCGAGACCGGGACGATGTCGATTGCCGCGTGTGTCGCGCGCATCATCGAGTTCGACCAGCAGCGCTTCGACTACGCCTGATCGAAGCGCGGCGCTCCACTCACCTCACCTCCCCGATCCGCTGCGCGGTTGCGTCGAACGCACGCTTGGCCTTGTCGACGATCTCGTCGACCTCCGCCTCGCGGATCACGAGCGGCGGCGACAACAGCATCCGGTCGCCGGTCGCGCGCATGATCAGGTTCCCGTTGAAGCAGAAGTCCCGGCAGACCGTGCCGATATCGACGCTCGAGTCGAATCGCTCGCGCCGCGCACGATCGCGCGCGAGCTGGACGCCTGCGACGAGCCCTGCCCCCGCAATCTCGCCGACGATCGGATGATCGCCGAGCGCAGCGCGCAGACGGCGCTGGAAATACGGCCCGATA